>JAQWKT010000045.1 GCA_029247685.1 Crocinitomicaceae bacterium | reverse complement strand
TATAGCTATTTATGGTCAGGAAATACATCTTCTACCAATGAAGACTTAACAAATATTCCTGCAGGATCTTATCAAGTTATTGTTACGGACTCTAATAATTGTGTTGACACACTACAGACTACTATTAATCAGCCTGTGGCTTCCTTATCATTAAGTTCTGCTACAATTGATAACCCTTGTCATGATGATTCCGTTGGTTCGATAGATTTAACCGTTACAGGTGGAACAACAAATTATTCTTACAGTTGGTCTACAGGAGATACCATAGAAGATTTAATTAATTTACCTTTTGGTTCATATACTATTACTGTTACCGACAGCAATGGTTGTATTGAATCTTCTACAATTTCAATTAATCAGCCATTTGCTCCAATTTCTTTAAGCGATACAGCTATTGCTGTTTCTTGTTTTGGATTTAATGATGGAGAAATAGACCTAACCGTTACAGGGGGGACAAGTCCTTATTCATATCTATGGTCTAATGGAGAAACAACGCAAGATATTAATTCGTTAACCGCAGGATTATATTCCGTTGTTGTTACCGACACAAATAATTGCACAGACAGTATTCAGGTTATTGTTACGCAACCGGTTGCTCCATTAATATCTGATTTGTTTAATGCAACTCCTGTGCTTTGTTTTGGAGATTCAACAGGAACAGTTAATTTAAGTATTACAGGTGGAACATCTCCATATTCTTATTCTTGGTCCAATAATCAAACCACGCAAGACTTAGATTCCTTACCAACAGGAACATACATCTATATTGTCACAGATTCGAATGGCTGTGTTAAATCCGATACAATTGATGTGTTGCAACCATTGGCTCCATTATCCTTATCAGCAAACATTGTTGATGTTTTGTGTTTCTCTGGAAATAACGGAAGTATTTCTACCATTATATCTGGAGGAACAAGTCCATATACCTACCAATGGAATACCTCTGAAATAACCGATAGTATTGGTGGTTTAATTGCAGGAGTATATACTTTACAGGTTTTAGATAGTAATTTATGTTCTTTAGATTCAAGTTTCACTATATCTGAGCCAGTTTCGCCATTATCACTTTCAGCTACCTCATCTCCAGTTTTATGCTTTGGTGGCAACGACGGAAGTATTGATTTATCTGTTTCAGGTGGTACTATAACCTATACTTATCTTTGGAACACTTCTGAAATTACACAAGACATTTCAAATTTACCAGTTGGTTCCTATCAAGTTCAAGTAATTGATGGAAATGCTTGTGTAGATAGTTTAACCGTTTCTGTTAATCAACCATCTAATCCATTAAGTATTGCTGAAACACATGCAGATGTTTTGTGTTTTGGAGGGAATGATGGGGCAATAGATATTACAATTTCAGGTGGAACATCTCCATATTCTTATTCTTGGTCAAATGGATCAACAGCAGAAGATATAAATAATCTTACTGCAGGATCTTATGCAGTAACTGTAACAGATTCTAATAATTGTTCAGAGACATTAACTATTAATATATCTCAACCTACAGCTGCATTGTCTCTTGGCACGATAATTCAAAACGTATCCTGTTTTGGAGGAGCTAATGGAGAAATTGATCTTGTAGTTTCCGGAGGAACAAGTCCATATACCTATGTTTGGTCAACTGGTTCTACAAATGAAGATATTACGGGGCTTATTTCTGGGATTTATAGTGTAAATGTTACCGACACGAATGGATGTTCTATTTCGGGTAACTATAGTGTTGGACAACCTATTTCTGAATTAAGTTTGGCAGAAAGTCATGTGAATGTTCTTTGTTTTGGTGATTCGACTGGATCAATTGATATAAATACTACAGGTGGTACTTCGCCATATACTTATTTGTGGAATACTGGTGCGACAACCGAAGATATTATAAACTTATCTTTTGGAACCTACTCTGTATTGGTTACTGATTCTTTAGGTTGTGATACATCGATTAGCATAACTATTCAACAACCTTTTGCCCCATTATTTTTATCTGCTTTGGTAACAGATGTTCTTTGTCACGGAGCTGCAACAGGTGCAATTGATTTAAGTGTTACAGGTGGAACGCCAGGGTATTCTTATAGTTGGATTAATGGAGCAGGTACGCAAGATATCAGTTCCTTAACTATTGGAAACTATTCCGTTATTGTTTCTGATGCAGCTGGCTGTATTGATAGTTTAAGTTCATCGATAATTCAACCATCTACTCCCATTTCAATAACAGAGACACATGTCGATGCTTTGTGTGTTGCAACACAAACAGGATCAATTGATGCGAGTGTTTCTGGTGGAACCCCAGGATATTCTTATAGTTGGTCTAATGGGCAAACTACAGAAGATATTTTACTATTGTCCGCAGGAACTTATTATTTAACAGTTACCGATGCACATTTGTGTGAGGATACTATTTCTGTAACGATTATTGATCCCTCCAATACGATTTCAGCAAGTGCAGTTAAAACAGATGTATTATGTAATGGTGGTTTTGATGGTCAAATTGACCTAACGGTAACTGGTGGTAATCCAGGGTATACCTATACATGGAATAATGGTGCTATAACAGAAGATTTAACAAATTTATCTCAAGGAACATATTTTGTTGATATAGAAGATGTGTTAGGTTGTGATTATTTCCTTTCGGTAGATATTTTAGAGCCTGCTTTGCCATTGACAATAGATACTTTAATTACGGATGTTGTTTGTTTTAATCAAACGACAGGAGCAATTGACCTTACTGTTACAGGAGGAACAGTTCCATACACCTATTTATGGAGTACTGGGGATACCACATCTCTTATATTTAATTTAACTGCTGGGAATTATTCAGTAATTATAACTGATAGTAATGGATGTGTTGAAAACCTATCTTTATCTGTTGATCAGCCTCTTGCACCTTTAACCGTAACGGAAACACATCAGAATGTTTCTTGTTTTGCTGGAAATGATGGTGCTATTGACCTGACGGTTACTGGAGGAGTTCCAGGCTATAATTTTACTTGGAATAATGGATCAATTTTGGAAGATTTATCTTCCATTACTGCTGGAAATTATTCAGTAAATGTTCAAGATAGTAACGGTTGTTCAGCTACTTTGCCTATTTCTATTATTCAACCCTCTAGTGTCGTAAATGCAACTCATTTGGTTTCAAATGTTTCATGTCTTGGAGGAAGTAATGGCTATGTCGATGTTTCTGTTTCTGGTGGTACACCTAATTATTCTTTCTTGTGGAATACTGGAGCTACAACCGAAGATTTATCCAATGTTCCAATAGGTGTTTATTCAGTAATAATAACGGATACCAATGGTTGTGATTTTTCATTAAGCGCTCAAGTAACGCAACCAATGTCTGCAATTTCTCTTACTATTTCAAAAACAGATGTTTTATGCCATGGTGGAGCTACTGGTACTGCTTCTGTAGTTGCTAATGGTGGAACATCACCATATACCTATTTATGGTCTAATGGGGATAATACAACTACTGCCGATAGTTTAGTTGCAGGAAACTACAACGTTATTGTTACCGATACAAATGGATGTGTAGACAGTATTTCAATTACTATTTTTGAACCTACAGCATTAACCGCTAATACAACGAGTACCCATAACGCATGTTATGGCCAGACTACTGGAACAGTTAACGTTGTGGTCAATGGTGGTTTAACCCCATATTCATATTTATGGAATACTGGAAATACCTCTACATTTATTAATAATTTGCCTGCAGCTCCTTATTTTGTTACCATTACTGATGGTAATTTATGTACGGTTACTTTTTCAGATACTGTAAATCAACCTTTAGCTCCACTAAATATTCAATCGATTGTTGTGGATAATATTTGTTTTGGTGAGTCAACAGGAAGTATTGATAATACGATTACTGGGGGCACATCTCCATATCAGTTTCAATGGAATACATCGGCAACTACCGAGGATTTATTTAATTTGTTAGCTGGTACATATGATCTTACTGTATTAGATGATAATGGTTGTGTTGAAACCGCATCTATCACAGTTGGTCAACCAGGATCAGGTATTGTTGCTTCCACATCGGTTGTGCCAGTTTTATGTAATGGAGATTCTACAGGATCCATAAATTTAACTGTAAATGGTCCAAATTCTCCTTTTACTTATTCATGGAATAATGGCGATACTACTCAAAATTTGGATTCTTTACCTGCGGGTATTTATGTGGTTACAATAACTAATTCTAATGGTTGTACTGTTTCTGCTTCAGATACCATAAACGAGCCTTTTTCATCTATTTCATTATCTGTTGCTACCACGGATGTTTCGTGTAATTTTGGAAATGATGGAGCTATTGATTTAACTGTTATTGGTGGTTCTCCATCCTATACATATTTGTGGTCTAATGGAGATGGGAGTCAGGACATTGATTCTCTACAGTCAGGTACTTATACCGTTATTGTAACGGATGATTTTGGTTGTCAGGATAGTATTTCAGCAACAATTACAGAACCTAATAATCCATTGACAGCATCGTTAATTATTACGGATGTTGGTTGTTTTGGACAGAGTAGTGGTGAAATAGATTTAATTGTTTCTGGTGGCACAGCTAATTACACATACCTTTGGAATAATGGTTCCGTATCTCAAGATTTAACTGGAATTGCTAGTGGTTTTTATTCTGTTACAATAACCGATGCAAATGGTTGTAGTGCATTTGTTTCCGATTTAGTTAATCAGCCAGCGATGAGTGTTCAAATTAGTGCTGCTATTACAGATGTTTCATGCAATGGATTTAGTGATGGCTTGATCGATTTAACCGTTTCAGGTGGAACAAGTCCATATACCTTCTTATGGAATCATGGTCCAACGACAGAAGATGTTTCTTTGTTACCAGCAGGTTCATATCAAGTGCTTATCACGGATTCTAATTTATGTACAAGCGTTTGGGATTTCACTGTCGATGAACCAACTCAACCTTTGATATTAAGTTTAAATTCCTCACCGGTTACCTGTTATAGTGGCTTGGATGGAGATATTGATCTTACTGTAACCGGTGGTTCTCCTAGTTATTTATATAGTTGGAGTAATGGCCAAAGCACGCAAGATTTAAACAATGTGGCAGCTGGAATGTATGTGGTTAGTGTAACCGATTTACTTGGGTGTACAATACAGGATAGTATTGAGATTAATCAACCATTGCCATATATCTTATCTATTTCACAAACTAATATTGGTTGTTTTGGAGATTCAACTGGTGCTATTGATGTTACGGTTAATGGAGGTACTGCTCCTTATACGTATTCTTGGACCAATGGTATGATATCACAGGATTTATCAAATTTATTGTCTGGTACTTATGTAATTACAGTGACAGATTCATTGGGTTGTATTTTGTCAGATTCAGTTGTTTTAACTCAACCCACTTTTCCAAATTCATTATCGGCAGTTGTTGTTGATGTAAATTGCTTTAATGCCTCTACTGGTCAAATTGATCTTTCGGTAAATAGTTTTAATACGGGTTTTGTTTATCAATGGGATAATGGTTTAAGCACAGAAGACTTAACAAATATCCCTGCGGGAATTTATACGGTTATTGTTACCGATGACGAATTTTGTCAAGACACATTATCGATAACGGTTAACCAGTCATCATTGATTCAAATAAATTCATCGATGACTCCTGTTTCTTGTTTTAATATTGATGATGGATTAATTGATTTATCCGTTTCTGGAGGAACCCCCCCTTATACATATTTATGGTCCAATGGCGATACTTTACAAGACATTGATACCTTAATTGCTGGAACTTATTTTGTTACAGTAACGGATTCACTAGGATGTACTCAAACTTCTTCTATCGATGTAACCCAACCAGCTGCATCCTTAAATTATAGCGATTCTATTGTGGATGTAACGTGTTATGGTTTATCGAATGGGCAAGTGTTTTTGAATCCCTTTGGAGGAACTCCTTCCTATACTTATTTGTGGTCTAATTCATCGACAAATCAGAATTTATTAAATGTTCCTGCTGGTTTATATTCAGTGGATATAACCGATGCCAATGGATGTGTTGAATCTACAGATTTTTTAATTCAACAACCTTTGGACACTTTATCCGCAACTTTTTTAAATACCGATGTGAGTTGTTTTGGCTATGATGATGGTGCGATTGATTTAACGGTAACTGGTGGTACACCTGGTTATACATATTCGTGGTCTACTGGGGATACAATACAAGATATTGACAGTTTGGTTTTAGGGACTTATTATGTAACAATAATAGATTCTTTAGGATGCTCTTTAGATGATTCAACTACTATTTTACAACCAGCATCTTCTTTATCTATCTTTTTAAGTGGAACAAATGTTACCTGTTTTGGTTTTTCTGATGGAAGTATAGATTTAACGATATCGGGTGGGGTAGGTCCATACGTAATTAATTGGAGTAATGGGGAAATAACAGAAGATATAGGGTCATTAGCAGCAGGAACCTATGTGGTTGATGTTCAAGATTCTAATGGTTGTATTGTATCTGGATCTATAGATATTGTTCAGCCATTAACTGCTTTATCTTTATCCGGAACCTTTGTAGATGTTCTTTGTTTTGGTGATTCTACTGGCTCTATTGATATTTCTGTTCAGGGGGGTACATTTCCTTATACTTATTTATGGTCTAATTTAAGTACAACTCAAGATTTAATTAATATTCCAGCAGGTTCATATAGTTTAGATGTTACTGATTTTAATGGTTGTTCTGCAAATATTAGTTTCCCAATATCACAGCCATCTTCAGAAATTACAATTACATATAACAGCCAGGATATTCTTTGTTATGGTGATTCAACCGGATTAATTAATATTAATGTTATTGGTGGTTCTCCTGGTTATACATATTCGTGGTCTAATGGCGATACTTTACAAGATGTAGATTCATTAATTGCAGGTAATTATACCGTTTTTGTAACCGATTCTATTGGATGTGTAGTAGATACATCTATTTTAATTTCTCAACCATCTAATCCACTCTCTTTGAATGCGATTCTATCTAATGTAAATTGTTTTGGAGGGGATGATGGAGCAATTGATGTAACCGTTTCAGGAGGAACTCCATTTTATACTTATGTATGGAGTAATCTAGAAACCACTCAAGACATTGATACTTTAATTCAAGGAACTTATAATTTAACTATTACGGATTCAAATGGTTGTATACTGGATACCTTTTTTGTGCTTACTGAGCCAATTAGTCCAATATCTATTGCCGATACACATGTTAATGTATTGTGTTTTGGAGATTCTACAGGATCTATTGATATAACTGTTCTTGGAGGAACTCCTAATTATACTTATTTATGGAGTAATGGGGCTATTACTCAAGATTTATCAAACATCCCTGCTGGATCATATACCGTTTATGTTACCGACTTAAATGGATGTATAGATAGCCTTGATGTTATTGTTACCCAACCAATAGAACCGATTACTATTACTGAAACCCACGAAAATGTGGATTGTTTTGGAAATAACGATGGGAGTATTGATATTTCTGTTTCTGGTGGAACGGGTTCATATACCTATGTATGGTCTAATAATGAATTCACTCAAGATATTAATAATTTGATTGCTGGAACATATACGGTTTATGTTACAGATTCTGTTGGTTGTACAGATTCTCTTGAAATTACGATAACACAACCAAGTTCGCCTCTAGTTATCTCTGTTTTCATAACTCCTCCACCATGTAATGGGCAACCAGGTGGTTCTATAGATGTTTCAGTATCTGGAGGTACTCCGGGGTATACTTATTTTTGGAATACAGGACAAACTAGTCAAGATTTAACTGGTATTGGTGCTGGTGTCTATCAGTTATCAGTCACCGATGCAAATTCCTGTGTTGCTTTTACGGTTGTTAATGTTACAGAACCTGCTCTTCCTTTAGTAGTCACTTATACGGAAACACCTGTTTCCTGTTATGGTTTATCCGATGGAGCCATTTTACTTGATATTACTGGTGGTTCTGTTCCTTATAACATCTTATGGGCTAGTGGATCTACAGATCTTTTTTATGATTCGCTTTCTGCTGGAACATATAATGTGTTAGTAACCGATGCAAATGGTTGTCAAGTTAATACTTCTGCTATTGTAACTCAACCGGAAGAAATAGAAACGGATTTCTTTTTTGATATTTCATCCGGATGTGTTCCTTTGACGGTTAATTTCTCTAACAATAGCCAAGGTAATCCATTGTCTTGTGTTTGGGATTTTGGTAATGGAGATACTTTGGTTGGATGTGGATCCGTTAGTTATACATTTAACGTTCCGGGCTGCTATGATGTTAGTCTTACAACTTTGGCAAGTAATGGTTGTTATGGCACTTTAACGATGGATAGTGCTATTTGTGCTATAGAAAATCCAACCGCTGCATTTACTGCTACAACTCAAAATATAGATTATTATTCTGGTCAAATCATCTTCATGAATAATTCTATTGGAGCCCAAGAATATATTTGGTTTTTTGGAGATGGTAGTCCTAATTCAACCGATGTTAACCCAGTCCACAATTATCAAGAAGAATTAGAGGCAACTTATGACGTTACACTTGTTGCCATAGATACTATAAATGGATGCGTTGATACTGCGATTTTATCTTTTGAAATGCTAGATGAGTTGGTGTTTTATGTGCCAAACACATTTACGGTTACTGAAGATGGAATTAATGAAGAGTTTTATCCGGTGTTTTCTTCTCCAGCTTCTATCGAGGCATTTAATTTAAAAATATTTGATAGATGGGGAGAGTTAGTATACACTTCAGATAATATTAATTCTACTTGGGATGGTAAACATGGAAATAGAAATAGACCCGCACAAGAAGGGGTTTATACTTGGCGATTAACCTTCACCACTAATAAAGGCATAGAAAGGTCAATTGTTGGCCACGTTAATCTTCTTCGATAAAGGGTTATCCAATTAATTGATTAAATAACAAACTATTTTGATTTAAATATTCATATTGGTATTTTCTGTTGTCCATTTTTTTGTAAATTTCTTTAATCCCTTCTTTTTTTACTAATTCAATTCCTACTACTGCTGGACCCGTTTCTTTGTTGTTTTTTTTTGAAAATTGAAAAAAGGTAATGTCATCTTCAGTGCCAAGAACCTCACTTACAAATTCTTTTAAAACTCCTGGTCTCTGAGGGAAGTTTATTAAAAAATAATGTTTTAAATTTTCATAAATTAATGCTCTTTCTTTTATTTCTTCCGTTCTAGAGATATCATTGTTTCCACCACTAATAACACAAACAATGGTTTTGTTTTTTAATTCCTCATTGTCTATTAAATCTAATGCAGATATAGCCAAAGCGCCTGCTGGTTCAAGAACTATTCCTTCTTCATTATAAACTTTGATGATTTTACTACATATATGTCCTTCAGGAACACGGATAACTTTGCTTAGTTTATTTTTACAGATTTTAAAATTTAGCTCTCCGATTTTTTTTACTGCAGCTCCATCGACAAAATTATCGGTTACATTAATGGAGGTTGGTTTATTTTTTTTTAATGCAAAAGTCATGGATGGTGCCCCAACTGGTTCCACTCCAATAATTTTAGTTTTTGGACTTAGTTTATTCATTACCTCACACATTCCTGCAGCTAAACCACCACCACCTATAGGAACTATTAATAGATCAATATCTTTTTGTTGCTCTAAAATATCTAAGCCAACTGTGCCTTGGCCAGCAATAACTTTCATGTCATCAAAAGGATGAATGAATGTTTGTTTGTTTTCTTTGCAATAATTTAGGGCAATTTTCTTTGTTTCATCGAAAGAATCTCCAATCAATTTAATTTCTATTTTTTTCTTTCCAAAATCCCGTGCTTTTTTTATTTTTTGTTTTGGAGTGGTTAAAGGCATAAAAATAACCCCATTTATATTCATTAATGAACAAGCAATGGAAACTCCTTGTGCATGATTTCCAGCACTTGCGCAAACCACTCCATGTTTTTTTTCTTCTACGCTTAATTGTTTTATTTTGGTTAATGCCCCTCTTATTTTATATGAACGACCAATTTGTAGATCTTCTCTTTTAAAATAAATTTTTGCCTCTTTTTTTTTTGAATAATACTCATTTATTTCAAGGGGAGTATTAAGAATAACATTTTTTAAAATGTGTTTAGCTTTTATGGATTCATTGAACAAATTCATGACAAGTTTTTAGCTCTTAATTTTCTTACCACAAGACCGGTTTGCCAAAGTTCAGAGTTTCTAATTTCTTTTAATTCTTTGTTAAGTGTCTCTCTATAATTAGTTTTACTAGATTCAATGATAACTCTTTTAGCTTCTTTCCCAGATGAAACACTTTCATAAAGTTCATTAAAAACTGGAAGGGCGGCATTTTTAAATTTGTTTTTCCAATCCAATGCTCCTCTTTGTGCTGTAACGGAAGTATTTGAATACATCCAATCCATTCCGTTCTCTGCTACTAAGGGCATTAAACTTTGTGTGAGTTCTTCTACAGTTTCATTAAATGATTCAGATGGAGAATGTCCATTTTTTCTTAAAACGTCGTATTGTGCTTCAAACATTCCAGCCAAAGCCCCCATTAGAATTCCTCGCTCGCCAGTAAGATCAGAGTAGACCTCTTTTTTAAAATCTGTTTCAAATAAATATCCAGAACCGATACCAATCCCTAGGGATAAAGCAATGTCTTTTGCTTCTCCTGAATAATCTACATAAACCGCATAGCTTGAGTTTATTCCTTCTCCATTTAAAAACAACCTTCTTAGAGAAGTCCCAGACCCTTTTGGAGCAACCATAACCACATTTACATCAACAGGAGGTATAATTCCTGTTTGTTCATTGTATGTGATTCCAAATCCATGAGAAAAATAGAGTGTTTTTCCTTTTGTTAAATGAGGTTTTACTTTTTCCCAACAGGAAATTTGTGCAGCATCTGATAATAAATACATGATGATATCAGCTTTAGAACTTGCTGTCTCGATGTCGAATAAATTAACTCCTTCAGACCAATTGTCTTTAATTGCTTTTTTCCAGCTATTTGTGTTTTTTCGTTGACCAACAATGACCTTAAAACCATTGTCTCTTAAGTTTAATGCTTGTCCTGGACCTTGAACTCCATATCCTAAAACAGCAATTGTTTTGTTGCTTAATTTATCTTTTGCTTTTTGTAGTGGGAACTCTTCTCTTAAAATTACATTTTCTTTGGTTCCGCTAAAATTGATAGTTGCCATGTTTACTTTTTTATTAATTGTTTTTAAATAAAATCTTTTAGATTTCTCATTGGTTTAGAAACTGCTACTCTTCCTGATTTAGCATATTCTAGAACCCCATAAGGTTTTAAATAGGTAAATAAATTTTTTATTTCTTCTGATGATCCAGTTTTTTCAAGCGTTACAAATTCGGACTCTACAGAGATTATTCTTACATTGTTATTTTTTAAAAGGGAATTTATTTTTTGGTTCTTAAATGATGAATTCGCCACTTTAAATAATGCCAGTTCTTGATAAATCACCTCTTTATTTTCATAATAAAATGCCTTTATTACATCGACTAATTTTTCAATCTGATTAACAATCTTGATCACTTGGCTTTCTGTAATTTTAGCCACTATTGTATACCTATATATTCCATCTTCTTCGCAATCTGAAGCAGTTATACTTTCAATGTTAACATGTCTTCTTGTAAATATGATTGTAATTCGGTTTAATATACCAATGTTATTTTCTGTGAATACAGTGATGTTATATGTTTTCATTTTAAAATAATTTCAGAGACACTACAGCCAGTTTTAACCATTGGAAAAACATTTTCTTCTTTTTCACAAATAATTTCAAGAAGAAATGATCCTTTGCTTTTAAGTAATTGATCCATTCCACGGTCTAATAAAGCTCTATTTTCGATTTTTTTTCCTTTGATTCCATATCCTTCTGCAATTTTTATAAAATTTGGATTTTGTATGTCTGTAAATGAATACCTTTTGTTAAAAAACATTTCTTGCCATTGTCTAACCATTCCTAAAAAATTATTGTTTAAAATGATCATTTTAATGTCAATATTTGATTGCATTATTGTTCCAAGTTCTTGAATATTCATTTGAAATCCTCCATCTCCTATAATCGCAATGACTGTTTTGTTTTTCGCTCCTAACTTTGCGCCAATTGCAGCAGGAAGTGCAAATCCCATTGTGCCTAGTCCTCCAGAAGTTATATTTGTTCTGGTGTTTTCATATTTATAATATCTTGAGGTGACCATTTGATGCTGCCCAACATCTGTTGTTACTATCGTGTTTTTGTCAGCTTTTTTTGTTAGTAAATTAATCACTTCCGCCATTTTTATTTTCCCGGATTTTGGCTTAATTGATTTGTAAATCACCTGATTTAGCTCTTGTTTTTCTAAAATTTCAAACTCTCTATTCCAATTGCTGTGTTTTTTTTCAAACACTACGCTTGTTAATTCATTCAAGGCTTCTTTTGCATCCGCATGAATGGTATAATGAGCAGGTATAATTTTATTTAACTCTGCTTTATCAATATCAATATGGATGACTTTTGCTTGTTTTGCATATTTATCTGTATTACCAGTAACTCGATCATCAAATCGCATTCCAATCGCAATTAATAAATCGCATTCATTGGTCATTATATTTGGTGCATAATTTCCATGCATACCAAGATATCCAACATAGTTTTTATGCTTATTTGGAAAAGCTCCTAAACCTAATAAGGTAGATGCAACTGGAATATCGGTTTTTTTAACAAAATCTAATAATGCATTTTCAGCATTGGATAAAATGATCCCTTGACCAATAACCAATAATGGCCTTTTAGATTTATTTATTTCCTTAGCAGCATTTTTAATTTCTTTTTTATTTATAATGGGAAACGGGAAATAACTTCTAATATGCTTACAAAATTCATAGTCAAAATTTAATAAATCAAATTGCGCATCTTTTGTAATATCGATTAGAACAGGTCCGGGTCTTCCTGATTTTGCGATGTAAAATGCTTTTGCAATTGCATTTGGGATATCTTGGCTTTTGGTTATTTGAATATTCCATTTGGTAACCGGCATTGATATTCCAATTACATCTGTTTCTTGAAATGCATCTGTCCCAAGAAGAGAGGAGTGTACTTGCCCTGTGATGCAAACAACTGGAGTAGAATCAATCATTGCATCTGCTAGGCCAGTGATTAGATTTGTTGCACCTGGTCCAGAGGTTGCGAAAACAATTCCGCATTTTTTTGAAGCTCTCGCATATCCTTGCGCGGCATGTATTGCTCCTTGCTCATGTCGAACTAGTATATGAGTAATATCCTCTTTATATCCATATAATGCATCATATATAGGCATAATGGCCCCTCCTGGATACCCAAATATGGTATCCACATTTTCTTTTATTAAAGATTTAATTACTGCTTGTGATCCTGATATTTTTTCCATTTTATAAATCTGTAATACATCCTTTTGAAGAGCAAGAAACCTGTTTTCTATATTTTCTTAATATTCCAATTAATTTAGTTTCATTTGGTCCTTTCCATTCTTTTCTTCTTTGACTTAATTCATTTTTAGAGATCAAGAGATTAATGAAATTTTCTTGGGCATTTATTTCGATGAGATCGTTATTTTTTATAAAAGCAATATTTCCGCCTTCATATGCTTCAGGAGCAACATGACCAACTACAAATCCATGTGTTCCTCCTGAAAATCTTCCATCGGTTACAAGAGCAACATCCTTCCCAATTCCTTTTCCCATAATAGCCGAACTAGGCTTGAGCATCTCGGGCATTCCAGGACCTCCTTTTGGACCACAGTTTCTAATAACCAGCACATTTCCTTTTTTAACAATCCCTGATTTTATTCCTTCTATTGCAGATTTCTCGTCTTCAAATACAATGGCTTTTCCCTTAAAGTATTCGCCTTCTTTTCCAGTGATTTTAGCAACAGACCCTCTTGTTGCAAGATTTCCCTTAAGTATTTGTAAATGACCGGTTTTTTTTAATGGGGTATCTTTTGAGAAAAATAAATCAGAATCAGGAGTTATCGCTTTGACATTTTTTAAGTTTTCTTTTATTGTTTTTCCAGTAACTGTCATACACGATCCATTTAGTATTCCATTATTTAATAAGTATTTCATAATGGAAGGGAGTCCCCCTTTTTGATGAATTTTTTCCATAAGGTATTTTCCACTTGGCTTTAAGTTTGCAAGCATAGGAGTTTCATTACTTATCTTTTGAAAATCAGTCAATCTTAATTTAATACCTACCGAATGTGCCATTGCGATTAAATGAATAATCGAGTTTGTTGAACCACCCAAAACAGAAATAATTTTCATCGCATTATAAAATGCGTTTTTAGTCATTATATCGCTTGGTTTAATGTCATTTTTTAATAATATTTTAATTGCTTTCCCAGCATTTTTACATTCATTTATTTTTTCATTGCTTATTGCAGGGTTTGAAGAGCTATATGGAAGACTCATTCCAAGTGCTTCGATAGCAGATGCCATCGTATTGGCAGTATACATTCCTCCACATGCGCCAGCACCTGGACATGAATTTTTTACAATCCCTTTATAATCACAGGGGCTAATTTTATTGGTGATTTTTTTTCCATACGCTTCAAATGCTGAAACAATATTAAGGTTTTCGCCTTGCCAATTCCCTGAATGTATCGATCCTCCATATACCATTATAGATGGTCTATTCAATCTACCCATTGCTATTAAGGATCCGGGCATGTTTTTATCACATCCCATAACAGCTATAATGCCATCATACCATTGAGCATTGGTTACGGTTTCAATTGAATCAGCAATAATATCTCTTGAAATCATCGAGAATTTCATTCCATTTGTGCCATTAGATATTCCGTCACTAACGCCTATTGTATGATAAATAAGACCAACTAAATCGGATGCTTTGGTTCCTTTTTTGACTTCTTTTGCAAGATCATTAAGGTGCATATTACAGGTGTTTCCTTCATATCCACTAGCGACAATTCCAATTTGTGCTTTATTCATGTCGGATTCTTTTAACCCTATACCATAAAGCATTGCTTGAGATCCTGCTTGAGATTCGTCTTGGGTTATTGTCTTGCTGAATTTATTTAATTCAAGTGTTTTCATACAAATACATTTTGAAATTCATTCTTGGATACCCTCATCTTGTATTTTTTTTGAATCATTGAGCTAATGCTGTCTTCCCATTTTAATTTAAAAATTAGATGATCAATGGATTTTATCCCTACTATTTCTGCGGCTGTACCACAAAAAAATGCCGTGTCTACTTGTCTTAGATGTTCTTTTTTTAGCTTTTTTTCGACTACTTTTATTCCAAGTTCTTCTGCAAGTTCAAAAACGGTTTGTCTAGTTATTCCAGGTAAAATATTTCCTCTTGGTGGGGTGAATAAAACTTCTTCTTTTTCCACAAAGAAATTTGCTCCTGGACCTTCTGCTATAAATCCTTCAGAATCACATAATAAAGCCTCATCATACCCTTTGCTTTTAGCATCTTTTGTTGCTAGTATACTATTGGTGTAATGACCAACTACCTTTGCTTCTACATGACATGAAAGTGGATTTGGTCTTTGATAACCTGATAACTGAACGCGAAGCAATTTATTTCCTAAATAATTACCCCATTCCCATGCCATAATAACGACGTTAACACGATTACATTCGTTAAGCGACATGTTTTCTCCAAGATAAACCAAAGGCCTTATGTATGCATCTTTTAGATTATTTTTTTGAAGTACCTGGTAGGTTATCTTTTCTAATTCTTTGCTGCTTAAATCCAATTTAATATGCATTTTTTTTGCAGAATATAGCAGTCGATCATAGTGTTCTTTTGCTTTAAAAATTCGAACACCATCCTCTGTGTTATACGATCTTATCCCTTCAAAAACTCCACTTCCATAATGCAATGTCTGAGAGTACAAATTAGTAGATGCATCAGTAGCTTTTATGAATTTTCCATTTAAATAGACAATTGTGTTTTTGTTGTAGTACATATCCATAATTTTTAGCAAAAAAAAACCTTTCTTTATGAGAAAGGTTTTAGATTTTTATATTGAACATTTCTCACTCCTTATGAGGGAAGATAATAATTCGATTAATAGTTGTTTCTTTTTTCATTTTACAAGACAAACATATATTATATTTTTACACATCATCTTTTTATTTGTATTAAAATTAAAAGGTCTGTTTTTATCTTTTTTTTCATATAGTCATATTTTATTACTTTTTAATTCAATTTAAATTTAAAGTCTGTTCCCTTAATATTAAGACATGTAATTTTTTCATATTTCAGGTGGATTCCGTAATTATATACTGTATTTTTGTGTCATGCATGAAAAGGTTATTATTTTAGATTTTGGCTCACAATACACACAATTAATAGCGAGAAGAGTTAGAGAATTAAATGTTTATTGTGAAATATATCCATGGAATAAAGTTCCTCAATTAGATAAAAATATAAAGGGAGTTATTTTGTCAGGTAGTCCATTTTCTACACTCGATCAAAATTCTCCTGGCCCTGATTTGTCAAATATTAAAGGGAAATATCCACTATTGGGAATTTGTTTTGGTTCACAATATCTATCTAACAATTATGGAGGAGAAGTTCTTCCCTCAAAAATAAGAGAATATGGCAGAGCTAATTTGAGTTCAGTTGATAAAAAATCGATTCTTCTACAAAGCATAAAGGAAAACTCTCAGGTATGGATGTCACATGGAGATACGATTATTTCTGAACCTTCTAACTCTTCGATTATATGTAGTACAAAAGATGTTCGTGTTGCTGGTTTTAAAATAAACAATGAAGAAACTTATGGAATTCAGTTTCATCCAGAAGTTTACCATACAGAAGGTGGCTTATCCATCATGAAAAATTTTATAGTCACAATTTGTAATTGTTCTCAAGACTGGACACCTTCTTCTTTTGTAGAAGAAACAGTTTCTAAACTTAAAAATAAACTAGGTAATGATTCTGTTATTATGGGTTTATCTGGTGGAGTAGATTCAACAGTTGCTTCGGTTCTTTTACATAAAGCAATTGGCGATAAATTACATTGTATTTTTGTTAATAATGGCTTGCTTCGAAAAAATGAATATGAATCAGTTCTTGATGGATACAAAAATCTTGGGTTAAATGTTAAGGGAGTCGATGCATCTGAAGATTTTTATTCGGCACTCGAAGGAATTTCAGATCCAGAACTTAAAAGAAAAGCAATAGGACGAGTTTTTATTGAGGTTTTTGAAAAAGAATCAAAACTTGTTGATAATGCGAAATGGCTTGGTCAAGGAACGATTTATCCAGATGTTATTGAATCAGTTTCCGCAACTGGTGGTCCTTCTCAAACCATTAAATCTCACCATAATGTTGGGGGTTTACCTGATTTCATGAAATTAAAGGTTGTAGAGCCTTTAAATCTTTTATTTAAAGACGAGGTGAGACGAATTGGAAAATCTATTAATATTCCAAATGAAATACTTGGTAGACATCCATTTCCAGGTCCTGGACTTGGAATTCGAATCTTGGGAGATATTACTATAGAAAAAGTCAAAATTCTTCAAGATGTAGACGATATCTTTATAAAAGGATTAAAAGATCATGGTTTATATGATGAAGTATGGCAGGCTGGAGCTATGTTTCTTCCCGTTCAATCTGTCGGTGTAATGGGGGATGAGCGAACCTATGAAAATGCTGTTGCACTTAGAGCCGTTTCTTCAACGGATGGCATGACGGCAGATTGGTGTCATTTGCCCTACGATTTTTTAGCAAAAGTATCCAATGATATAATTAATCAAGTTAAGGGCATAAACAGAGTAACTTATGATATTAGTTCAAAACCACCAGCGACTATTGAATGGGAATAATTGGAACGATTTTTATAGGTTATTATAAGTTGTAACTTTGTATTATGATAAAATTTTTCTTTTTAATAACTTTTGTTTTTGCGGTTAACTTATTTTCATCGCAAACAATTGAGTTAGAAAAAATAAATGGAAAAAATTACTACATCCATTTAGTTGTTAAAGGGAATACTCTTTATCAATTAAAAAAAATATATGGAGTTAATCAAAAAGATATTTTAAATGCTAACCCAAACCTTAATTCTGGATTAATTATAGGCCAACGCCTATTAATTCCTGTTAATCCTACTACAATTCACCACGAAATTAAACCCAAAGAAACCTTATATTCATTAGCTAAAAAATATAAAGTTTCTTTAAAATCTATTTTTAAAAATAATCCTGGAAGTAAATCTGGGATTGAAGTTGGTCAAATAATAGTTATAAAAAATGCAATCAATCCAATTACTAAAACGGATACTCAAAAGCTAGATACAAATGGTTTAATCGATGGAGTTGTTTCAACGCTAGAGTTTAATGGAGAAAAAAGCATTTTTTTAAAAGCCGATTCTATTATCGAATACATTGTTCAACCTGGTGAAACCATGTATACCATTTCTAGACGATATATGTGTGGCATTAAGCCTCTTAAAAAGATTAATAATTTCACTTCTAATGAGTTAAGTATAGGTCAAAAAATTTTAATTCCAATTCATGTTATAAATGGTCATGATTCTAAAATTAGAGATCTAGATACAGGTTTTATTCACATTGACACTTTTTTTTCTTCTCTTGATTCAGTTTTTCTTTTCCCCGAAAAGAAAAAAATTAAAATAGCTGTTTTTTTACCATTGTATTTAGATTTAAACAAAAGAAGATCAAATTCACAGGTGTTCTCTTCTATTGATTTTTTAATGGGGCTAACAATGGCTTTAGATGATCTTCAATCAGATAGTGTGAATTTAGATTTGCATGTTTATGATTATATGTCCGATACGGCGAATATTCAGCAGATTCTTCAGACGCCAGTCTTTGATAGCATGGATTTGATTTTTTCTCCTTATCATGCTGGAGAAGCACTATTGGTATCAAATTGGTGTGTAACAAATAACATCCCACTAGTAACTACAATTCCAATGGCTTCTAAATGGATATATAATAATCCTTTGGCTTATCATGGGGTTATCCCATATGAGTTTTTATTCCAAAAAATGGCTAAAGATGTAATTGAAAAACATCCATTAAAACAAGTGGTTTTAATAAATTCAGGAAAAAAAACAGATGAATTATTGTTTGATACTTTTAGGGAGGTTTTTTATTCTGATTCTACTCAAAATAAAAAATTGATTTTAACAACAATAACAGAATTTAAAGATTTTTTAACAAAAGATTCAACAAGCGTTCTTGTTTTAGCGTCAAATTCCGGAAAAATTGTAGATGATTTTTTATCGGAAATTGATATTCAAAGTGGGGTTGTTTTATATGGTAATAAATCTTGGTTAAGAAATAAAAATTTCGGAACAGATTTGTATTTAAAACCAGATTTTTATTATTCAGATTATAATGATTTTGATTATTCAAAACCAGAAATCATAGAATTTCATCAAAAATATAGAAATAAATACAATAGGGACTTAACAAAAATGACTGTTTCAGGATATGATATCTTTAATTTCTTCTTTAACTTCTTCTTTCTTAAAGAACCTTATAAAAGAGGATTAATGATGGATTTTAAGATGTCTCCTAATGATTTACGAATGGGGTATATAAATATGTCTTGTTTTATTACAAGTAATAAGGCCGAGTCATTAAAAAAACAAAAACAAGAGGAGATTAACCCTTTGGATAATGAGCAAAATTAATTTTTAATAAAACTCAATGTTTTAACGGAGTTATTTGCATAGATACTGACAAAATAAAATCCTTTTTTCACCCCTCTTAGATCTATTTTTTTGTCCTTTGATTGAAGTATTTTTTTTCCAGAGTATGACTTTATCTCTATATAGTTAATTTCTGAATGCGTATCGATATATAAATAATCTGAACTTGGATTTGGAAAAACTTTAAAGTCGTTTAAAGAATTAATTGAATACGTGCTAACGGGATCTTCTGATCGAAATAGTAAATCATCTAAATAAAGTTTAAACCCGTCATTTGTAGTGTTAATAAATGCAATGTATATCGTTTGATTAGCAAAAAGACTATCCGCTAAATCTACTTCTCTTTCTGTCCATTGGCTATTTTCTTCAATAATATAGCCAATAGTATCTGTGAAACTTGAAATTTGATTATCGCTTTTTGAAACAAGTACCAAATAATCATCGGGAAAAGATGGATCATGAGATTTTGCTTTCCAAGATAGATAGTTTCCATACCCTCCTAAATTTAAAGGAGGAGTTATTAACCAACGATCAGCAGTACCAGAAGGGCTAAAATAAGAGGTAGATGCTGCAACTGTATCGATTAAACTATCTGGATCAGAAGTTGAGATCCAAGCAGAAGTATATTCAGAAACTGCTGTTGCAGGAAAATTTCCATCGTTATCAATTACTGTGAAATTTACTGGGATTCCTTGTTGAAAATCGACATCCAATAGAATCGTTTGTAAATTGGCTGAGAAGGTCAAGAGGATGGAACAAAAAAGAAGTACTGTTTTTTTCATTTTGTAAAATTACTTTATTTAAGTAAATGAATTAATATGTCTTTGAATTCTTGATAAAACTTATCAAACCCAAGGATTCGTTGCTTTAAAAAAGAATGAATTTCACTCCATTGAGTTTCATCATATAAAGATAGGCTTTTATTTTCCCAAGAAATTCTACTAATACATACGCCTTCCTTGGTATAAAAATTTTTAGTCCATATTGATGGATAGTTCATGGAGTTTTCTAAAACTACTTTTAATTCTATTAACTGTTGCCAAATTAAATCTCTTATTTCTTCATCTTTTATCTGTATATCAAAATTTAAAGAAGTGCTTTTTTCACAAATCATTCTTAAGTATAGATGATTAATTTGCGTAGGATAGTTAACCCAATTTGTTTTTTTAGCAGAAATAGATTTTTCTTTTCGCATGGATTTTTTGAAATCTTTCCAAAAGCGAGTATTCATTTCTTTTTTTTCTTGTTTACCAAGCATAATTAATGATTACCTCTTGCATAATCTTCAAGGAATTTTTTTAAACCAGAATCGGTCAATGGGTGATTTGCAAGAGACTTAATAGCTTTTAAAGGAGCGGTTATAACATCTGCTCCAATTTCGGCGCAATTAATAATGTGCATAGGGTGCCTTATGGATGCGGCTAATATTTTAGTTTGGTAAGCATAATTATCATAGATTAATCTTATTTGAGAAATAAGGCTAATGCCATCTGTTGTAATGTCATCTAATCTTCCTAAAAAAGGAGATAAATAAGTTGCTCCAGCTTTAGCTGCTAATAGAGCTTGTCCAGCAGAAAAAACGAGCGTACAGTTCGTTTTAATGTTGTTTTCAGAAAAGTATTTAATGGCTTTTACTCCTTCTGGAATCATAGGTACTTTAACAACAATGTTTTTGTGAAGTAAGGCAAGTGCTTTTCCTTCGGAAATAATTCCATCATAATCGGTGGAAATAACCTCAGCGCTAACTGGGCCATCTACAATTTTACAAATTTCTATATAATGATTAAGAATATTTTCTTTACCAGTAATGCCCTCCTTGGCCATTAGTGATGGGTTTGTTGTTACTCCATCTAATATTCCTAAGTCATAAGCTTCTTTTATTTCATTAAGATTTGCTGTGTCAATAAAAAACTTCATTTTTTTCTTCTATTTTTCATTTGTTCTTGTTGCTTCTTCTGCATTTCCTCAAGCCTTTGTTGAAATTTTGATTTTTTTGGTCCTTCAGTTTTAGTCTTTTCTTTTCTGTTAGCCATTTTAAGTTTTAATTTTTCTTCATCTACAAAGAATTTTTTAATCATCAACATAATAGCTATGGAGGATAAAGTTGAAATAAAGTAATAGTAGCTCAATCCAGAGGAGTAATTATTAAAAAAGAAAATCATCATCACTGGGAAGATATACATAATCACTTTCATATTAGGCATTCCTGGCTGTTGTGGTTGTTGCATGTTGCCACTGTTCATTATCGTATAAAACAAGGTGGAACAAGCCATTAAGAGGGTAAATAAACTTACATGATCTCAATACAAAGGGATGCTAAAACTAAGATCAAGAATTGAGTCAAAAGAAGAAAGGTCTTCAGCCCATAAAAAAGATTTTTGTCTTAAAATAAAGGAGGTAGGAAAAAATTTAAATACGGCAAGAAGAATTGGCATTTGAATTAACATGGGAACACAACCTGATAATGGACTTGCTCCTGAATCCCTATATAGATTCATCATGTCCATTTGTTTTTTCATCGCATCTTCTTTATTTGGGTATTTTTTATTTAATTCTTCAATTTCAGGTTTTAAAATTTTCATTTTAACTGAAGAAGTAAACATTTTCCATTGAACCGGCATTAAAAATAATTTTAAAATTATCGTTAAAAACAAAATGGATATTCCAACACTTAAACCAATTTTCATTAAAAAAGTAAATATAGGTTGAATGGCGTATTCGTTTATCCATCGAAATAATCCAGGGCCAAAATTTAAGATGTCTTCGTAGTTGTTATCAACCGAACTAAGAACATCATAGTCATTTGGTCCAAAATACCATTTGAATTTTAAGTTAGTGTTTGTGGCTCCAATTTTACCAATATTCAGAGAGGAAATATAAGATTTAACATGCGTTTTGTATCTCGGGTCATTTTCCGCATAATTTCTTATTGCCAGTTTAGTTCCTGTTTTACTTATTGGAGTGGATGGCCTTAAGAAAGAAGAGAAATAACTTTGCTTATAGTTTATCCAGTTAATGTCTTCTTCAGCATCTGTATCATCATCAGAGGTTTCACTTAAGTAATCAAAGCCATCTTCTTTATATTCAAATCCAACGGTTGAGACTCTTCTTTGTTCTTCAAGAAGTCTTTCCGTTTTCCTTAAATTACATGCCCAGTTGTATTTAATTGTATTTCCTTTAGCATTTTCAAATCCTTCTATATTTATGTCATAATCAATTTCAAATCCCTTTTTAGGTAGACTATAGATTTGTTTTATAAATTTATTACTTGAAACTTCATGAATAAAAGTGATGGAGCTACCGTCTTTGTTTTTTTGTACATTAAAAATCAAATTTTTGGTAGATAAATCTTTATTTCCATCCTTAAATACGATATCGCTAATGTTATCCCCTTCTTTAAATAAACAAAGTTTATTATTCTTGGAGTTGCTTATAAAATCAGTGTAACTTTTATACTTTTTTAAATATACTGCAGAGATGATGCCACCTTTGGAGTTAAGCTCAATAATTAAATTTTCATTTTCGATAGTGCTTTTTGTTCCTTTTTTAGCTTGCGTATTTTTTTCTTTTGTTTCTGGAGTAGCATTTGCAGAAGCGTTGTTTTCTTTTGGAGTAGCATTTTTAGTAGCTTCGTTTTCAGGTTCTCGAGCGAGAGTATCTTTAGGAGGAGGAGGAGTTATTGCATTATTTTTTTTGGAAGAGGTGTTTTTTAGTTGCTCTTGTTTTTGTTTTTCCTTTAATTCTTTTTCGTCAGGTTTGTTTAAAAATGTAAAAACGGTTAATAAGATACCGATTAAAACTAAACCTGTCAGTGTGTTTTTATCCATTGTTTTTCTCTTTGTATTTTAAACTTGCATCTATAAATGCAACAAATAGTGGGTGCGGGTTTATGACTGTACTTTTGTATTCTGGATGAAATTGTGTTCCAATAAACCAAGGGTGGTTTTTTAATTCTATAATTTCGACTAATCCTGTTTTTGGATTTTTTCCACTTGGAATCATTCCATTTTTTTCAAAATCTTTCAAAAATTGGTTATTAAATTCATATCGATGACGATGTCTTTCTTTAATGAGTTCAGTGTTGTATGCTTTACTAACAAGAGATTTCGCTTTTAATTCACAACTATATGCACCAAGTCTCATGGTTCCACCAAAATTTGAAACTTTTTTTTGTTCTTCCATTAATGAAATTACAGGATATTCGGTATATTCTGATATTTCAGTCGTATGTGCATCTTCAAATTTCAAAACGTTTCTAGCAAATTCAATAACAGCGCATTGCATCCCAAGACATATCCCTAGAAAAGGAATATTGTTTTCTCTAGCGTAAGTGACAGCACAAATTTTACCAGGGATTCCTCTAGAACCAAATCCAGGTGCTACTAAAATCCCATTTAAATCTTTTAATTCATTATGGACATTGTTCTCAGTGAGTTTTTCAGAATGAATCCATTTTACATTTACTTTGCTATTATTACTAACACCAGCATGTATAATAGCTTCACTTATTGATTTATAAGAATCTTTTAATTCTACGTATTTACCTATTAAGCCAACGGTCGTTTCCATTACTGGATTTTTAAGCTTTTTTGTAAAAGCTTTCCATTTGGTTAATGACGGAGAAGATTTTATTGGCAAATGAAGTTTTTCTAAAACAACTTTGTCCAACTCTTCTTCTTGCATTAGAATAGGAACATCATATATTGATTCCGCATCTTTTGCTTCAATTACAGCATTCATGGAGACGTTACAAAATTTCGCGATTTTTCTTCGAAGCTTTAAATCTAGTTCATGTTCTGTTCTACAGCATAAAATATTTGGTTGAACACCAAATTCTAAAAGTTGTTTTACGGAATGTTGTGTTGGTTTTGTTTTGAGTTCTCCTGCTGCAGATAAATAAGGAACTAGTGTTAAATGAACGACAATACAATCATTTTCAAACTCCCACATCATTTGTCTAACGGCTTCCACATAAGGAAGGGACTCAATATCTCCAATGGTTCCACCAATTTCGGTGATTACAATATCAAAATCTCCATTTTTTCCTAGTAGTTGTATGCGATGTTTTATTTCATCAGTTATGTGCGGAATAACCTGTACTGTTTTCCCTAAAAATTCTCCTTTACGTTCTTTTTCTATAACGGACTGGTATATTTTCCCAGTGGTTACATTATTCGCTTGGGAAGTTGGAACATCTAAAAAACGCTCATAATGTCCTAAATCTAGATCTGTTTCAGTTCCATCATCGGTGACAAAACATTCTCCATGTTCATATGGGTTTAATGTTCCTGGATCAACGTTGATATAGGGGTCAAGTTTTTGAATAGTTGCGGTGTATCCTCTTGCCTGAAGAAGTTTTGCTAATGAAGCAGATAGAATGCCTTTGCCAAGAGACGAAGTAACTCCTCCGGTTACAAAAACATACTTTGTTGAATTGGACATAAAATTGATTTGTAACTACGGGGCGCAAAGTTAGAATAATTATAGTCAAAAACTTAAAATTTGATTCTATATTTTATTAAAGAGCCTAATTAATTAACTTTGAGGCGTGATTATTAAGATCTTATTATCTCCTTTTAGTTTTTTGTTTTATATAATTTCCTTTATATATCACAAATTTCATGATTTATTCTCAAAAAACGTATTTTCTCCTAAAGTGTCTTCTATATCCGTTGGAAATTTAAGTGTTGGTGGTACTGGAAAAACCCCTATGGTTATGTGGTTAGCAGATTTTCTTTTGCCAAAAAACAATTTATTGCTATTAAGTAGGGGGTATGGAAGAAAATCAAAAGGGTTTGTAGAGGTTAAAGAAAACATGACTTTTATAGAAACGGGTGACGAACCACTTACTTATAAAAAAAAGTGGGGAGATAAAATTAATGTTGCTGTTTGTGAGAAAAGAAAAAATGGAGTACTTGAAATGCTTTCAAGGTATCCTGAAATAAATTGCATCTTGTTGGATGATGCGTTTCAACATCGTTCCATTAATCCGGGTTTATCCATTCTTTTAACGACTTATTCTTCTCCTTTTTATTCAGATTATCCATTGCCTTCTGGTTCTCTAAGGGAACCAGTTTTAGGAGCCCATCGGGCGGATATAATCATTGTTACCAAATGCCCTGAAAAAATCCCTGAAATAAAAAAGAAAGAGGTTCTAAACTCATTGAGTAGATTTAAAAAACCCATCTTTTTTTCTAAGATTAAATACAATAAGATTCAATATATATATAAAGAAGTCAACAGTATTGACTCTATTTTATTAGTTACTGGAATTGCTAATCCATCTCCTTTATATGCATATTTAGAGCAAGGTTATAAGGTAATTCATTTAAAATATTCAGATCATTATTCATTTACAAAGAAAGATATAAAAGAGATTCACCAAAAATTTGATAATTTTGCTTCTAATAATATGGTTATTTTAACCACAGAAAAAGATTTAGTGAGATTATGTAAATATGAATCCGAAACTCAAATGAAAAAGTATCCCTGGTATAAGGTTTCCATATCGTTGGATTTTGATGACACAAAAGCACTAAAAAAAATAATTGAAAATTATGTTAGAGAAAATTAAAGAAACAGCAGCATTTATAAAAAATAAAACTTCAGTTAAACCTACAGTTGGAATTATTTTAGGTACTGGCCTAGGAGGATTGGTTAAAGAGATTAAAATTATAGATAGCATTCCATATGAAGACATTGTTAATTTCCCCGTTTCTACTGTAAAAGGACATTCTGGAAGATTAATTCTTGGAGAGCTAGGAGGAAAGCAAGTGGTAGCCATGCAAGGAAGATTTCATTTTTATGAAGGATATACAATGCAACAGGTTACTTTTCCTGTCAGAGTAATGAAGTTTCTTGGTATTGAGCGTTTGTTTGTTAGTAATGCTTCAGGAGGAGTTAATCCAGACTTTGAAATAGGAGAGATTATGATTCAGGACGATCACATTAATTTATTTCCTGGTAATCCTTTAATAGGAAAAAACATGGAAGAACTTGGTCCTAGATTTCCAGATATGAGCGCAGCTTATGATAAAAACATGATCAATCTTGCCAAACAAATTGCAGCGGAAAATAATATAAGAGTTGCAACTGGTTGTTATGCAGGATTAACTGGTCCAACTTTAGAAACTCCTTCAGAGTACAAATATGTTCGAATTATTGGTGCAGATGCTGTTGGAATGTCAACAGTTCCTGAGGTTATTGTAGCAAGGCATATGGATATTCCATGTTTTGCTGTTTCTATTATAACAGATTTAGGAGTTCCGGGTAAAATTCAGGAAGTAAGCGCTGAAGATGTTATTGAAGTAGCAAATCAACAGGAACCGAAAATGACATTAATAATGCGAGAGTTAATTTCGAGAACATAATATGGATAAATCCATTCGAGATAAATATCAGGCCGTTATTGGTCTGGAAGTTCATATTCAATTGCTTACCAATTCCAAAGCATATTCTGATGACATTAATGAATATGGAGCTTCGCCAAATTCAAATATTAGTGCCATTACTCTTGGACATCCAGGAACCTTGCCTTTTGTTAATGAAAGAACCATTGAATTTGCGGTAAAGCTTGGTTTAGCTTGTGGATGTGAGATTGCATCTGACCAGCATTTTGCAAGAAAGAATTATTTTTATCCTGATCTTCCAAAAGGGTATCAAATAACCCAGGACAAAACCCCTATTTGTACTGGAGGACAAATTATAAATAAAACAGCAAATGATAAAGAACTTCCTATTAATTTAACTCGAATTCATATGGAAGAGGATGCTGGTAAAAGCATTCACGATGTTGATTTGTATGATACTTTAGTTGATTTGAATAGGGCAGGAGTTCCTTTGCTTGAAATTGTATCCGAACCAGATCTTCGTTCTTCACAAGAAGCGTATGATTATTTAATGGAGGTAAGAAAATTAGTTCGTTACCTTGATATTTGTGATGGAAATATGGAGGAGGGGTCTATGCGATGTGATGCAAATATTTCCGTAAATCTTAAAGGAGCTAAAGAGTTTGGAACCAAGGTGGAGGTGAAGAATATGAACTCCATGAGAAATGTTCAAAAAGCAATTGAATTTGAAATAAAAAGACAAATTAACTGTGTTGAAAAAAATGAAGTAATCGCTCAGGAAACAAGAAGTTTTGATGCACTTAATAATTCAACCTTGTCAATGCGAACTAAAGAAGCAGCAAATGATTATCGTTATTTTCCAGAACCGGACTTGCCTTTTGTTCATATTGAGGATGATTATATTAATCAGATAAAAAAAGATTTGCCCCAATTACCAAGAGAATTATTTAAAAAATATACCACTACATTTAAACTTTCCTCTTACGATGCTGTCAATATTATAGAAAATAAGGAAATTGCAATTTTTTATGAAAAAATCATTCAGCATACTAGTAATTATAAAGTTGCTGCAAATTGGTTGATGGGGGATATTAAATCTTTTCTTAATGAAAAAGGGATTTCAATTTTAGATTTTCCAATTTCCGCAAAAACAATAGCGCTTCTTATTAAGTTAATAGAAGAAGGGAAAATATCTAATACCATTGCTTCTCAAAAAATATTTCCAGAACTATTAATTTCTAACCAGTCGCCAATTCAAGTAGCAGAAAAATTGAATTTAATTCAAGAAAATAATGACGATGTGGTAGATTCTTTTGTTAGTCAAGTTATTGAGAATAACGAAAATGAAGTTATGCGTTATAAAAATGGAGAAAAGCAATTAATTGGTTTTTTTATGGGGAAACTTATGAAAGTATCTAAAGGGAAGATAGATCCAAAAACTGCTAATTTAATGTTGCGAAATAAACTTGATAGTTAATAATAAATGAACCCTTTTTTTTTATTTCTTGCTTGTTTTTTGTTTTTATTTTCTTGTTCCTTTGATAAAGGAACAGAGAATGCAAAGGCAGAAGAAATTCCTTTAAATAATCTTTCTCAAAATTTTTCTTCAAAACTATCAAATAGTTACGACTCTCTTCAATCTGTTATACAAAATACAAATCAAAAGGTTTTAGGTGATTTTATTATTGCAGGAAAAATTAAAAATGCTTCAGGCATGC
>JAQWKT010000040.1 GCA_029247685.1 Crocinitomicaceae bacterium | reverse complement strand
CCCTTGCAATTAAAAAATCCCACTTAGTAAATGTGCCATCGCCTGATTCGATTAATTCCTTTTTTCAGCAATTTACAATCCCTGAATTTGCTGGAATTTTAAACCCAGAAATATGGATTACTGCGTTCACTATTGCGATAGTGGCATCTTTAGAAACACTTTTGTGTCTTAATGCTACAGATAAGTTAGCTCCTGGTAAAACGATTACTCCGCCTAATAGAGAATTATTAGCACAAGGAGCAGGAAATTTCTTTTCTGGTTTAATTGGCGGAATACCTGTAACCCAGGTTATTGTTAGAAGTTCTGCAAATATTCAGGCAGGAGCAAAGTCTAAGTTTTCGGCGATTTTTCATGGCTTATTGCTGCTTATTTCTGTTATTTTAATTCCGGACCTTTTGAATAAGATACCTCTTTCGGTTTTGGCTGCAATTTTATTAATCGTTGGGTACAACCTTGTTAGGCCATCAGAGATAATAAAGATACTAAAATCAGGACTTCGTTATTATTTGCCATTTTTAATCACCTTGTTTTGTATTGTATTTACCGATCTTTTAACAGGAATATTTGTTGGGTTTGTATCTGCATTGGTTATTAACCCAATTGTTTCTTTAAAAAAGTCTCATTCTGAGATTGTTGATGCAGAGAATAAAAGAGTGGAATTTGTGTTTAATAGTCGAATAGTTTTTTATCATAAAAAACGAATTTTAGATGCCTTTAAAAAGGTGTCGGAAAATAATACGCTTGTCTTAAATTTAGAAAAAACAACATTCATTGGGTGCGATATAAAAGAAATGTTTCAAGAAATTAAAGAATCGGCAAAGGATAAAAAAATCAAGATAGAGGTTTTAAAAAAGCCGGAAATTGAGATTAACCCATAAATATTTTTCTTCAAATCATTTTGGTGATGTTATCCAAAATAATAAACCAATTATATTTTTTTTCTATAATTAAAAATTAACATAGTACTCCCCATACAGAGGTTCTTTTTTTGTTGTAAAAATTAAATAAAAGTACGTGTAAACGCGTAAAACGGAATAATAAAAAAAATAGAACATAGATTTTACGCATATTTTTTTTATATTAAATGTACTTAAAACTCATTCTTGCTTTATGATATTGCGTCTAACCCTGTTTTGTTTTTCTTTAATAAGTTTTGTTGCATCTGGATCTGGATGGATTCAGCGTGCTGATTTTGGTGGAGAAGCAAGGCACAGGACAACTGCTGTCGCGCTTGGAAATTCGGTATATTTTGGTTTGGGTCACTATAATGGCGCTGGGCCAAACATTCTTTTTGATGACTGGTGGGAGTATGATCCAGCCACCAATGCTTGGACACAAAAAGCAAATTATATGGGTGGAGAAACCTACCATGCAGCTAGTTTTTCAATCAATAACATTGCTTATGTAGGTACGGGTAGAGTTCCAAGTACTAACTTGGTTAAAGATTTTTATAAATATAATCCTGTATCCAATTCTTGGACACAAATATCGGATTTCCCTGGGTCTGGAAGAAGGGGTGGTGTTGGTTTTGCTATAGATGGTTTTGGCTATGTTGGAACCGGAACCGGAACATCCGATTTTTTTAAATATAATCCCACTAATGACTCTTGGGTATCTGTGGCATCACTTCCCGCTAGTGGTCGTATTTCAGCGGTTGGATTTGAAATGGGAGGATATGGCTATGTTGGTACCGGAACAACATCTTCTTCTGCAGAAAATGATTTTTGGAGATATGATCCAAATACGGATAGTTGGCTAGAGATGGCAGAGGTGGGGCCTTCTCAAAGAGAAGAAGCATCTGGATTTTCTCTCAATGGAAAAGGGTATATTCTTACAGGAGCAGACAATACTATAGGACAAGATTTTCGAGATATGTGGGAATACAATCCCATATTAGATTCATGGTTGCAAATAGAAGACTTTCCGGGCACTTCACGGAGGTATTTATCAAGTATTGTTTTAAATAACCAGGCATTTTGTGGTTTAGGAACAAATGGAGTGAATTTTAAAGATTTTTGGTTGTTTGATCCTGTTTTAAATGTTTTAGAAAATAAATTAGAGTCTATTACTGTTTCCACATTTCCTAACCCAGCAACCGAATTTATCACAATACAAATAATTAATTTAGAGAATGTGCCAAATGAAAACTTTAGGCTTTCTATTTTTTCAGAAAATGGAAAGCGCGTTCATTCGCAAAAAATAAAGCAAAAGAAAATTAAGATAAAGACCTTGGGTTTTTCAAAAGGAATGTACGTGTGTAAAATATCGTATTTAAATAAACCGCTTAAATGCACCAAATTTGTTGTTAAATGAAATTAAAAGGATTGCATATTATTACTATTTTAAGTTTGTTTTGTCTTTTTACTTTTCAAATTGTTGTTTTTGGTCAAACTGAAAATTTTTGGACAAAAAAAGCAGATTTCTCAGGCTTAAAACGTTCTAGGGCGATTGCTTTTTCTATAAATGACATGGGGTATATTGGTACAGGAATTGACACATCAGAATCGGTGTTTAATGATTTATGGCAATATGATCCTGTGTTGGATTCGTGGGCGCAAAAAGCTAATTTACCTGGAGTTGGAAGAAGAAATGCGGTTGCATTTGAAATAAATGGAAATGGGTATGTAGGTTGTGGAATGAGTCATGCGCAATCTCAGTCAGGAAATGCATTAAAAGACTTTTGGAAATATGACCCGGTTAATAATCAATGGTCCTCAATAGATGATTTTGATGATGGTCGGATTTATTTTGCGACTGGATTTAGTATTGGTAATAAAGGATATGTTTGCGGGGGGAAATATGGTCCTAATGATTATTCGGATGAATTATGGGAATATGATCCATCTACTGATTCTTGGGATAAAAAAGAAGATTTTCCAGGTGGTGTTCGCTACCAGTTAACGAGTTTTTCTATTTCTAATTTTGGATACGTTGGACTTGGTACAGATCAAGACATGCACCGAAAAGATTTATGGCGATATGACCCCTCAAATGATCAATGGACCCAAAAAGTGGACTTTCCTGCAAGCGAAAGAGCATGCGCTCACTCTTTTGTTATTAACGATAAGGGATATATATGCATGGGCACTAATGGCGCAATGTTAGATGATTTGTGGCAATATGACCCTATTGCTGATTATTGGAGTGTAAAGGCCACCTATGGAGGAAGTCCAAGGAAAAATGGGGTTGCTTTTGTTGCCCTTGGAAAAGGATATGTTGGTTCTGGAAAAGGATACTCAGGAAAAAAACAAAGTTTTTGGGCCTATACTCCACAAGCTTATGCCGAAATAAGTAAACAAAAACTACAGACATTAAAAGTGTCTCCTAACCCAGCCAGTAATGTGGTGTCAATATCCTTTAAAAATAGACCGTTTTCTCGGATTGAATTATATAGCATTGATGGAGAGGTAATAATGTCCTTAAAAGACCAAGGTTTTTTTTCAATTCAAGGGCTTGAAAGCGGGGCTTATTTTGTTGTCTTAAAAGATAAATATGGGGTTGTCGTTGGAAAGGAAAAACTAATAATCAACTAAGCATGAAGCTGAAACCATTTATCTTTTTTATAGTATTGCCATTTAGTTTTTTTTGTCAAGACATCTGGACAATAATGGATTCCATAAAGGGGGCGCCAAGATCTGTTGCTTCCTCTTTTGTGCTTAACAATCAAGGCTATGTTTTAGGTGGTCTTGATGATGAAGGGTTTCGAAGAAAAATGCATTCTTATAATTATATTCAAGACGATTGGGATAACGAGGCTTCTATTGGTGGTCCAAATGGAGCAGGGCTTAATAGGGGTTCAGCAAGTGCTTTTTCTATAAAAAACAAAGGGTATGTTTGTCTTGGTCAGGGACAAACGAATGGTTTTTTCAAAGATCTTTGGGAATTTGACCCAAGCACTGAAACGTGGTCTCAAAAAGCAGATTTTATTGGATCTCAAAGAAGGCAGGCGGTTGGTTTTGCAATAGATACTTTTGGGTATGTGGGAACGGGTGTTGATGCTTTTGGCTTTAAAAAAGACATGTATAAATATGATCCGTCTAATAATTCTTGGGTACAGATAAATGATTTTGGAGGCTCAGCAAGAAAAGAAGCCGTAGGGTTTGCTATGGGAGGTCAAGCGTATATAGGGACAGGTGATGATGGGGTTAAATTATCCGATTTTTGGCAATATGAACCCATTTCTGACTTATGGATACAAAAAGCTAATTTTCCTGGTTCGCCAAGAAAGGGAGCTGTTGGATGGGGTATATTTCCACAGGCTTTCATTTCCACAGGAGAGGATGAAAATCATGTTTATACAAATGACTTATGGGAATATAACTATTATGCTGATAACTGGATTCAAAGGGCTGACTTTATTGGTTCTGGGCGATCTAATGCGATTGCTTTTGTGTTAAATAATGTGGCATATGTGGGGTCTGGATATAACGGAGTTTTCCTTGATGACATGTATGCATATCATCGCTTGTTAAGTAATGATAATATTGTTTTAAATGATTCAAAGCTTGTATACCCCAATCCATCAAAAGAAAAGGCTACCATTTTGATAGAGACAAAGAATCTTAATCTTATTGTTTATTCTAGTAATGGGGAAGATGTAACCGCAGCATTTGAAATAACAAAAAACAAAAATAATTATCAGTTAACACCTAATAATATTTCTCCTGGGAATTATATAATTAAAATCCATCATGATTTTTTAGGATTAGTTTATAAATCCAAAATAATGTTCTTATAAGATGCGGTTTTCTGTTTTCTGTTTCTTCTTTTTATTTGCTTGTAACAATAATTTGGATCAACAAGAAAGTACGTTTTCCAAAAAATCACCAGAAGTGATAGAGAGAAGAACTATCAAACATGAAACAAAACCATCATCATTTATTTATACATTTAAAGCAATAAATGGTGAAAATGGATGGGGTTATCAGATTTTTAGAAATGGAAAGTTATTAATAAACCAAATGCATATACCTGCTATTCAAGGAAAAAAAGGTTTTAAGTCTGAGCAAGAGGCATCAATTGTCGCATTGCATATCATTTCAAAAATTGAACAAGGAAAATTTCCTCCTACAGTCACTGAAAAGGAACTTGACAGTCTTAATGTTATTAAGTAATTATTTATAAAAGAAAAATTGATCCCCTAGCTTATGTCCGAAGAAATGAAAGCGTGTCCACATTGTGAATCTCCATATGGCTATTTCATGAGTAAAGAACTTTATGTTTGCCCAGAGTGTAGTCATGAATGGAATCCGAAACAAGTTTTGGAAAAATCAAATCCAAGTGTTCTTGACTCTAATGGCAATGTGTTAACTAATGGAGATTCGGTTATTGTTATAAAAAACCTTCCGGTTAAAGGAGCTCCAAAACCAATAAAATCTGGAACAAAAGTCAAAAACATCCGATTAACGGATGGCGATCATAATATCGCATGTAAAATTGATGGTTTTGGTTCGATGGCTTTAAAGTCAGAATTTGTAAAAAAAGCATAAGCGTGTTATCGCTAATTGACACAATCATTGGCTAATTTTTCTAGAAAAGATTCTTCTGCTAAATCAGCTTCCTCATAGGAAGAAAAATTACTTTCGCATTTGCTTAAGTAGCATTCAATAAAATCGAGATCCTCCACTCCAACTTTTTTCATTTCTTTTCGGAAACGTTGTTTATCATAGGATGACCACCCATAATTAGTGCTTTCATTTCCAATATAGTCGTCATTTAAGTTGTTCTTGTTATTTAAGTTGTAGTCATTGTTTGAACCATTTGACATGCAGTTTTCCACTTCTTTCTCAAACGAGCGATTCATTTCTGATTTAGCAGCACATGCCCCCGCTTTTATTCCAATCTCCATTTTTGACATGGTTCCATTTACCATGCCTCTTGAGCAATCTTCTATTATTTTTGCGCAATCACAAGGATTAAGATTGTCTTTTCCTTTTTGAACTAATAATAGTTCTTTTGCAAAAACTTTAATTTCTTCTGATGTACAATTTGTATTAACAATATATTCAAGCCCTTCTTCATCTGAAATTTTATCTGCTTCTTTATCTGCTTCTTCATAGGAGTCGTAATCTTCTTGCAATTTTTCACAAACACATTCTGAAAATTCTCTTTCAGTTAAATCAGTCCCATATAAAAACATTTGCATGCCCAAAGCAGTCTCTTTATCGTTTTCTTGAAAAGTTGAATTAAGTTCTCGTATACATTTTCTTTTGTCCGCTTTACTCCATTCTTTGGTTTCTTTTTTTGAGCTTGAATCAGAATTGCTCTTTGATGATTTACTTTCACAAGCAAAAAGAAGGGTTATTGTTAGAAGAAGCAGGCTTGTTTTGGTAAAAAAATGCATGTTTATTTAATTTTATTGTTAGTTAAATATACGGTTTATTTAACCAAAAGTTATTCATTTAGATAGTATTCTAAATGAATATTCTCGTAAGGGTTCCATTTGTTTTGATATAGTTTATATCCCAATTTATTAATGTTTAACAAAACATCATATTCACAATCGACACTTACAAAACGTGCAGGCTTTCCATTGCTTATTTGAGAAACTCTAAACTTTTTGTTTGGATAAAGAGATTTCATTTTAGCCTTTAAACAAGGGATGTACCAGTCTACTTCATCACAAACTTCTTTTTTTGGAATAATATATTCAAGTATAAAAAACCCATCGTAGTTTTGCCAAAGCTCCCTTGAATAATGAAGCAGTTTCCCTGTTTTTTTTAAGTCGTTCAAATATTTTCTTGCATCGGCAACAGAATTAAAGTTTTTTACTCGTTTTTTTGTTTTTTTGAGTTCGATTTTTAATAGTTTAATCCATTTTGGGTCAAATTTAAAACGTCCACCGCCATCCGTAATCATTCCTGTGCTATCTGCTTCTAAAAATCCGATTTTGCAAGACAAAAAGGTGTTTCCATAACGACTAAGGTGTAGTTCATAACAATGTGCTCCTGGTGTTTCCATACAAAAGGTTGGATAGTGAATATCTGTGGCATTTCCTGTTTTGATGAAAGGTCCCATTTCTTTTTTTATTTTTTTTAAAAAATCAGGATTCATGGTGAAATAATCGATTAATTCTTCTTTTGATGTGCTGTTCATTGTTTTAAGAACAAGCGCATATCCACCACTATCAAGCACACAGTTGTCAAAAAAAGATAAGTTCCTTTCAGTTGGAGCGTTGTCTGATTGTGCTTTTATTTCTGAAAACATCAACAAGGACAATAGAATAGGCGCAAATAATAATGGATGTTTATTTTTCATTTTAAAGTGTATCATAATACATAACCGTTTTATTTTAAAAAGTTGCTTTTAAACGAAATAAAAAACCCATGTGTTTCTGTTAATTGAAGCCTCAATTAACACGATTAGGATTGCCGAAATGATCTGAGTTCCTCTGTTAGCTCTCGCTTGTTTTACAATGCAAATGAGGCCTTTCATCCTATTTCTGAGACGCTCCTTAAGATTATTTTCCTAAGCTTCAAAATTATACACATGGGTCCTTCTTTCGAAGTAGGGATTTAATCAGTCTTAGCTGCAAATCCCATAGGTTAAATATACTTACTTTTTTAATTTATATTTTCCTTTTTGGTTTAATTTAATTCACAAATAAGTTTCTTTTCCAGTTTCGCTTTGGCCCAATATTCAAAATCAAATTGCTGAAAGGGCCTGTACTCGAATTTGTGTTTTTTCCACTTTTGCATGCTTTCTTTTAATTGAACAAGATCCTTTTTTAAAATGGATTTGCTTTGAATTTTGTTTTGGTTTTTCATGAATCGAATTAATTCGTCTTCCACTTTAAAAAGACGTTTTCTCTTTTTGAAATAGTTGTAGGTGTTTTTTGTTAAATAGCCAAGCGTAAAATCGGTGTTAAGTTCAAAATAGATAAGCAAGTTGATTAATCGAATAACCGACAAAAGGTCTTCTCTGGCTTTAAAATTAGTGTCGTTTATAATTACTTTAGTGCATCGAAGTGCTTTTCTGAATTCTCCAATCACAAAATAATACTTTGTGGACAAAAAATAATATTCATATAAAAGTGGCTTGCCTATATGTGAGCTAAATTTTTCAAACTCTTTTTCATTTATTTTTAAGAGTTCTCCACATTTTTTATAATCGTCTTTATTCAGAGAAATATCCAGTCTGTTATTTAAAGAATAAAAGAAGATTCTAGCGGCAATTTTTGGGGAGTTGTTGAAGTTATATTTGACTTGGCACTCATCAAGTATCTGTAGAGTTTTTATTGCTTTTTCTTCCTGCCTGTTTTGCGTATAAGCCCTAGCAAGACTGGACAAAGAGAAAATATAACCAATCATGGAATATTCAATAAGAAATGGGTTTTTTTGGTAATGATTTGTTAGTTTTTTGGTAAAATCCAGCATTTTTATAGAGTCGTTTATAAAAAAAAAATAGGATAAAAAAAAGCCTAATCGATACATTTCAGCTCTTGAGGACAAGCAGTTTTTAGAGTTTTTTACCTCTTCTTTCTCGATAAGTGTTTTGATGTTTTTAAGGTCTTTTTGGGATCTTGTCATGCCCATTTCAAAACCTTTTTCGTAGCTCTGCATGGCTATTTTTTGAATAGCACTAAAGTTTTGCGCGACTTGCATTACTTTTTCTGAGCGTTCAATATTTTTAATAGCGTCGGTGTATAAAAATTGTTTAGACATTAGCTCGGCCTCTACCTCTTTAACGGCAAGTTCTTGAATAAATAGGTCATTTTCTTTGGCCAGTTCACTTGCTTTTTTCGTTAATTTTAGAGCTTGTTGATAAAGTCCTTTGTGGTATAAAACTTCAATGCTTTGAAGCCAATTGTATATTTTGTTTTTGCTATTTAATTTGGAGTGAAATGCATTTAAACTTTTTAAAATAAGTCGATATAAATAGTTTTTTTCTGCAGAGAGGTTTTTCACAAAAGACAACTCAGTAAGATTTTTTTCATTGTATGTTTTTTGTTTATCAATCGCATCAAAAAGCATAGTGTATTGGTTTTTGTCTCCGATTACATGTTTTAAGGAATAAAGTTTAAAATGTCTTTTCTCAGACATAGACATGGAGTGAATCAAATCAAATAGTGTATTTCTTGCCATTCTCAGACTTTTTATTTAACTGTAAATATAGGTGCATTTTTTGAAACAGAATTAATTTCAAAAAAGAAGGAAATGGAGTTTAATTTTTTATATTTAAAATAAAAAGATGAAACATATAATATTTGCAATTTCTTTATTTACCTTTTTCTCCTGTAATTCAGATTCTAAATCAGGTTCAAGTTCTGATGAAAATTCTAAAGAAAAAGTTGTCGAGTTAGATCAAAAAAACCCTGTTTCTGTAGTAAACCATTTATTCGTTGCTGCAAGAACCGGAAATTATTCAAAATTAAGTGAAATGTGTCGTCCTGATGGAAAAGGAGATGGTGATACTAGAAGAATTTGCGAAGTTGCAAATGGCGATGCAAAATTAAAGCAAGAATATTCAAAATACTTTAAAAATGGAAAAGTTGATGGGGATGCAAAGATTAATGGAGATAGAGCAGCTGTACCTATTAAGTTTGGTCCAAATGGCAATAAAGATGAAACCATGAATTTGGCCTTAATAGATGGCAAATGGTATCTTTCTAGTTTTTAAAGCCTATTTTTTTTCTAAATAATTTTTTTTGAAACGCGCTTTTATATTTGGTAATGGGGGGCATGCAAATGTGCTTGCTTCTATATTAAAAAATAAAAATCAGGAGATTTTCTTTATAGATAAGTCGAGAACAACAGCTGATGTTATCAATGAAGACGAGTTTTTCAATGAAATTGAAAGCTATAAAAATCATGAGGTTTTTCTTGGAATAGGGTCTAATAAAATTCGGACATCTATTTATCAAAAGTTAATTAATGCTGGGATTACCCCCTCTAATTGTATTTCTAAACATTCGTTTATCGCACACGATGCAAAATTAGGAAATGGGGTAGTGATTTGCCCGGGAAGCGTTGTTGGGTCAAAGGCTATAATAGGAAATAACACCATTATAAATACGATGTCTAGTGTAGACCACGATTGTGTTTTGGGAGACAATAGTCAAATAACTTGTGGTGTTACTTTTGGAGGAAATGTAATTGTTGGAAAAAATTGTTTTTTTGGTTTAAAAAGCGCAGTGATACCAGGAATAAACATAGGAGATAATGCCATTGTTATGGCGGGTAGCATAGTTGTTAATGATGTACCACAAAAAGTCATGGTTGGAGGAAATCCCGCACAAATAATAGAAAGAAAAAACAATTAAAATGCAAACTCGCGTTTATTGAAAACGCTTTACAGTAGTTCCATTTTCATACGTTTCGATAATTAGGCCTTTGGTGTTTTTAGTTGCCTTTTGCCCAATAATGGTTGATCGGTTAATAATTTTTCCTCGAGGATTTACTAGGCGTATAGATATTGGTTCAAAGCTTTCGCTTTCTCCATCTAAATCAGTTTGGGATAATCGGTAATAAACAAATTCTGTGGTTAATGATTTTGAGAGGCTTCTATCTAATGTGGAATAAGATATTTTTTCTGTAGAGTTTCCGGCTCCTTTAATGGATGCGATGATTTCCCACGATACTCCATCCAATGATCGATCAATAGTATAATAATCGTTGTTGTATTCAGAGGCTGTTTCCCATTGAAGTTCTACAAAATTGTCATTGCTTGATGGAAGGAGATTCCCATCAAAAGAAATTAGATTAATTGGAAGTGGGTTGTTGTTAAAGAAGCTAAATTTTATGTTTGGTCTAGAAAAAGTAGCTGTTCCAAGGCTCTCCTCTTGCGGGTAAAAGTCATCTTGATAGGTGAACCACCCTTTTTTTCCTGATAATTCGCTATTTGATTCGGCATAACCATAACCTCCTTGCCAACTCCCATCTCTATTTTCAATAATTACAAGTAGATTGCCACTGCCTTTATATTCAAAGCTATTGTCAAAAGTAAATTTATACCATCCGTTTTGAGTAAAAACAACGTCTCTGTTTGAGACAACTGTGGTAACATCTGAAATATCAAGTCCATTTAAATTTACTTGCGTGTTATCGTCAAAAAAGTCATTTTTTACATGTGCAAGTTTGATGCTTACATCGTTAAAGGTATAGCCAAAATCATAGGAGTTTAAATCAAATTCTAGTTCAAAAATTTCTTTTCCTTGCGCCCCAATCTCTGCTTCAGTGAAAATTAACATTTCATGAGAATAGTCCCACAAGCCATAAAAAGGCATATCATAATCATTGCTTGTGCCATTGCCTATTTGTAATGTTTCTTGGCTAAGCGTAGTATTAGAGAAGAATAAAAAAAGCGTAATTAAATATGCGGCTTTTTTAAAATAGAACAATACAGGTGGAAAAGACGAAGTCTTTGGTTTTTTCGTTTTCATGAGTGGTTTGGTGTTTGGTTTAACTCTTATCGATAAGTAAAACGAGAGAGAGTCTTCTTGGTTGCCTAAAATAGGTTTTCAGAAAAAAAAGAGTTTATAAAAAATAAAATTTATGAATTATTTTTTCGTTCTTGTTTAACATTTAATTTTGTTCAAATGAAATTCAGACATTTCTTTATTTGCTCTTTATCGCTGTTGTTTTTTTCTTGTTTAAAAGCGCCTAAAACGGCAAAATCTTGTGCGATAGTTAACAATACGGATGATTATTTTACGATCCAAAACAATACGGATTCACCGGGGAGGGCTTATAATGTTTTTTGCAAAAAAGTAAATGTTTTTGGCCTTTATGTTTATGGCACCTGCAAAGTGGAAGATTCAGATTTGTTACGCGCGGCAAATGTTTTGGCGCAATACCTAGATAACGATGAAGATGGACTTGTGGATAATCCGCTTGTTTTACAAAAAATGATTGAAAATAAAGCAGCGATGGCCATGTTTGGCAAAGAAAATTCTTCGTTGAAAAGGAGGTTTTTTAGAACAAATGAAGGCGATTATTCCCCTGAGTCTGCACAAGATTTATATGGAGAAGAAACCCATCCAAATTGGAATAATAACTCTCCTTTTGACGCGGCATTTGAAGAGGTTTTGCATTTGGTTACCACAAAGGGCTATTCGCTTGTATACCCTAGCGTATTTGGGGAATTTAAGGGGTCTTTATTAGCAAATGCAATGGATATAGCAAGAGGTGGATCTTTTAATGAAATTCCTTCGCAATATCCGTCAACCGCTTGGTACACCTACGATGATAAAACCTGTGAATATGGCTGTCAGGTTTCAGAGTATTTTTATTGGGCATTAACCTCTTTATTGGGTGCGCAGAATTATCCTGGAAGGATAGATGAAATTGGAAACGAATGGAAACTTAACACCCCTGAATTGTTACAAAATAATGACACGAGTGTTTATTCTATTTTAACCGATCCTATTTATGCTTTGCCAACGATATTGCCTGATGGAAGCTATAGAAAGTAGTTTCTGTAACTTGTTTTATTTTTTATATCAGACTTTTTATAATAAAGCATCCTAATTCTATTATTTATATATGTTTTTTGATTTTATTTATAAATCAAAAGCATTAAAATTTAGGTATTTAAGGGCTTTTTTTTAGGTAATCCTTAACTGATTTTTATTGGAGTTTATACTTTCGCCAAAATTTTAAAACAATTCAAATGAAAGTAAGATTATTTTTAACTAGTGTTTTAGTAATGACAACAATTTGTCATGTTGCTCAGTCAGAATACGGTACGGTACCCTCAAAACCAAACGGGTCATCTTCACAAGCAAGTTGGGTAAATAACGAAACCTTTAATTCAGTGCAGACTAAGTCATCGGTTTTAACGGATGAAAGTGGTTATTTCTTTAATAATGCATATGTAATGACCAATGGAAGTGGAAATTATAATGTGGATCCATTAAAAGTTTGGCCTAATGGTGCAACAGGAACTACTGCCGAAACATTTAGTCAAGCAGAACAATTTGTTCCAAATACAGCATTGATGACCTTGGAAGAAGTTTCCTTTTTAGGGATGGCTATGGACCCATCAGCAAGCATTACTGCGGTTGTTGTTATTCAAGATAAATCCTTTAATTACATTACTCATGAAATGGTAACGGTAAGTACTTTTAATAAGTATACAGCCGTATTATCTAATCCAGTTAGTTTAAGTGACACATTTATGATTGTTGTCACTCCAGCAGCATCTGCGGATAGTTTATATATTGGTGTAACGAATGATTATGGCACAACACTTCCTTACCAGGGTCATGGATATTTTGTAGAATATACGACAGCAAATCAATCTTATGTAAATGCATTTACTCCTGGCGATGGTGGTGGTGATTTTATTATTTGGCCAAAAGTCTCTTATAATTATGGAGACGTTACTTCACATGCAACATGTTTAACTTCCACTCCTCAATTGGTTTCATTTACAAGTCCTAATGCACCAGTCATTTACAATCCTATTTGGAATTACAATGCATGGGCAATTGCACAGGGAGCTCCTGTTTCTGCAGGATATTATCATACTGCATTTGAAGTTGTAGAAGATGTATATAACGATACCAATCAACAAGTTAATTTTGATTATTCCTTTTCAACGATATCTAATTACACAGTAAACTATACCGAAAGAGTTTGGCCATGGACAAGCACAGCAAATATGGATAATGCTTTTACTTTTAATATTTCTGGATTAGATTTAACGAATAATTCATCTGTAAATGCTAGTTGTATTGGTTGTGCTGATGGTTCTGCAACCGTTTCAGTTTCAGGTGGTGTTGCTCCATATACCTACTTATGGAACGATCCAAGTGCACAAACAACAGCAACCGCATCAGGTTTAGCCGCTGGGTCTTATTCCGTTTTGGTTTCGGATGCAAATGCTTGTTCAAATTCTGTATCTGTAGTTGTTAGTGAAAACAATACTGCATCGATGAACTCAAATACCTCAGAAAAGATAAATATTTATCCAAATCCAGTATCCAATTTTATCACAATTGATTCTGAAAATGCGACGTTTATACAGATTATTGATTTATTGGGTAGAACGGTTATCTCTAAAAATATTTCTAACAATAAAAAACTTGATTTGACGTCTCTTTCAAATGGAACTTATTTGTATAATATACGAACAAGTAACGAAACGATTAGCGGAAAGATAATCGTTAAAAAATAAGCTCCTCGCTTTATTTTAGATGTTTTATTTATAACGAAGACGAATTAATGCATTTATCAGTTATTGCTGATAAATGCATTGGTTTACTAACAAAAAAAAATAAACATGAAAAATATTTTTGTTTTATTTCTTTTAGCACCTGTTTTTTTGTTCTCACAACAAACGATGCAAATTGGTTTTGGAGAGAACAACACCTATAAAATCCCTTTTAATGGGCTATATGATTACTCGCATGAAATGTTTATTTACACTGAAAGCGAAATAGGTTTAGGCGCAAAAGAAATTTTTGAATTTTCTTTTTATTTAGAAGGTTATAATCAAGGTTATCAATTTAACGATGTAAGCATTAAAGTTGCACATACGACAAATGATCAGTTTGACAATAGCGTTAAGGTAGACTTAAGTGGGTTAATATATAGTGATTTAACTACTTGCGTTTCAAATAGAGATATTGTTATTACAGAAAATGGTTGGTTTAAATTAGGGTTTGATACTTCTTTTGAATATAAAGGATCTGGCAATTTATTAGTTATCATAGAAAACAGAGATGGCACATGGTCTCCTGGTTTTGGATATACGCAATGTACTTATGACAACTCCTCCTACAGAAGTTGGATTAAATTTCAAGATAATGATTATCCAGAAGGGTATGGAACAAGATCTAAGGAGCGTCCAAATTTGATGTATACTTACTTTAATAACAATCCTTTGCCTATAAACCTTCTTTCTTTTGAGGCGGATTTTATTGGTTCAACTTTAACATCAGATGTGCGTTTAAAATGGGAAACAGCTAGTGAGATAAACAATGAATTTTACACCATTTATCGATCTTTAGATGGTGTCTATTGGGAGATAATTGCATCTATTAATGGTGCAGGAAATTCCACAGAACTTTTATCTTACCAATTTTTGGATAGGCTAGTAGGTTTTTCAGAAATAAATCCTGTTTTTTATTATAAGTTGTCTCAAACAGATTTTGATGGAAACAGCGAAGAATTTAATCCCATTGCTGTTCGATTGAAATCGATGTCAAAAAAAATAATTTCCAAAACAAACATTATTGGACAAGCGGTAAAAGAAAATCAAAAAGGGTTAATTATTGAGGTTTATGAAGGGGGGCAAACGTCTAAAACGTTTAATTTTTAACGTTTTCTTTTTTTCTTTCTCAAGGTTATTTTATAATCATCGATGTTTCCGAAAATCTTCAAATTTAAAAAGCGAGTTTTTTTATTCGGATCAATTTCAATAATCTGATCTTCTTCTTCTTTTTGCTTGTTTTTTGCTTTCTTTTTTCCAAAAAGTTTGTAGCGAGCTCCTTTTTTTATGACTGACCAAGGAATTTTTAAATAGTAATCCATATTAAAGTCCATGTCTTGTGTGCCTGCTAATTCAAAATGCCCAAGGGTAGATTCGATGGACATGTTAGGGATGGACAACTTCCCATTGGTGATGTCCATATGATTTTGAAGCGTGTCAAATCGAACAGAACTTAAGTTTTTGTCCCCAAAATAATCAGAAAGCATTAACATGTATTCGTAGTTTTCAAGACGACCATTGAGCACTTCCATATCCATATGAATTTCAGATTGATCTATATCTGGAATCATGTCTGGATATACCCGAATTTTACCTTTAATAAGTGCGTTAAGTTTGCCATGTAGATTTTCTGAAACAATAGCATCTTGTCCAAAATTTTCAAACTTAAATAACAACTTATCTAAATCTATATTTTTTAGTTGCAAGTTAGGTTTCAGGTAAATATGTTTTGGATCACTGCCATTAAAATAACCATCCATTTGGATGCTTCCACCAGCGGCATTTAAATTTAGTTTATCGACAAATAAATAATGATTGTCATTTGTGCGAAACTTGGCAACAATGTTTTGTAAATCTAAACGGTGATAGATGAAATGACCAATATCAAAATCAAAAGTCATGTCCGTAAATGGGATTTCATAAAGATTAAATGCTTCGGAATGTTCTTTTGAATCTGCCATTGAAGAGGGCGAATTGCCATCATTATTGGTTTTTTTCAGGGGCTTGTTAGGAGCTGTTTTAAAATTAAAAAGCTGGTCAAAATCAATATAATTTGCCTCAAGACCAAGGTGGTTATCTCTTTTTCTGATTTTAGGGTTTTCGCCTAAATAATAATTAAGGTTCAAGTCAAAAATTGTTCGGCCAATTTTTCCATGAAAATCTTGAATTTGAAGATGATCATCTTCGTAATGAAAACGCCCCATAAAATTTTCAAATCGCATTGGATGAAGATGCATTTTGGCATTTAGTTTATCTAAATTAAGATCAATAGAGTGAAGAGAGGACTCTTTGTAGTGCATGCTAGAGTTAAGGTGTAAAATGAGTTTGTCTATTTCTTCATGCCGATATTCTTCGGGGACATAATTTTCTCCCCCATAAGAGAAAAGATCTTCTAATCGGAGTAGTTTGGAACTTAGTGTTATATCTAAATCTACATCCCCATTTAACGTGTCTTTCAGCCAAAAACCATAATCATGAGCTAGACCATTAAAGTGAAAGTCTGAATCGTCAATATATCCAGTAAAATCTTTAATATTTAAATCTTTTTCTCCAACGAGTATATCGACATGAAAATCATGTAATTTATGTGGATAATGTTTTAATTGCGCATATAGATCATCTATAAAAAACTCTCCTTCAGGCAAATATTTGGATTCCGTGAATGCTCGAGCCGAAGAATTAAAAGAAAAGCTAGCCTTTAAATTTGCAACTTGTTCATCTAATCCAGTACTGTCTTTTTTTGAAAAATGAGTTATTTCAGTAAGATCAATAAGGTTTGATTCAATTTCTAAGTGAGTAGCAACAGGGGTATTTGTGTGATGAATAATAGCTGGAAGATCCGAGATGAAACCTTTGATGGATAAATCTGAATTTCCGAGTTTAAGATTAAACAAATCTATCTCTGCTTTTTTCCCATTCATCATTAAATGCAGGTCAAGTTTTTTTAATGGTGCAGGTAAATCTTTTGATTTCATTGAGAAATTATCCACTTTTAATTCGCTAAAATAGGCCTGATTTAAATTACTTAACGCAAGTTCGGGTTTGTCTAAATCAATAATATCATGAAACCTCATTTCCAGAAGGACTTTCCCTGAAGTTTCAGCCTCATCTAGGTTCAAAAACTTTGTGAGAAATTCAAGATCAACATCGGCTTTTAAATGCATATCCACTTCAGGGTTTTCAAAGTTTTTAACCAAAATAGAACCTAACAAATTCCCTTTTTCTAGTTTTGCAGTCATTCCTTTTAGTGAAAATTCGGTGGTTTTTAAACTTCTTTTATCTCCATTTGTGAAATGCCCCTCAAAACCCATTTCATCAATTCGTTTTCCAAGCCTGGTGTTTTCTAAAAAAGCTTCACTTGCTCCAAATTGAGCATCAATAAATGGGGTTTTGCCATGAAGTGTAGGGCCCTTTATTTTTGCATTAAAATAAATTTTACCTGCATTTTTGTACCTTTCTAGTACAGGTATTAAATCCTCTGGGGCAAATGCAATAAGCATGTCGAAATTTGGTTTTTCTCCATTGATAGACAAGTCTAGAGTGATGTCTTTGTTTACATCTATCGATCCTTTAATCTTAAAGTCTCCATGTTCCATCCTAATGGAAGAAGGTTTAATTTTAAGAATACCCGATTTTTTATTATAGGCAATATCGGTATGTAAATCAAAATGCTTGTGATTGATATAGGTGGTGTCGCCATTGTCCATCACATTTAACTCAAATTTGGTGTCTATATGTGCATTTACTTGTTTGTCATCTGTTTGGAACCCCCCATTTGCAGAATAAATATAGGTTTCCACATCTACATTTGTTTCTTCATCTAACTTGTGAATGTCTAGGTTTTTTAATTTTATTTTTTTTAGATGAATGTCCATTGGTTCCTCTTCGGGCGCATCCTCGGTAGTTGCTAATGCATTTTCTAGATTGGTAGTGCCGTCCTTATGAAAGACGATGTTAAAAAATCCATCTTCCACCAAAAGCTCTTGAATGTCATAATTGCCACTCAAAATATCCCAAAAATCAAAATCTAAATAGATGTCGGCCACATTTAAAATTTCGGCTGCACTTTTTTTCTTTGATTCTAATATTCGAACATCATCTACTTTTATAGAGATAAATGGAAAATGTTCAAATGGCTCTAAATGAGTGTCTCCAATAAGGATTTTTCCTTTATGGCCTTTGTTAAGGGCATCTACTTCGGATTGAATAATGCTGTCCTGATTAAAATAGACGATTGCTAATAGGATGGTGATTAAGAAAACAGGAAAAAGAACGAAAATGCCAATAAATCGCCACCAAAATCTTCGTTTTTTTAAAAAAGAGAATTTCATTATTATTTTGCTAAAGGTACGTCATTATTTTGTTTGCCAAGGTGCTTTTTTAGAATCAATTAATGCTTTGATTTTACAATCATTAACATGCGCCCCTTCAAGATAGCCCGTGCTCATTAAAAATTCATTAGTTATCTCTTTTCCAGTGAATTTAAAAGTCTTTTTAAAAAGAATAACCCATTCATGAAGGGATAGGGGGTGATGCTTGTTTAGCCAAGACTTAAAGGACCCTTGTGTTTGTTGGATTAAAACAATTTTTTGGGCATTAAAAATGGCTGCATTTATCTTTTATTTGTTTCTTATTATTCCAGAATCTGAAAGAAGTCTTTGAACTTCTTTTCCCTTGTATTCTGAAACCTTTTTGATATCGAAATTAGAATATGCTTTTTGGAAGTTTTTTTGTTTTTTAAGAATCGTTGTCCATGATAGCCCTGCTTGATTTATCTCCAAGATTAGTCGACCAAATAATTCATTATCATCCTCCACAGGAAATCCATATTGCGTGTCATGGTAAATTTTATCTACATGGCTTTTATCCAAAGTGTCTACGTATTCACAATAAGAGCTTGGTTTTTCCATTTCTTATTTTCTGGTTATTTTTTTTTCATAAAGGTTGTAAGTAGAAAGAGGAAGTGTTTTTTTCCCAACTTTTACAAATCCTTGATTTATATAATAGTTACAAAGTTTAGAGTTTTTAGCGTCGCAATCAAGTCTTAAGTAGTCATGGTTTATGGACTCTTTTTCGATTGTGTTGATTACTTGTTTGCCAATGCCTAAGCCCGAAAATTTTTCTTTAACTATTAGAGAATGAATATAGAGTGCATTGTCCTTTTTTTCTCCCCAATAAAGCAGGTCTTTTTTTAAAATTCGCACCATTCCTATTCTCTCTGCTTTATGAGATTCAATGAAGTAAAACTCCTTATTATGAAGTCCTTCTTTTACCCAATTAAGCTTTTCAATAGGCGGGTTTTTCCAATATTGCCAATGATCAATGTTTTTTTTTGAAATAGACAAAGCTGCAGATTTAAATAGGTCTAGAACTATATTTAACTCCTTACTATTAATAGGTTTTAACTTAAATTTCATAGAATATATTTCAAAGAGATTAAAGAGGACTATTTTTTTAATTCCTTTTCATAATATTTCCTCGCATTTTTTAATATTTTCAATGCTTGTTTTTTATCTCCATAGCCTTTAGAGCTTATTTTTTCTGGCCCTTTGTAATTAGTAAACCAAAGTTTTAATATGTCCGATATTCCAGGATGCTTTTCTTCTAGGTTTTTTAAACTATTAAATTTATAAAAAGGAGAATTAACCGAAACGGCAATCAATTTGTCATCTCTTTCTCCTCTATCCATTAAGTATAAAACCCCTATTAGTTTAACTTTCATAACACTTCCTCTTTTTTTAGATGGGCCAAGAACAATAATGTCTAATGGGTCTCCATCGCCACCATTTTTTTTGGAAAGCAATGTTTTTGGAATCATTCCATAATTGGCTGGATAAGCCAGATAATTTATTTTTCTGGGAGTATTGTCAAGGATTTCTAATTCCAATTTACCCGTTGATTTGTTTACCTCCCATTTTTCATGAGTTCCTGCAGGGATTTCAATAATTGCATTTACATCTCCATCTGCAAATTGCGCTTTAAAATCCGTTAATAGGTTAATGCTTAGTCTATAATCACTGTCCAAATCATCTTCAAGCTTGGAGTTTTTATTATAGGATAAGAGCGTCGAATATATTGAATCATTTTGATTATAATATTGATCAAGATAAAACTTGGTGAAAAGCTCTGTTGAAATTTCTTTCCAGTAATTAACCTTATATTGAACATCCATTCTAGAATCATCCCAAATCATCGGAGCTTCATACGTATCTCCATTAAAAATAAAAAAGAAATTGTCTGCATGATAAGAAAATCTTTTTGTTGTGGGCCCAGAAACTCTAGATATATTTTTACCATCTAATAAATATCCTTCATATCCGTTTTTTGAATATTGACGAGAACCATAACAGGCATATTCGAAAACGCAATAGATATCTTCCTTTTTATATTTAACGCGCATTATAGCGTTCTCATCATTGTGAAAAATGAGTAAACCAGTATGTTTTCCTCCTAAATAACCATTCCATTCTGTTTCAAAAAACCTTTGAGCATGGTTCTTGGAAAAAGAAAAAAGTAGAAAACAAATTAAAGCAAGATTTTTCATGGTTTTTTTTGGATTTGATACGGTTAAAAATTATAATTTGAAAGCAGGAAAAAGACCCCAAATGTTAGTATGATTTTGTTCATTTTCTAAATTTAGTCATTGGCTTTGATATAATTAAACCATATTTATTTATTTTTATTCTACATCAAGTTTATTACCAAACCACATGAAAAATATATTAAAAATCTTATTAATATTTGTTTGTAACTCAGGCTTTTCCCAAAACTTTACGGAGATAGAAACACATTTATTAAATTTAATAAATGAAGAAAGGTCTAGTAGGGGGTTAAGTACATTTGAAACCGATACGTTGATTAATAACGGGGCAAAAATTCAAGCAATATATTTAAGTGGTGTCGATACCCGTAAAAAAATTACACACACAAATGAAAACCCATTATATGAGACTCCAGGTGATAGAATTAAAATTAGTAGTAATTTAAAATATATTATCTCTTCAGAAAATATTACAGCTTTTAATTATGACAGTACTAGAACAAGTTTAGAAATAGCTCAAAGAATTCACAATAATTTTATGGGTTCTGAGTATCATAGAATGAATGTTTTAAAAGAAATTGATGACGTTTTTGATGAGGGTATAATAATTACGTCATATTATGGACATTATATTAGTTATAATAAAAAATTAAATTTAATCATAGCTGTCCAAATGTTCCCGACTAAAAATTTTAATGAGTAATTATTTTAAGCGAATGCTTTTCCTTAATATCACTAGCATTATTATTAACTCTTTGTTATTGTCAAAAAAACACTGCTTATCTAGATTCTGATTTTTTAAAAACAGATAAGAGCAATAGATTAATAGCCATCATAATATTCGGAACTAAAATCATAGATGCCTATTAAATCATATTTTTCTTCTGATTTTTTAAAAAGTAGAATAGGATGACGTATTTGCAATTCTGGATAAATAGTATTCTTTTTTAAAAGTCTAACCATTCGATATTCAAAATCTAACATGGTTTGGATTTTTTTATTCAAAGATCCACAATATAGATACTCTGCATATATAGGTTCCCCCATTTCATCTTTTTTTGGGATAGAATCTTTGGTGTTGGGAATCCAATCTAAATTGGAATGAAAAATTAAATGACCGGAGTCTGTTTTATAATAAACGGAGTCGTTTACAAAATATTCATCAAGGTATCCGTTTGCTGTATAATAATGAACATCTCCATCACCAGGGCTCTGTTCCATTTCGACCTTTGGAAATAAAGAGAAGTTGTACTTTTCAAGTGAATCCGTTTTGATCTTCCACCAAAAAAAGTCAAAGTTTTTTGCAGCAACGTATTTTTTAATAGCCCCTAAATCTTTGTTTTGAATTGCGGTGTATATTTTTTGGCTTAAGATGGTTAATGTTTCCTTTTCTGTCTGGATTTCTTTATCAATAGGAGTCTTTATCGTAGAGGTTTTTTTAATAACTTTTACCGATGTGTTTTGTGGGTTTTTTTTATCGTTATTGCAAGCAATAAGAGTTGCGATTAAGGCGATAAAGACAAGATTTTTCATGTAATAAATTTAGTCATTTTGAGGGTGTTTTTTATTTTCTCTTATTTTTAAATAAATAGCATTCTTGTTTTTAAAAAGGAAGTGCATTCAAGTCCACATTGCCACCCGAAATAATTACGCCTATTTTTTGTCCTTTAAACCGCTCTTTGTTTTTTAATACAGCAGCCACAGCCACAGCGCTTGATGGCTCAATAATAATTTTCATTCGCTCCCAAATAAGGCGCATGTATTCCACTATTTCCTTTTCTTCTACCAATAAAATTTCTTTTAAATGCTTTTGTAGAATAGGAAAGTTTTGGTCACCAAGTTGTGTTCTTAAGCCATCGGCAATAGTTTGTGGATTTTCAGGCGGGATAATTCGACCTTCTTTAAGAGAATGATAGGCATCATCAGCCCCAGATGGTTCTCCACCATAAACAGGGATTTCTCCAAAATAATGACAAGCCAAACAGGTTCCAGCAATAAGTCCGCCACCACCAATCGGTGCAAAAACCGCATCCAAATCAGGCATTTTATCGATAAGTTCAAGAGCTGCACTGGAATTCCCTAAAATAACATTCATGTCATTGGAAGGATGAATAAAAGTGGCCCCCGTTTCTTTTACAAATTTATCGGCTGCTTCTTCACGTGCCTGAAGCGTTGGTGCACAATCGATTACCGTTGCACCATATCCAAGCACTGCGTTTTTTTTAATTTTTGGAGCACTCGTAGGCATTATAATTGTTGCCTTCACCCCAAGAGATTTTGCCGCCAAAGAAAGCGCTTGCGCAAAATTACCAGAAGAATGAGTGGTGACTCCCTTTGCTCTTGCCTCATCGGATAATTTCAAAATGGCATGTGCCGCACCTCGCATTTTAAACGCACCCATTTTTTGAAAGTTTTCACATTTTAAATACAGTTCAACACCATAAATTTCATTAATACTTGATGAAGACATTACAGGAGTATTGTGAATATAAGGCTCAATTAATGCTCTTGCTTCAACTACGTCTTGTTTGTTTGGAATAACAATGCTATTCATTGATGTAATATTTTCCTGTTTCTAAATCTCGTTCAACTTGATTATGTGGAATAACCATTCCATGCATGACAAGGTAACTCCCCACAGTTAAAGTTTGGCAAGCAGCAATAGCAGCACCTAAATTAATTGGTGCATCCGAATTTGAAAATCTTTCGGGCTTCATGGCTCCTGTAACTATAATGGTTTTATTAATGCTACTCAAAGACCTTGCGGTTTCAGCCATCGTGTCGGTTCCATGAGTAATAATGATTTTATCCTCCGCAATGGATTTGCAAAGCGCTTTTAATTTAGCTCTATCTTTCGAGGTGATTTCTTGGCTATCTTTTTTAAATGCTTCATAGGATTGATAACTAAAAGAAGGGTTTAATTTTTCAAGAATACGATTAAAAGCTGGTTCGGCTATTTCAAAAGCCCAACCCTTAGTTACCTTAGGATAATCTTTATCAATAGTTCCACCGGTTTGAATAAAAGCAATTTGCATTTTTAAGTTTTATCGTATAGCTCTCCATGGTTTAGGAAGGAAAATCCATCGGTCATTTTTATAGAAAAAATACTTGAAAGAATAACCAGGGTTACTCCCATCGTCAGGGGTTCTTAAAAAAGTAACTTTATAAAAAGTAATAACAGGTGGCAAGCAATCCTTAACTTTATTCATCCCCCCAGCATAATTTCCTTTGTTTTTTCTAATATCAGATGCAGTAAAAGTGTTTATCCTACAATCTACAAAAACCTCAGAATTTCCTCCTGAAGATTTAATAAGGTTGCTTTTTAAAGCCTCTACATGGCGGTCCATTTTTTCTGAATTGAAACTCATTACATATTTTGTCTCTTTTTTTGTAGGCAAACAATTAACAAGAAGATCAATATGTGTTTTGGAGTCCAAATACTTTAAAAAATGTTTTTTTGCAAGATCCTTATTTGGCTGTGCTATAATTGAACTGTAATTGAAAAAAAAGGAAAAAAAGAATAGGTAAGAGAAAAAATATTTCATAAGAATAGGATTAGTAGATTTAAATCTAAATTACCTTTTTGTGTTGATTTAGCAATTAGTTTTTAATTATTTTTTGCAACTGAATGTTTTGAGATGAAGTTGTCTTAAGATAATAAACTCCTCTTGAAAAATCACGCATAGAAATACTGGCCTTTTGTAAAGACGGATTGCATTTTGTTTTTTGAATAAGCTTACCCTCTTGATTATAAAGCTCTGCCCATTCTATTCCAAAACCAACAATGTTTAATGAGTGATTACTTGGGTTTGGGTAAATAGATGGGGAATGAGTTTCATTTAGCGATGCTCCAGAGTAGTTGCACGAATAATTTGCCAAAAATCCTGGGTTTTTAGTGGCAACATCGGAATAAAAACGAAAAGTAACCGAACCTGTTGAGCTAGTAAAAGAACCAGGTCCGATGGTATCGGTAAATGGACTTCCTGGAATTTGTGAGGCATTGGTGTCGGCCCCATCATAAATGTATAAATAGTCATAATTTGCCTCTACATCAAAAAAGGTAAAATCGACATCGATATTTGAGGCATTTGGGGGCGAAATGGTCCATGTATAATTTTCGTTGTTATAGTAATTTCTGCTTGGTCCTCCATAATCATGAATGCTACCATTACACGAGTCTTCATAACAGTCCGTAAGGTAGTTTTCTATGGAATTCCAACATCCATTGTATCCATCATCATAGCCAAGCGCCCAAATTCCAATTCCGGCTATTTTTGTGTTTAAAACATGTGATAAGCGTTTGTCAAAACCTTCAAACTCGGAGATAAAACATTGTTGTGGCCCCCCATCGTTAAACAAGTAAATATTGGTATAGCTATCGGATTCATAAGTAAGGTTGCTGGTGGTGTAATTGTTTGAGGCATTGTTTTTAACTTGCTTAAATGTTTTTGCATTTCCAGAAGCGATTGTCGTTCCCGGTACATTAAGATCTGTTGTTGCCCATTGATATCCATAGTAGGGAAGACCTAAAACCAATTTGTTTGCGGGACATCCTTCATGCAGGTAATCGGTTACGGATTTGGACAAAGTATAATTGTAATTTGTTCCATAATGATAAAGCGGGTCACAAGGTCCGGTGTTGGAACTTCCTTGGTAATAATAAGCATAGCCCATAATGATGTAGTGGTCTACTTCTGGTTCCATAATGCTAAAATCAAAAACGTTGTTCCAGTCCACGGCATACAACACGGTGCTAACTTCAGATCCAGGAATTGCAGCATGCATTTGCGAACATAGATTCACCATGAAATTTGCAAAGTTGGTTTTATAACTACTTGGCAGGCCCTCAAAATCAATATTCACCCCATGCGCGCCTCTATTTTGCACTAAACTAATTAAGTTGTTTATTAGGGTCTGTTCGGAAGTGCTACTATTAAAAAATGCCGCATGATTCGAAAATAAACTTGCGGTTAAGGTTACCTTGGTATTTCCACTTGCAAGAGCAGCATCAACGGCTGAAGAGTTGGCCCAACCATGGGTAGTAACGGCTTCTCCATCGCTTGCATTTACTTCATAGGAAAAGTAGGATAAATGACTTAGAAGATCCCATTCGTAATTTTGATAAACACTTCCAACCCAGTAAGGGTGCCATCCATATACAATCTTATTTAGCGAACAATTTGATTTTTCTTTTGCGGGTTTTTGTTGTGCAGGAACTGTTTTTTCATAAAACGCTGCATTAGCATTTCCTTTGGAATTGTATTCTTCGAGTTGTGTTTGATGGATGCTTTTTTGGTACGGGATGTCTTGGCTATAAAAGTTTAAAGACAAAAGTAACCCCACAAAAAAGAGCCTTATTTTTAAGTTTGTTGTAAACATCTATCGAAGATAGTAAAAAATGAAAATGCATCTTCTAAAATTTTCTAAAGCTATTTTTTTGGGTAAGAATAAAATATTTTTCTAGAGCTTCTTTTAAGTTTAATAATCGCTTTTTGTAAAAAAGATCGCTGTTCGCTAACTAAAACTTCCTTAAAAGGAGTTTTTTTCTTAATAATAAAAAAATGATAATCTTCTTTTGTCCAAATACTATGCGTTTCAAAAGACTTTATTTCTAGTCCAGTTTTATTAAAAGTTGCAGAAAGGTCATTTAAAAAAACCGCCTGATCCATTTCTTGAAGTACTTCTGGTTGATTTTTTTGATCAAATAAGATGTATTCTGGGTTTGGTAGATTAATTAAAAGCGTGCTTTTGTCATGCATCCAATCGCTAATTTTGGCAAACAATTCTTGGTGTCTCTCAAGTGGTACGTGCTCAATGACATCAAAAAGAGTAACAAAGTCAAATGTCTTTGATTTAGGGGTAAAATCAAAAATGTTGGAGGCGGTAAATGAAATGTTTTTTTGGGAAATGTGTTTTTTTGCATAATCCACTGATTTTTCACTCAAATCCATCGCCTCAATGACTCCATTTTTTATTTTACGAGAAAGTAAATAAGTCAAAACTCCGATTCCACAACCGATTTCTAAAACAGAGGAGTTGTTATTTATCCCCTGTTTTTTCATTCTTTTATAACAGTCATATATTCGGTCATTAACTCCCGACTCTATTTGATAGGTAATAAAATTGTCATAAAATTCTGGGGTGCTCATTTTTTTTAATTTTTAAGTAAATCATGGACTAGGTCCAATTCATAAACGCTTTGAATATCGGTGCAGCAGTCTTTCATTTTTTTGCTAATTATTTGAGAATTTTCAGGCAATTTCGAAGCCGCATTCTTCCAAGTTTTTTTGTCTGGCCAAGAAGCATAGGCAATATATTCATTTCCTTTTGATTGATGAAGACGAGAACCATTGCTATTAGCGTGTGCAAAGATAGTTTCTGTTAACTCTTTCCAAGCGTTTTCAAACGAAGTCTCTAGTCCTTTTTTAACACGAAATGAATACACGACACAAAACATAGCGAGGAGTTATTTTTTGTCAAAGATAGGGTTAAAAATAATGTGCCGTTTTTCCGATAACAAATCCTTTTTTAAGAAGGGTTTTTTCTAGCTTGTCTTTGTTATGGATATCTGGATAGACACTAATGATGCAAGCGGTATTTTTGTCATTGGATAT
>JAQWKT010000007.1 GCA_029247685.1 Crocinitomicaceae bacterium | reverse complement strand
ATTTTTTATTTTGCTTCTGCCATGGGTTCCTTTTTGTTGTACAATGCTGTTGGCTATAACGAAATGTTAAACTTGATAAATGAGTTAAATACCAATAATATCTCTGTTGCAGAATTAAATGCAATTATTATAAATAATAATGATGAAGCATTTAACGAATTGATTATCCAAAATCAATCAAATACTCAATTAATTAAAGATTATGCAGCGCTTTCTTTTGTTCCTATGGTTGGTGCCTCAGGTGCAATTTTTGGTGTAATGGCAGCATTTACTATTTTATTTCCAAATACGGAGTTTTACTTATATTTTGCGATACCTGTTAAAGCAAAATATTTGGTCGGTGTATATTTTGTATATGAAGTGTATATGTCTGTTGCTGCACCTAATGATGGAACAGCACATCTTGCGCATGTTGGGGGAGCCATTGTTGGAGCTATAATTGTTTTGATATGGCGAAGAACGGATAGACAAAATTTTTATTAAATGAACAATCTTTCTGCATTTGATTATTTAAAAAATTTATATAGAACTGGCGGCATGACCGTTCGCTTGATTTTTGTAAATAGCTTGTTTTTTATTTTTATAAATATTTTTCAGGTATATGCTCGTTTAATGGGAGAGGAGAGCCTTTTTTTTAACAAGTTACTTGTTAATGTTTTTGCACTCAAAACAGATTTTTTTGCATTTATATATTCTCCATGGGGAATACTTACCAATATCTTTAGTCATTTTTCTTTTTGGCACTTTGCTTTTAACATGGTTTTTCTGTACTTCTCCGGAAAAATGTTTGAACAGCTTTTTGATCAAAAAAGACTTTTATATACTTATTTGCTAGGTGGGATAGTTGGTGGTGTTTTAGAAATAATTGCTCACTATGTTTTTCCATCCCTTCGAGAAAATTTTCCTGTTGTAGTTGGTGCATCTGGAGCAATTATGGCAATTTTTGTTGCCCTTGCCTTTCATCGTCCTAATCTTGAAGTTCGGCTTTTTGGTATTTTGCCGATTAAATTGATTTTTTTAGCAGTTTTTTTTCTTATACAAGATTTTTTATCTCTTGGAACCCAAGACGGAACAGCTCATTTTGCACATCTTGGAGGTGCTTTATTAGGAGCTTTATCTATTAGAAATATTTACGCTTCTAAAAATATTATTAATATCTTTCAAAGATACATGGATAGATTTTTTGCCTTTTTTTCTAATTTATTTAAATCTAAACCAAGGTTTAAATCCTCAAATAATAGATTTAAGTCGGATGAGCAGTACAATTATGAGTCAAAGAAAAGGCAAAACGAAGTTGACCAAATACTTGATAAGATATCCAAGTCAGGCTACGACTCATTAAGTAAAAAGGAAAAAGATTTTTTGTTTAAACAAAGCAAAAAATAAGCAGAACTTTAGATGAGAAAATTCATTATTTTTTTAAAGCTTGTTTCTGTTTTTTCCATAATTGGATTGTTTTTTTCCTATTTATCTCCATTTATTCATCCTAAATACCTTTTTTTTATTCCATTTTTTGGTTTGATTTATCCAATCCTAATAGGGTTAAATTTTTTAGTTTTAATTGCTTGGATTTGTTTAAAATCAAAATGGGTATATCCATCTATCATTATCTTTTTTGTTGGTATTCCATTTCATTTTAGATTCTTTGCTTTTGGTTCAGAACCCGATATCCCCAAAAATGTAAAACCATTACGCATAATGAGTTATAATGTTCGATTATTTGATCTTTATAATCCAAATAGTAAAGAAGCACTTAATTCAAGGGATAAAATATTTTCTTATTTAAAAAATGAAAATGCAGGAATTATGTGTTTTCAGGAATTTTATTTTCAAGATAAATCTTCTTGGTTTAAAACCAAAGACTCTTTAATAAATCTTTTAGGTACAGTAGATTATCATTTTAGAGGTGCACACAGCAAAAAACATCGACAAAATTTTGGAATTTCTATTTTATCTCATTATCCAATGGTTGGTAGGGGACAAGTTGCATTTGAGGCACAAAGCAAACAAGATTTTAATTATTGTATTTATGCAGATGTTTTATTCCAAAAGGATACGATAAGAGTGTATAACGTTCATCTTCAGTCCATTAAAATTGGGGAAGATACAGAAAGCACTTATTACAAAAAAGAACAGCAAACTCCAAGAGAGTCAATAATTCAAAACATTTTATATAAAATAACTGTTGCTTATCCGAAAAGAGCAAATCAAGCAATTCGAGTAGCAAATCATATTGCTAAATCTCCATACCCTGTTGTGGTATGTGGTGATTTTAATGATACTCCATTGTCTTATTCCTATAATGTTTTTAATAAGAGCATGATAGATGCATTTAGAAATTGTTCCAAAGGAATAGGGTCTACTTATGTAGGTAAAATCCCGGCAGGAAGAATTGATTATGTTTTTCATTCAAAAGATTTGATATCTTCTAATTTTAAAATCCAAAAAGAAAGTTTAAGTGATCACAAAGCGATTATTTGTGATATATATAAAGTAAAAAAATAATTACCAGTTAAATGCTTTATTGCTCATCCATTTCCCCTGACTTTTAAGGGTTTGTTCAATCACATCCCTTACGCATTTTTGCCCTCCATTATAAGGAGATTGGTAGTCAGAACAATTTTTAACTTCAGAAACTGCATCTTGTGGGCAACAAGCTATTCCAACTTTCTTTAAAACTGGAATATCAGGAATGTCATCTCCCATATAAAGCACCTCTTCATTAGAAAGAGAAAAACGTTTAAGTATATCCGTATAAACCGTTAATTTATCTTTAGATTTTAAATGAACCTCGTTTACACCAAGATTTAATAAGCCGTTTTTAACCTCTTTAGAATCTCCTCCAGTAATAATAAAAATAAGATATCCCATTTTAGTAGCATACTGAACAGCATATCCATCTTTTGCGTTAAAAGAACGAAGGAAATCATCATTGTATAGCAAAATTTGCCCATTTGTAAAAACTCCATCAACATCAAAAATAAATGTGCTTATTTTCTTAAGTTTAACCTTATATGATTCCATATTAATTATATGTTTTACTAATGTTTTCCGAAATTTTAAGATAAATAGATTTTAAGTTTTCTGGCAATAAATCCAAGTGTTTTTGTATGGTTTGGATATCCTTTCTTTTAGATGGACCTGTTTGTGCATCATATGCCGAAATAAAATTTAACTTATTAAATGTTTCCTGAATTAAATCGTTAAAAATAGCATCATCTAGATGCTGATCTTTCGCATATTGTTGACCAAGAAAAATTAAGTGATTTGAAAAATTATTAATGAATGTTGCCGCTAAATGTATTTTAATTCGCTCTTCACTATTAACATATTTCACTTTAGTAGTGATTTTTGCAGCAAGATTTGTTAAAAAGCCCTTTAATTCAGGGGTTTTTGATTCAATTAAAATAGGAAATTTTGTGGAAGCATTAAGAGAGTTTTTACTAATGGTTTGTAGCGGGTAAAAAACCCCTGCATTTGCTTGCTTTATTTCATTTAATGGGATAACGCCTGAGGCATAAATAATCGTCTTTTCTTTAGGAATATTATTACATATAGAATTAATTGCATCATCGCTTACACAAACAAAAATCATTTCACTAGTAATCTGATTTAATTTTTCGAATTTGGTATTAAGTTTCTTTGCTAAATTAATTCCTTCTTGTTCATTTCTTGTTGATATTGAATTTATTTCAATACCAACATCAACAAAACGTTGTCCAAATAAATTAGCAATATTGCCATTTCCTACAATAGAAATAGTTGGCGTTTTCATAATTGAAAACTATTTTCCATGGCACTGTTTATATTTTTTTCCACTTCCACATGGACAAGGTTCATTTCTTCCCACCTTTTTTTCTGCAACAATTGGCTCTCTTTTAACTTCATTTTGCATGCTATTTTGAATGGCTTGCTGGTAGTCGTTCTCATTTCTATAAGGAGGGATAGGAGAATTAGAGGAGTTTTGAGAATTTGCTTCAGAATAATTATCCTGTTTGTTTTCTTTATTTGTGCTTTCGATTTCTTGTTCTACTGGGATGTTTAATTTCATTAAAGATTCGACAGATTCTTTGTTAAAACGATCGATCATATCTTTAAAAAGCTCAAAAGATTCTAATTTATAAATTAATAAAGGATCTTTTTGCTCATAGGTTGCATTATTAACCGCTGATCGAAGGTCATCCATTTCTCGTAGATGTTCCTTCCATTCGTTGTCAATGGTAGAAAGTATTACATTTTTTTCAAGGGAATTAGATATTGTAGTTCCTTTGCTATTATAGGCCTCTTCTAAGTCTACGGTTAAACGCATTTCTTTCTTTCCATCGGAAAGCGGGAAAACAATGTTTTTATATTTTCCAGCCATTGTTTCGTGAACATGTTTTATTTGAGGAAACGCTTTATCAGAAATATTTTTTGTTTTTCTGTTATACGATTCTTTCATGTATTCGTATATTTTTTCAGTTTTATCTAGTTCTGTTAAACCTTTATATTCTTCTTCCTTAAAAGGAGCATCAACCCCGATTTGACGAAGTAATTCATTATTGAATTCTCCATATTCTTGATCGACTAAATCATGCACTGTATTGTGGCATAATTCATAATACATGTTATCAATATCAATATCTAGTCTTTCTCCAAATAGCGCATTTTTTCTCTTTTTATAAATGGCTTTTCTTTGTGCATTCATCACATCGTCATACTCTAAAAGTCTTTTTCTAATACCAAAATTATTTTCTTCTACTTTTTTCTGGGCACGTTCAATAGATCTAGTTACCATATTGGCCTCAATAACTTCTCCTTCTTTTAAGCCAAATCGGTCCATTACTTTTGCGATTTTATCAGAGCCAAACATTCGCATTAAATCATCTTCTAACGAAACAAAAAACTTGGATGAACCAGGGTCTCCTTGACGCCCAGATCTTCCTCTTAATTGTCTGTCTACCCTTCGTGAATCGTGTCGTTCTGTACCAATTATTGCTAATCCTCCAGCTTCTTTTACTCCTTCTCCAAGTTTTATATCGGTTCCCCTACCTGCCATGTTAGTAGCGATAGTAACTGATCCTGAAAACCCTGCATTTGCAACTATTTCTGCTTCTTTTTGATGGTATTTCGCATTTAATACTTGGTGTTTAATTTTTTTCATCTTTAACATCCGACTTAAAAGTTCGGATATTTCAACCGTAGTTGTACCAACAAGAACAGGTCTTTTGTTTTCAACAAGTTTCTCAATCTCATTGATTATTGCATTATATTTTTCTCTAGTAGTTCGATAAACAAGGTCGTTTTCATCTTTTCGAATTACCGGTTTGTTGGTTGGAATAACTACCACGTCTAGCTTGTAAATGTCCCAAAACTCTTTGGATTCCGTTTCTGCTGTCCCGGTCATTCCCGATAGCTTGTGGTACATTCTAAAGAAATTTTGTAGAGTGACCGTTGCATAGGTTTGTGTGGCAGCTTCAACCGTAACATTTTCCTTTGCTTCTATTGCTTGATGAAGTCCATCAGAATACCTTCTTCCCTCCATTATTCTACCTGTCTGTTCATCAACAATTTTAACCTTGCTATCCATTACTACATACTCTACCTCCTTTTCGAAGAGGGTGTATGCTTTAAGCAATTGATTGATGGAGTGTATTCTCTCAGACTTTATAGAATACTCTCTAATCATCGTATCTTTTTGTTCTTGGTATTTTTCAGGAGATAGATTTTGAGTCTCTAATTTTGCAATTTCAGAGCCGATGTCTGGTAGAATAAAAAAGTCTCGATTTCCTTCTCCAGAAATAAGGTCAATGCCTTTGTCTGTAAGATCAATCGTATTGTTTTTTTCATCGATTACAAAGAAAAGCTCTTTGTCAATAATTTTCATATGCTTGTTTTGTTCTTGCATATAAAAATTTTCTGTTTTTTGAAGTTGGACCTTAATTCCTGGTTGAGATAAAAATTTGATGAGTGCTTTGTTTTTTGGAAGCCCTCTAAATGCTCTCAACAAAGATATTCCACCATCTTCTTTGAGTTTTTTTACTTCTTTTTTATCGCCTTCGGTTTCATTTTTTTCAGCCTCTCCAAGTTTTTTCTTTGCATCTAATAAGTATTCTTGAATGCATTTTTTTTGAGCAGAAACTAATCGTTCTATTCTAGGCTTCAGCTCATGGAATTCGTGCTCATCTCCTTTAGGAGTTGGTCCAGAAATGATAAGAGGAGTTCTAGCATCATCAATTAATACCGAGTCTACCTCGTCAATAATAGAGTAATGATGTTTTCTTTGAACAAGATCGTCCGTACTACCAGCCATGTTATCTCTTAGGTAGTCAAAACCAAATTCATTGTTTGTGCCAAAAGTAATGTCTGCTTTATATGCGGTTCTCCTTGAGTTTGAATTTGGTTGATGATTATCAATGCAATCTACAGTCAGTCCATGAAATTGATATAATGGTCCCATCCATTCAGAGTCTCGCTTAGCAAGATAATTATTAACCGTAACAAGGTGAACTCCTTTTCCACAGAGTGCATTCAGATAAACAGGTAGAGTAGCTACTAATGTTTTTCCTTCCCCAGTTTGCATTTCAGCTATGTTTCCTTTGTGAAGAACAGCACCACCCATTAATTGCACGTCATAATGAATCATATTCCATTCTACTTTTGCTCCAGCTGCAGTCCATTCATTAAGCCACACAGCATTTTCTCCTTCAATAAGGATTCCATCAGATTTATTTGCTAAATCACGATCAAATTCTTGCGCCTTGACAACAAGTTTTTTATTGGTAGTCCATCGAAATGCAGTTTCTTTAACAATTGCAAAAGCTTTTGGAAGAATTTCCATTAAAACAACCTCTAATTCTTCATCAATTTTTTTAGTATAGCTATCTATTTCAAGATAAATCTTTTCTTTTTCTTGAATATCAAGGGTGTTGTCAGTAACCTTTGTTTTAAGGTCCTTAAGTTCGTTTTCAAGCGAAGCAAGTCGCTTTTTTATAATTTCTTGAAGGATAGGAGTTTGAGCTCTCAACTCATTGTCACTTAATTTTTTGATGGACTCGTATTGCTCATTTGTTTGATCTATAAGAGGTTGGTATTCTTTTCGATCTTTGGCTGATTTATCTCCTAATATGCGTTTTAATAGGTTGGCTATCATTTTTTCTATAAAAATTTGAATGCAAAGTTAACTAAATTGAAGGATTTTGAATTCTCCAATCGCTTAAATTATTTCCAGCTAAAAATTCTTTATAATTCATTGCTTTTTTTCCTTCAAGTTGAACTTTGGTTAATTGAATATACATGTCGTTACATGCAATTAAAATTCCTTGGTTATTACTGGTTAAAATTTCTTTTTTATTGACAGGTATTTCGGTAATATTCGACTCTAATAATTTAAACATAAAACACTTTTGTTTTTTTATGTTTAAAAGAGTGCATTTTGCCCCAGGGTAGGGCGATAACCCTCTTATTTTATTATAGACATCTAAAACGTTATTTCTCCAGTCAATATAACAATCTTCTTTAAAGATTTTTGGTGCATTTTTTAATCCAGGAGAATCGATGTCTTCTTGGGCCATTGGCTCAATTTGATTTTTAGAGATCTTGTTTACAGTTTTTAGAATAAGTTCTTCTCCTAAATTCATTAATTTAAGATATAAATCCCCTGCAGTCATGTCGAAACTTATGTTGGTTTTTAGTTGATTAATAATTTCACCAGTATCAATCTCTTTTTCAATAAAAAAAGTAGTGACTCCTGTTTCCTTTTCTCCATTTATTATTGCCCAATTTATAGGAGCAGCACCTCGATATTGAGGAAGTAGGGATGCATGAAGATTAATGGTTCCTAGAGATGGAAGTTTCCATATCATTTCTGGCAACATTCTAAATGCGACAACAACAAATAAATCCGCATTAAGTTTTTTTAGTTTTTCAACAAATGCTTGATCTTTTAAATTTATTGGTTGCAGTAATTGTAATTTGTTTATTTCTGCATATTTTTTTATTGCTGAGGTGTTTATTTTTTGACCTCTTCCAGATGGTTTATCAGCAACAGTAACCACACTAATTACTTCATGAATGCTCTTATTAAGAACATCAAGCATGGGGACAGCAAAATCTGGCGTTCCCATAAAAATAATTTTTAAAGATTTCATCTCCTTATCTTTTCTGTGATTAATCATTGTATAGCAAGTATTTTTTTCTTATTTGTTTAAATGTATTCAAATCTTCTTGCCATGATTTTCTGATTTCATTTTCATTTAGGCCTTTGATGATTTGTTCTCTCAATTTTTTATCTCCACTTAGTTTGTCAAAAAATAGATTTTTATTAAAAAATGTAGTTTTTTCATTTAAAGAATTATAGGCACTAATCAGGTATTTTAGATTCAGTGAATTAAGTGGGAAGGAATTTTCATTTTTAACGTCAATTCCATAACATTTTTGATTTTTGAAAGGTGGGTTTTTGGATCCGTACATGGGTTTTGGAGTAAAGGCATATTTACTGTTTTTATAAGAAGGGTGTCCGATAATCTCAAATGGTCTTTTCGTTCCTCGTCCAACACTTATAACAGTGCCTTCAAATAAACAAAGGCTAGGGTATAGGGCAATGGATTCTTTAGATTGTAAGTTTGGAGATGGTGCAACCGGAAGAACAAACTCAGTAGAATGCCAATAATTTTCGCAATTAATGACGGTTAAATTACATGAGACATTGTTTTTTAACCACTTCTCTCCATTAATCATCAAAGAATATTCTCCGATGGTCATTCCATATACAATAGGAACTGGATGAAGACCTACAAATGATTTGCAATTTTCTTGCATTACTGGTCCGTCAATATAATGTGCATTTGGGTTTGGTCGATCCAAAACGATAACTTGAATGTTATTTTCCGCTGCTGCCTCCATCACATAGTGTAGAGTGGATAGATAGGTATAAAATCTTGCCCCAACATCTTGAATATCGAAAATTAAAATATCAATGCCATTTAATTGTTCTTTACTAGGTTTTTTATTTCTTCCATATAAGGAGATTATTGGAAGCCCTGTTTGTGGATCAATGCTGTTTTTAATATGTGCGCCATTGTCCCGATTGCCTCTAAACCCATGTTCGGGAGCAAATACTTTTTTTAGATTTATATCTAAACTTAATAGACTATCAACAATATGCGTTTTATTGATTAGAGAAGTTTGATTTGCTATTAAAGCAATGTTTTTACCTTCTAGTAATGGTAGATATTCTTCTGTTCTTTGATTCCCGAGAATTGTTATTTTATTTTCATTTTCCTTTTCCCTATTGTTGGATTGATTTTTATCTAAGTTTTTTTCATGTATTAAGGTACATGATAATGCAATAAATAAGGATATTGGTAAAATTGATCCAAGCATTGTGTAAATTTGGTTTTTTATTGTAAAAATTGTGCCAAACGAATTATTTATATCGAAACGGATTTTTAAATCCGATGTGCAAGGTAAGAAAGTTTCTAGTCCTATTGTTCGTATTTCTGTAATAAGTATTGCACTTGCTATTGTTGTTAACCTAATTACTTTGTCTGTAGTTAATGGGTTTCAAAACGAAGTAAGGCAAAAAATAACTGGATTTGGAGCCCATTTTTTTATACGCAAAAATGGGACAAGTTCTAATTATGATTCGTCCCCTATACTTAAGAATCAAAAGCGTATAAACGATCTTAAAAAAATGAAAGGGGTTAAAGCAGTTTTCCCTGTAGCCTTTAAACCAGCAATACTTCAATCGGGAAAAGTGAAAAGAAATGTGGTCCTTAATTCAGGAAAAGATACCTCTTATGTTCGTCAAGATGTTCAAGGTGTCGTATTTAAGGGGGTTGAATCAGGCTATAATCTTAATTTTTTTAAAAAATATTTGGTCCATGGAGATATTTCTGACTTTTTGTCAGATAATGATATTGCCCCAGTTTTAATCTCTGAAAAAACGGCAACAACACTTTCTTATAGTTTAAATGATACGATAAATGTTTTTTTTGTTAGATCTCAACCTATAAAACAAAACTTTGTTGTAAAAGGTATTTATAATTCTGGACTAGAAGAATTTGATAAAAAAATTGTAATTACTAAACTTTCAGAAGTTCAAAAATTAAATGATTGGGGATTAAATGCAGAAATAACTATTGCTGATACCTTATACCGTGACAGATTAGTTATTTCTTCATCTGTTTCTGGAGGTGAGGGCAATTACCTTTATAATTGGGGGAGTGGTTATCAATTAAACCCTTTAAGCTTTTCATTTTTTCCAATAAAAGACACCACATTAACACTAATAGTTAAGGAAAACCTCTTAAACGGATCTAAATTACCACAAATAGATACTGCTAAGGTATATATTAGCTGCTCTCCTACAACTAATTCTGAAAGAAAAATATTACTTGACGATTCCGATGAATTAATAAAAACCTTTAACGATTCTAAAGGATATGATTATACGATTACTTTTTCGGATAATTCAACTGTCAGAATAAAACATGAAATTTCAAAACCTTCTAATTCTGAAAATTATGTTTCTGGGTTTGAGCTTTATATAAACTCTTGGGATGAACTAAAATCAATGAATAAAAGTTTAAAAAAACATTTGGAATTAATCCCCTCTGAAGACAACACATTGATAGAGGTAAAGAGTATAGTTGATAATGAAAAAGATTTATTTTTATGGTTAAGTTTTCTTGATTTAAATGTTTTGATAATTATCGTTTTAATGCTTTTAATCGCTATTATAAATATTGGTTCGGCAATGCTTGTCATTATTGTTGTAAGAACAAATTTTATTGGCGTATTGAAAGCATTAGGAACTTCTAATTGGTCTATTAGAAAGATATTTTTGATGCAGGCATCATTTTTAATTTTAAGAGGAATGCTTTGGGGTAACCTAATAGGTTTAGGTCTTTGTTTTTTACAGATGAAATTTGGTTTAATCTCTTTAAATCCTGAGGTTTATTATTTAAATGCGGTGCCTGTTAAAATAAATTTTTATCATTTACTTTTATTAAACATCGGAACTATAATGATTTGTTTGTTTGCGCTTTTGTTACCAAGTTTTGTAGTTACAAAGATAAATCCTAAACGAGCGATAAAGTTTGATTAATTCCAACAAATAATGGATCCAGCAATAAGTGCATCCATATAAATTTTCTTAAGTTTTCTAATTTGAGATTTTGCAACTTCATCCCCATTTTTTGCTTTTATTTTTAAGCGATAATAGGTGTCTATTGTTTGTCCAAATAGGTCATTTTGAATTTTATTCTTTATGTCTAAGATCTTGGCATTTATTTCTATTAAATAATGTTCAAGTTCTCCAAGTTCAGTAACTTCCTCATGAGACATGTCTTTTTTTCTTAAAAGGGAAGAATATCTTGGTAGAATATCATTTAAAAGCTCCATGAATCGCTCAATTTCTCGATTCATCTCTTGCTTTTTAGATTTAAATTCTGACACGATATTAAAATTTATCTGAATTTAGCATTTTATTTGTTTTTTCCAAATTTTAATAGAGAATTTAACAAACCAAATTTAAGGAGTAGATAGCGAAACAGGAATTATTTTTCCATTAAAATATTGCTGTCCATTTTTAGCGAAATAACAAATGTAGTCTGCCATTTCATCCGAAGATACTTGTGCTTTGTATCCTGGAAATGCTTCGTTTAGCATTTCGGTTTGCACCGCTCCTAAACAAAGGCAATTCATGTTTATTTTTTTGTTTTTATGTTCTTCTGCAAATGCTTCAGTAAAGTTACACAGTGCTGCTTTGGAACTGGAATAGGAAATTAGTTCGGGGAATTTAACAGATCCTTGAAATGCTCCCATTGAACTAATGTTTAAAATGTGCGCATTCGTTTTAAATTTACTCAATAAAA
>JAQWKT010000029.1 GCA_029247685.1 Crocinitomicaceae bacterium | reverse complement strand
ATTGGGAAAAAAAATAAGAGAACAAGTAGAGATATAAAAACATCAAATATTCGTTTCATTTTATTACCGAATTAACCGATTCAATAACTGTGCTAATTACTTTATAAACATTTTCATTACTAAGATTATAGTATACAGGTAGCGTTATTTCACAACTATAATTATCCCATGCATTCGGATAATTCGAAATTTCATAACCAAGATTTTTATAGGCAGAAAGGATTGGGAGTGGTTGAAAATGAACATTTACCGATACTTCTTTATCAAAGATATGTTGGATTATTTCATTTCTTTGCTCTTCATTAATGTTTTTAATTCTGAGAAGGTATAAGTGAAAAGAGCTAGTTTTCTTTGTGGTTTTTGAAATTGGTGTTATAGCCCATTCTTTATTTTTAAAACCTTCATCATAAAGATGAAATATTTTCATTCTTCTTTGAAGATTTTCTTGATATCGTTCTAGTTCAACAAGACCAATTGCTGCTTGAATATCCGTCATGTTGCATTTGTATCCCGGTTCAACAACATCGTACTTCCACCCGCCTTTTTTAGTTTTAGATAGAGCATCTTTACTTTGCCCATGTAGTATTTTAATACACATTTCATTGTAAATGCTATCGTGATTAAATTCTTTAGGTAAATTGAAACAGATAGCTCCACCCTCCGCAGTTGTCAAATTTTTAACCGCATGAAATGAAAAGCACGTAATGTCTGCTAGACTACCTGATTTTTGATTGGCATATTCTGCTCCAAAACTATGAGCCGCATCCGAGGCAATTAAAATTCGGCCTAATTTTTTTTGTTTTTCATTGTTTGGATCAAAAAGAGATAAAATTTCTGGATTATTTATTAAGTCAAATAACTCTTCGTAATCACAAGGCAAGCCAGAAATGTCAACAGGCATAATAACCTTTGTTTTATTTGTAATTGCCGACTTGATGTTTTCAATGGAGATATTAAAATCAGACGGATTAATATCCACCATTACGGGTTTAGCTCCAGTATGAATAATAACATTTGCACTGGCACAATAGGTGTAAGCTGGAATAATTACTTCATCTCCTGGGCCAATTCCCCACCATCTTAATAGAACTTCCATTCCATTGGTCCATGAATTAACTGCAATAGTTTTTTTGCATTTGCAGTACTCTGAGATTTTTTGTTCAAAAAGTTTTGTTCTAGGGCCTGTTGTAATCCAACCACTTAAAAGTGCTTTACTAACTTCATCGATTATTTTTTGATCAATTCTTGGGGGACTAAAAGGAATCATTTATTAAGTATTTTTAATCAATTCTTCAGCAATAATATCGCATGCTTTTCCATTTCCATATAGGTCAATTTCAAAATCGCTCTTTCTTGACAGCATTTCTTTAACTCCATTAATAATTTTATTTTCATCTGCACCAACAATAATATTAACCTTGTTTTCTAAAAGTTCAACCCATTCTGTTTGGTCTCTCATGGTAACACAATTTTTTTTAAAAAAATATGCTTCTTTTTGAAGTCCACCACTATCGGTAATAACTAAAGCGCATTTTTTTAACAATTCAATCATATCAAAATATCCAACTGGATCGATAGTTTTAAAATTTAATTCAATGTTTAAATCTGAAATTTTATTTTTAGTTCTTGGGTGAAGCGGAAGGATAATAGGGGTTTCTTTGTTTATGTTATTTAGTGCAGAAATAATTTCTTCTAATCTATTTGGATCATCTGTATTTTCAGCCCTATGTAACGTACACAAGATAAAATTCGACACTTTTAATTTGGATATAATGGTAGATTTTTCACTGGAGCTTTCAGCATAATAATAGGCAGCATCCTGCATAACATCTCCACATTTTATTATTTTAAACTCTTTATTTGAGTAGCCTTCATTGTTTAAATTTGTAATGGCATTTTCTGTTGGACAAAATAAATAATCAGAGATTCTGTCAGTTAAAATACGATTGATTTCTTCGGGCATTTTAATGTTAAAGCTTCGAAGACCTGCTTCAATATGAGCTACTTTTACATGAAGTTTTTTTGCAGCAAGAGCTCCAGCAAGAGTGGAATTTGTGTCTCCATAAACCAAAATTAAGTTTGGGTTTTCCAAAAGAATTAATTCTTCAATTTTTTCAAGCATTCTTCCTGTCATTGCTCCATGACTAATGCTATTGATATCCAAATTGTATTTTGGTTTAGGGATCTCCATTTCTTTAAAAAAAATATCGCTCATATTTTTATCAAAGTGTTGACCAGTATGTACAATAATTTCTTCAATACTGTTGTGCTTTTTTAAAGCTCTACTTAAAGCAGCAGCTTTAACAAATTGAGGTCTTGCTCCGACAATAGTTAAAATTTTCATTATAAATGATGAATTATTACGTAAAATTAATAAACCCTTAGATATTTCACTTATTTTTTTATTATCAAATAATTTTCATATTGTAAGTTGAAAATTGTAAAAAAAATATTTATCCATTTTAAAATTTATTTTCCATTTATAGAAGTTTATATTTGTAAAAAAAATAGTATGAAAAATATTGCAGTTATAGGTGCTGGTACAATGGGAAATGGCATTGCTCATGTTTTTGCACAAAATGGATTTTGTGTGTCTTTAATTGACCTATCTGATTCTGCCTTAGAAAAGGCATTGTCAACCATTTCAAAAAATTTAGGGAGAATGGTTGCAAAAGAAAAAATATCGGAGAAAGATAAATCGGAAACTTTAGCGAACATCACAACTTTTAGTAAAATGTCCGAAGGATTGAAAAACGTTGAATTAGTTATAGAAGCTGCTACAGAAAATATTGATTTAAAGCTAAAAATTTTTAAAAGCTTAGATGAATTAACAAGCTCAGATGTTATTTTGGCTACCAATACTTCTTCAATTAGTATTACAAAAATAGCTTCGATTACCAATCGTCCAGATAAAGTAATAGGAATGCATTTTATGAATCCTGTTCCAATTATGAAATTGGTAGAAATCATAAGGGGTTATTCTACTTCCGATGAAGTAACTCAAAAAATAATGAGTGTATCAAAAAGTCTAGGAAAAGTTCCTGTAGAAGTGAATGATTATCCTGGATTTATAGCGAATAGAATTTTAATGCCAATGATAAATGAGGCAATATATTCTTTATATGAAGGAGTTGCTGGTGTCGAAGAAATTGATACGGTAATTAAATTAGGGATGGCTCATCCAATGGGACCCCTTCAATTAGCTGACTTTATTGGGTTGGATGTCTGTTTAGCAATAATGGATGTTCTATACGAAGGTTTTGGAAATCCAAAATATGCTCCTTGCCCCTTATTAGTAAACATGGTGGTTGCTAAAAAAATGGGTGTGAAAAGTGGAGAAGGTTTCTATAGTTGGACACATGGAACCAAAGAGTTGCATGTTTCAGATAACTTTAAAAAATAACCATTGAGATTTTCTATTTTATTGATTTTTATTTTCTCAGGCCTTTTTTCTTGTGCCCAATCAAAATCCAAGAAAAAACCCAAAACTCCTTTATGCCAAGATTTATCGAAGTTTCAAACGGCATATTTTGCTAGCGGATGTTTTTGGTGTGTTGAGGCTATTTTTGAATCGGTAATAGGAGTAGAGGAGGTTGTTTCTGGATACAGTGGTGGAAAAGAAAAAAAACCAACCTACGGTCAGGTTTCTAGAGGTGAAACAGGGCATGCAGAATCGGTTAAAGTATATTACGATTCTTCAAAAGTGAAATATCTGGATCTTCTTCGTGTTTTTTTCTTTTCTCATGACCCAACAACATATCATCAACAAGGCCCGGATAAAGGTTCTCAGTATAGATCGATGGTTTTTTATAAAAATGAGAGTGAAAAAACAAAAGCTAAATCTTATGTAAATTACTTATTGGAGAATAAAAAGTTCAATAAAATAGCTACCGAATTAGTTCCTTTTCAAATTTTTTATCCAGCAGAAGCATACCATCAAGATTATAAAAAATTAAATCCAACTCATCCTTATGTTATATCTGTAAGTAATCCTAGGTTTGAATTGTTTAAGAAAAAATGCCCTGACTTGTTAAAAAAATAGAGGCTAAATTAGATGTGCATAGCTCGATCTTCCGTAGCAGCTAATGCAGCTTCTTTCATGGCTTCACTGTAAGTTGGATGTGGATGACAAATTCTAGCGATATCTTCTGCAGAAGCTTTATATTCCATTGCAATAACTGCCTCCATTATTAAGTCTGCTGCTCTTGCAGAAATCATGTGTACCCCAAGTACTTCGTCAGTTTCTTTATCTGCTATAATTTTAATTAATCCAGAAATATCCATGCTAGCTCTTGCTCTTCCTAATGCTTTAATAGGAAAAGAACCAACTTTTATCTCTTTCCCAGCAGCTTTTAATTCTTCTTCGGTTTTTCCAACGGAAGCTACTTCGGGCCATGTATAGACAACCCCAGGGATTAAATTATAATTAATGTGAGGTTTTTGTCCAGCAATTAATTCAGCAACATATACTCCTTCATCTTCGGCTTTATGAGCAAGCATCGCCCCTCTTACAACATCTCCTATTGCGTATACATTAGGACAAGAGGTTTGTAAGTTTTCATTTACCTCAATTTGTCCTTTTTGATTGGTTTGTATTCCTGCATTCTCCAGAGAAAGTCCTTTGGTGTATGGTTTTCTTCCTACTGCTACAAGGCAATAATCCCCTTCGATTTCGACCTCTTGGTTCTTTTTGTTGAGCGCCTTAACAACCACTGTTTCCCCTTTATTTTCTACATTTTGAACTTTGTGGTCCATGTGTAATTTGAATCCCGATTTTTTGAGCACTTTGGTAAATTCTTTCGAAATAGTTCCATCCATGGTTGGAAGTATCTTAGATGCAAATTCAATTATTTCTACTTCTGCGCCTAATCTTTTGTAGACAGAACCTAATTCTAAACCGATAACTCCCGCTCCAATTACTAATAATTTTTTTGGGATTTCTTTCATGTTTAATGCCTCGGTAGAAGTAATAATCCGTTTTTTGTCCGGTTCCATTCCAGGAAAATAATTTGGTTTTGATCCTGTGGCAATAATTATTTTGTCGGCTTCAATTTCTTGTGTTTCGTTTCCTGTATTAACAAGCAATGTGTTTTTGTCTTTGAATGATCCAACTCCTTCAAGAACTTCAATCTTGTTTTTATCCATCAAATACTTAACACCCGAACAGGTTTGTTCTACAACTTTATTTTTTCGAGCAATCATTTGTGAAAGATCCGCACTGATATTACTAGCATTGATGCCGTGTTCAGAAAAAGAATGCGTTGCATTGTGGTAATGCTCAGAGGAGTCTAAAAGTGCTTTGGATGGAATGCATCCAACATTTAAACAAGTTCCACCCAAAGTGCTATACTTTTCAATGATGGCAGTTTTTAAACCTAGTTGAGCACACCTTATAGCAGCAACATATCCACCAGGACCCGATCCGATAACAGCGATGTCAAATTTTTTCATAAATGATTCGTATTAGATGCACAAAATTAGCATTAACCATAAAACTATTTATATATCTGTTAATAAATATTTATTCTATCCATATAATTTCCGTAAATTTGAAAAAAATGACTTTATGAAATTATTAATATTACCTTTTTTGTTTTTACCTACATTGTTAATGTCCCAATCTTTAACAGTAGCTAATGAACCTGCTATTGGAGCAACAGCGACTCTTTATGTTTGTGATTCAAACACCGTTGATTACGAAACAGTTGTTGGAAATGCCGTAACCTGGGATTATTCAACTATTTCTAGTGTTAACTCTTTAACTAATGACATTACTGTTACGGATGCAACAGCATCTCCAAATGCAGCAAGTTTTCCTAACTCTGTTAAATCCATGAACATTGCTTCTTCCATTTCATTGTTTTTTAATAATGGATCTGGAGGGATGTCTGAAAGAGTTTCGCAAGGATTCGTTTTTTCAGATCCAAGTGCAGGGGACTTTGTGATTACATTTGCAAATGATGAGCAACAACTAATGACTTATCCTTTTTCTTATGGAGATCTTTTGATGGATAATTTTGATGGAACTTTAGAAACTGCATTGTTGCCTACAGGTCCAGTTCCTGCAGCTGGAGCAGGTGTTGCTGCGATTGATGGACAAGGAACATTGATTTTGCCTCAAAACTCCTACAGTAACGTTATTCGTTATAAATTAGTAGATACGGTTAGTGCTACTATACCACTTGTAGGAACTGCTCAGTTAACTAGAAAGTTATATGAATATTATGACCATACAGTAGATACTCTTCCGATTTTTGTTCATTTGACAACCACCCTGGCTTCCTCTGCGATTAATGTTGCAAGCACCCTTGTATTGTCCAAAGAAATGCCACAAACATTTTCTTCATTAAGTGAGATGGATAACGCGAATATTGTTGTTTATCCAAATCCCGCTTCAGCTTCTCTTTCTATAAATAATTTTGATGCAGGTTCTTATAAAATAACCAACAGCATTGGTAAAGAAGTATTATCAGGATTGTTAAATACGCCAAAATTAGATATTTCTACACTTGATGCAGGGAATTATTTTATTCATTTAATTTCTAATAAGCATACCGTAGTTAAAAGCTTTATCAAAAAGTAAATTTTCTAAATAGCTTAAGGCATGCATTTTGCCATTTCAGGAATAAGTACAGATGTAGGTAAAACCATAGTTAGTGCTATTTTTTGTCAGGCTTACGGTTTTGAATATTGGAAACCAATTCAATCAGGAACTATTTCCGATGACGATACAGCCACCATTCGAGATTTTGTAAGTGATCCAAAAACACATCCATGTTCGGTTTTATTAAAAGAGCCTTTATCGCCACATGCTGCAGCTGCAATTGAAGGAGTAGTTATTAATCCAGATACTATTAAAATTCCAACATCAAACCATTTATTAGTGGAAATGGCTGGAGGTTTAATGGTACCGATTAACGATAATGGGTATCTGTATTCTGATTTTTTAGTGCAACATAATTTGCCGACGGTTTTGGTGTCTAGGCATTATTTAGGAAGTATTAATCATACCCTACTCAGTGTGGAGTTATTGAAGCAATTAAATATCCCTTTACTAGGAATCATATTTGTTGGAGCCGAAAATAAATCCACCGAAGAAGCGATATTAAAAAATGCGAATGTGGATGTTTATCATCGAATTCCAATTGCAGAAACTTTGTCGAAATCGTTTATTGCTAAAGAAGCAGAATCACTAAAAAAAAGTTTGTTTTCAAAAATATTAAATGAATAATACAGATAATATATGGCATCCGTTTACACAACTGAAAACGGATACCAACACCTTAATGATTACTAAAACCAAGGGAGTTGTTTTATATGATGACCATGGAAAAGAATATATAGATGCGAATTCTTCTTGGTGGGTGAATGTGCATGGCCATAGCCATCCTCATATTGGAAAGGCAATAAGTGAGCAGTTCAACACACTCGATCATGTGATTTTTGCGGGTGTAAAACACCCTAAAGCAATAGAGCTATCCAAACGTATTTCCGCTATTTTACCCGAAAAATTAGATAAAGTTTTTTTTTCCGACGATGGTTCAACCTCCGTAGAAGTTGCTCTTAAAATGGCAATTCAGTACCATCACAATAATAACAGTGATAAAAAACGAATTGTGGCTTTATCTGGTGCCTATCATGGCGATACTTTTGGTGCCATGTCTTTGGGGGAGAGAGGGTATTTTAATGAACCATTTGAGCCCTATTTTTTTGATATTGAATGTCTTGATTTCCCTCAAGATAACTTGGATAATCATTTTTTAGATCAGGCCAAAGAAATTTTTGCAAAAGGAGATGTTTGTGCACTTATTGTTGAACCTCTTGTACAGGGATCATCAGGAATGAGAATGTATTCTGTTCAACAGTTAGAATCATTGATGAAGCTTGCAAAAAAGCACGATATTCTTATCATTTTTGATGAGGTAATGACAGGATGGGGGAGAACCGGCAAATTATTTGCTTTGGATCATTTAGATGTTCATCCTGATATCATCTGTTTATCTAAAGGATTAACAGGGGGTACACTTCCATTAGGATTGACCGTTGCAACTGAAAAAATATATAATGCTTTTTTATCTGACGATAAGAAAAAAGCACTTCTTCATGGACATTCATTTACGGGGAATGCTCTAGCGTGTGCAGCGGCATGTGCAAGTCTAGATTTGTTTGAACAAAAGGATACCTGGATAAATATTGAAAACATTGTGAAGGAACATTCGAATTTTAGAGAATTTATATCCAAACACCCAATGGTTTCTAGAACTAGACAAACCGGTACCATTATCGCAATAGAAATTAAAATAGAACAGCAAACAGGTTATTTTGTTGGTATTAGGGACTTAGCCTATGATTTTTTTATTGAAAATGGGATATTATTACGTCCACTTGGTAATATTATTTTTATCAACCCGCCATACTGTATAAGCTCTGATCAACTTCAGTTTATCTATTCAAAAATTGAATTATTTTTGAATAAAATCAGCAAGGATGCCTGAAATCAAGTCCAATTTTAGTCTAAAAAATTTTAATACCTTTTCCATTGATGTCAAGTGTAAGTTTTTCACCTCTTTTACTTGCTCTATTGACTTAAATCAAATACTAAGCAAACACTCAAATGATTCTCTTTTAATTCTTGGTGGTGGAAGTAATCTTCTTTTTACAAAAGATTTTGAAGGAATTGTTTTAAAAAATGAGGTACTAGGCAAAGAAATAATTGAAGAAGATGACTCTATTATTCTTATTAAAGTTGGAGCAGGGGAGAACTGGCATGAGTTTGTAATGTGGTGTATTGATAATAATTATGGTGGTTTAGAAAACTTGAGTTTAATTCCTGGTAATGTAGGGGCAAGTCCAATGCAAAATATTGGCGCTTATGGTGTCGAAATTCAAGATGTATTTGCTCACTTAACAGCTTATAATATTGAGACAGGAGAATTGGAGGTTTTTGACAACAAAGCTTGTGAGTTTGGATATCGTGAAAGTGTTTTTAAGCGAAAACTAAAAGGAAAGTATATCATTATGCATGTCGTATATCGTTTAAGCAAAAACCATGTTATTAAAACCAAGTATGGAGCAATTAATGCAGAGCTTCAAAAAATGAAAGTCAAAGATCCAAGCATTAGAGATATCAGTAATGCAGTGATCAATATCCGCAGAAGTAAACTTCCGGACCCAAATGAAATAGGAAATGCAGGTAGCTTTTTTAAAAATCCGGTTGTAAGAAAAGACATCGTTGATTCTATAAAAAATAAATACCCGGATATACCTGTTTATGAACTGGATAATCAAGCGTTCAAAATACCTGCAGGTTGGTTAATTGAAACTGCTGGATGGAAAGGAAAAACCTTTGATAATTATGGGGTGCATAAAAACCAAGCATTGGTGTTGGTAAACTATTCGGATGCAAAAGGAAATAATATTTATGACTTGTCTTCCAAAATTATTGCCGATATTCAAAGTAAATTCGAAATTGTTTTAGAAAGAGAAGTGAATGTTATATAGAGTTAAAACAAGTCTTTTTTTAATCGGCATCTTACTTTAATTTTTCCTCCTGTAGCAGACATATTTTTTTTAATGCTTTTGGTTTTTCGCAATTAGTAAAAAGGCCTTTTTCAAGGTGTCTTTTATTTTTAAAATCTGTACTAAAAGAATCTGAAAGCATTCCTTTTTTGTATTTTTCTATCGCATAATATTTTTTATTACAAATCCACTTCCATTCGCCATTTTTTCTTCCACGAGTATCCCAAGATGCTGAATATATAGTAATATCCGTATTTGGTTTTTGAATTATAACTCTTCTCATTAATCCATTTGAATACCAATCTTTGGTTTCAAAACGAGTTAGATGTTTATTACCATCGGCCTCTTTAATGATCAGATATGACTCTATATGTTTCGTATTTCCGTTTTGATAAAAGTCTTTTTGATGAATACGCATTCCTTTTTTATAGATGGAAATGGATTTTACTTTTCCATTATCGTAATGCTCTTTATAGACACCATCTTTTTCACACGAAAAAAGGCCAAATAAAACCACGAAAATAAATAGTATTCTGATCATTCTAATTTAAAACCAATATAATAAAAAGAAGACAATAAATATTTTCATTATTCTAAAATAGATACAAGTTAAAATAGAGTATAAAATTAACCTTTTATAAGTTTTGAGTTATGATATTAACCACCAAATCAAAATTCATATTATGAAAAAAATCCTTTTAATTGCCATAGCCGTTATGCTAACATTTAAACCATTTACCCAGGACATTGAAAAAATAATGATTAACTACACTCATTCTGATATATTCAATAAAAGTGGCAATGTAAATGCAATACAATTAGTAAATCAACAGCCTTTAAAAAAAAACACTGGCACTGAGTATTCTACCCGAATTATTGATATTAAAAATATGCGTGTTACGTTTTATACAGAAATAGTAGACACTGTTGTTTTAGATATTGTAAAATATGAAAAATTAGACAACGGTATTATTCATATAGTATGCGATGAGAGAAATGTTTTATTTACCGAAGAAGAAAATGTTAGAATTTTCACAAATACCTATATTGATCTTAAAAATAACTTTTGTGTCTATTCATGGGTTTGGGGAGAAGAAGATTTTGCAGAAACTTATGCTAGTAAGACAGTTGATGCAGAAATCAATATTGTCACAGCAAAAACAGCTAATATTTCAAAAATCGTAGAGGATTCAATGGAAGTACAAGAGTCAGAAGCATTGGTCAAATCTTTAAAAGAATTATCCACCTGTTCGGAGGAATATCAAAAATGGTTTTCAAAACACTTTACCTTCCAAAGAGGTAAAATGAAATTTAGGACAGAACCAATTCCCCCCGCACCCCCTAAATACTAAAGACTGTTAAAGCAAAAATAGTTAATATCCAACCATGATAATTAATAGCTAAATAAACTAAGCATCCATTTTTTCACCTAAATTTATATTTTAATAAATGCTCATCATGGATGTATATAATTATATAGAACTTAATAGAGAATCATGGAACAATAGGGTAGAGCCACACTTAAAATCTGAATTCTATGACCTTGAATCTTTTCTTAAAGGAAAAAACTCATTAAATGAGATTGAATTAAACTTACTAGGAGAAATTAAAGGGAAATCTATTTTACATCTACAGTGTCATTTTGGTCAAGATTCTATTTCATTAAGTAGGTTAGGGGCCAAGGTAACAGGAATAGATTTATCTAATAAATCAATTGAAAAAGCTATAGAATTAGCTGCTCAAACCAACTCTGATGTTCAATTTATTTGTTGTGATCTATACGACTTGCCCAATCATTTAGAAGAGCAATTTGATCTTGTTTTTTCAAGCTATGGAACTATTGGTTGGTTACCCGATCTTGATAAATGGGCAAAGGTGATCTCTAGATTTTTAAAACCTCAAGGTAAATTTGTTTTTGCGGAGTTTCATCCTGTTGTTTGGATGTTCGATGATGAATTTGAAAAAATCGGATACAATTATTTTAACGTGGAAGCACTTGTTGAAAGTCAATCAGGAACATATGCAGATAAGTCAGCTAAAATTAATACAAATTATGTGATGTGGAATCATGGAATAGGGGAGGTTTTGAACAGTCTTATTTCTAATAATTTGATTCTAAATTCTTTTGATGAATTTGATTATTCACCATACAATTGTTTCAATAAAACGATTCAAATAGGTCCTAATAAATATCGAATAGAGCATCTGGATAATAAAATCCCAATGGTATACGCAATTGTTGCCACAAAAAAAGAGGCCTAAGCCTCTTTTTATTTATAATATATTTTCTTATTACATCATTCCTGGCATTCCACCACCCATTCCTGCTGGAGGCATTCCTGCTGGCATGTCATCCTCAGGTTGGTCTGTAATAACACATTCTGTGGTTAAAAGCATTGAAGCAATAGATGCTGCATTCTCAATAGCAATTCTTGTCACCTTTGTAGGGTCAATAACTCCTGCTTTGTATAACTTTTCAAAAGTATTTGTTCTTGCGTTATAACCATAGTCGTTCTTTCCCTCACGAACATTTTGAACAATCACAGCGCCTTCACCACCTGCATTAGCTACAATTTGACGAAGAGGTTCTTCAACCGCTCTTTTCACAATCATAATCCCTGTTGTTTCGTCTTCATTCTCGCCTTTTAATTTGTCAAGAGAATCAATTGCTCTGATAAGAGCAACTCCACCACCAGGTACAGTTCCTTCTTCAACAGCGGCTCTTGTTGCTGCTAAAGCATCGTCTACACGGTCTTTTTTCTCTTTCATTTCAATTTCAGAAGGAGCACCAACATAAAGAACAGCAACTCCACCCGAAAGTTTAGCTAGACGTTCTTGAAGTTTTTCTTTGTCATAATCAGATGTTGTTTCTTCTATTTGTGCTCTGATTTGGTTACATCTAGCAGCAATATCATCTTTTGATCCAGCTCCATCAATAATAGTAGTCTCTTCTTTAGTTACTTCCACACGTTTTGCAGTACCTAACATTTCAAGAGTTACGTTATCAAGTTTAATTCCTAAGTCTTCAGAAATT
>JAQWKT010000019.1 GCA_029247685.1 Crocinitomicaceae bacterium | reverse complement strand
GAATTTATCGTGGGGCTTGTTAGTGGAATAGTATTTCTTTCAATCTTTCTGATCACCAAGAAAATTTTTGGGGCTCAAAAATCAAATTAATAATTGATATTGACAAATAAGTATTCAAAAAAAATCGATTGATTTTTATTCGGATAAGGCTGGTTAATGCTTTTTTATTGGCAGTTTATTTTTTTTCCTTTATCATAACAATTTTCTCCAACCTTTTTTCCCATATTAAAAACTCCTTCAAGTTTTAAAAGTCCATTTTCATCAAATACTTTCTGAATGCCATGAGGTTTTCCCTCTTTATAAAATTGTTCTAATCGTAAAACGCCGTTTTTATCCCATGTTTTTGAAATGCCATCTCTGGCATCATTAATTTCGTTGCTTTCACTTTTTAGTTGTCCATTCTCATGCCATTGGCGCTGTAATCCAGATTCTTTTCCATTGACATAATTGGTCATATACATTTTCTTTCCATTTTTATAATATGAAAAAGCGAGCCCTTCTTTTAATCCATTCTTATAATTTTGAAAATACCAAAAGTCTCCGTTTTCATATAATTCAAAGACGCCTTGGTTAAGAGGTCCTCCAGTCTCCTTTAATAAAATAATATCAGGTTTAGGAACTTCATTGATATTTGTTTTCGGAGCAGGAGTATAATTGCCGGTACAAGTCATCTCAAGTCCAGTCGGATCATAGCAAGTTTTTGACGTCGAATCGTGATAGATGATCCATGCTTGTCCGTCAGGATAAAATTTAGTCATAAGTGCTTCGTCAGCAATAAACCTTGGCTTTCCATCAATAAAACTTGCTTCCTCTTTAAGATTTCCATTGTTATAATAACGCAAACTTTTCCCATTTAAGTTGCCGTTTTTGAAAAAGGCCTCTCCCTCAATGTTGCCATTTTCATACCAACGTTTTACAACTCCATCCACTTCTCCATTTTGGAAATTTGCTTTAGCGGCCAATTTGCCATTTTTGTGCCAAGCTCTTGCTTTGCCATCTTGCTTTCCATTTTTGATGGTATAAAACTTTTCAACCTTTCCATTGTCATAACACTTTTTTATAATTCCAGTATAATTGGAATATCGCTCTTTAATGTTTTTCCATGGATCGCTTTCTTCAACCCCATCGATTTTTTTGCAATTTGGTTGTACTGAGATTTCACTAAGATTTTCTTTTTTTGCTAGTGTGTTTTTTTGTTTTTTTTCATTGTCCTGTGCACAAGAAGTTATAATGGACATGGAAAGAATTAAAAGTGTTAAATATTTCATTTGATTTTTTAAAAAGTGAATGTTTATTGCTGTGATCTGGATAATTAAATAAGACATAATGCGCCAGCTTCAATTCTAATTAGCTTTTTGGACTCTACTATTGTGTATATATCCATACTTATTTTTGTGTTTAATTTTCCACCAATTTCCATTATTGTCAATTACCTCAAAATGCTGATTTTCATATAAAACAAATAAAACTGGGGACTTCGAAGATTTATCTGATCGAACATTTGTATACCCATCAGGGTCCTTTATTTTCCACTGTGTTTTTCTATTAGATTGTTCATTATTATTTTTATAATAATCGATAGATGGGGAAAGATGGTTTAATCTCAACCAACCTTTGGTTGTTTTGTTTTTATAATTAAATGAAACATATCCAAACCCATTTTTAACTTCTTCCACGGTGCAAAATTGATTGGCAACAATAAAGGAGTTTTGTCTTGTGGATTCATCTGGTTCTAAATGAAAATAAACTCTATCATGTATGGCAACGGCTCTGGTATATGGAGGGAACCTTTTGCTTTCAACATCCACGATGATGTTTTGCTTGTTGTTTTCAGACTTCTTTTTTTTTAGATTTTCGTTATCCTCTTTTGTCCAATTAGTGTTTTGTTGTTCTTCAAATCTAGACCTATTTGGGTTTTCTTTTTTCTTTTTTTTAGGTGGTTCCATTTCCCATTTAAACTCATTAGAGGTATATGTAACAGATACATCATGAGAAAAACGGTTCCCGTCTTTTTTGCTAAAAACTTTTCCTTTGTACTGATCGCCTTGAAGATGTTCTAGAGATATTTCTGTAACTATTCCATAATTATTTTCAAAAGCATCGTTGTTTCGGGTGTCTTTTTTTATATCCGCAAGAACTTCCGATTCAACAGATTTAATTGATGGTGTGCAAGACAATAAAAAAAATTGTTGCAATAAAACCAAAAGGATTATTTTTTTCATAATTCTAAATATAACAAGTAATTATTGCTTAATTAGTTTATGCGAAACAATTTCATTTTGATCGCCATAAAACACAAAATAATAAATTCCTTTATCAAGCATTTTTGCATTAATGTTTAGTTGGTTTTTTCCTGCCACCTGATTGCTTAATAGTTTTTTTCCTGTTGCATCTATAAGGGAATAATTGCCAAACATTGGTTTACTAAATAAAATACAGAAGGATTCCTTAAAAGGATTTGGACTTATCGTTATTTCGGCTGTGCTTATTTCTTTTAAATAAGAAAGCGCATTAAGATCATACTGAGAAAAAAATCGCCATATTTCGATAGAGGCATCGATGTCGTAGTTTGTTCCAGCAATCCCAAAACTAAATCCTGGCCAAGTGTGTCCTCCTCCAATTACTTTAAAGTGTTCGACAGTGCTTCCATATAAGCCATTGTTGTAAACGTATTTTTTCACCGTGCTTTGATCCAATGGGTTAGAGTTTGGGATGTCCGAAATCGTCGGATTAGCGTCGCATTGATTGTGTCCAGACCAATATGTTAGCACCTCATCAATAGACTGGGTCCAAGTGTCGCCATTATAGGGTACTGTTGGATCAGAGGTTCCATGAATTTGCAAAACGGGTGTGGGGTGTAGGGGATTACACATGCTGTAGGTATAAGGGGTCATTGATCCGGTTACCGAAGCCACAGCAGTTATTCTAGAGCTTAAAAAACAAGCCAAATGAAGACTCATATATCCCCCATTGGACATTCCTGTCGAATAAACACGGGCTTGATTAATGTTGTATTGATTGATAAGTGTGTCTAATAAAGCTTCGGTAAACCCAACATCATCAATGGTGCTACCTCCAACAAATCCACCAACATTCCAATGCGTTCCTCCTTGATATACCGTTCCTTCAGGATGCACCACAAGAAAACCTGCTGTATCAGCAATTTCTCTAAAATCCCCATAATAGTATTGTTGTATGGCGTTAGATCCTCTTCCATGAAAATTAAAAACAAGCGGAGCGGCAGTTGAAGCGCTATAGGATACGGGGATGTAAATAATATAGGAGCGATATGCGCCATCGTGCATGATGGAGTCGGTTATGGTGGTTCCTTGTTGGCTATAATTTATAAAAGAGATGGCCATAAAAACCAATAGAATAAACTTTTTCATGGGTTAATTTAAAAAAAAATGAATAGCTTAAAGATACGCCTTTTAATTTTATAATTATTTTTGAGTATACCTTTAAATTATGAATACGATTACTCCTTTTCATTTAGCCATTCCTGTGGTGGATTTAAAAAAATGCAGGGCGTTTTATAGAGATGTTTTGAAATGCAAAGAAGGAAGAAGTGATGAGCGATGGGTGGACTTTGACTTTTTTGGACATCAGTTAGTGATTCACCAAAAGGAGGGCTTTGTTGCCGATAAACCAATTTCCAATCCAGTAGATGGCCACGATGTTCCAGTGCCTCATTTTGGGGTAGTTTTAGAGTGGGAGGCATGGCAAGAATTGGCCAATAATTTACAAGAAATAGAGATAGATTTTATCATAGAGCCATACCTTCGATTTGAAGGGATGCCTGGCGAGCAGGCAACCATGTTTTTTATGGATCCAGAAAATAACGCTTTAGAGTTTAAAGCATTTAAAGACCTTAATCAGCTTTTTGCTAAGTGATTATTGTTTACTAAAAAAATCCCAGATAACTTCGCTAGCAACGACTCCATAAGAAGTAGATGGTTCTGGCCATTCGTGTCCCATTCCATCAATTTTATAATACCAAACTTTGTTGCTATCCGTGTCCGAATGGTAATGATAAGCAGTGGTGTTTTGGGGATAAAAAAGCGTGTCAATGGCGTTGCAATTGTGTATGCTAGACCAATAAGAAACAATGCTGTCTACCGATGGAGCCCCTCCCCATCCGCCATCGATGCTCATGCTTCCATCAATAGGCACAACGTTGTCTTGGGTTCCGTGGATGTGTAGAATAGGAGTGCCCATCGTTTGGGGGGGAGACAAGCTTAAAGTGTTCCAAGAGTCTCCACTCATGGTGCCAGTTACGCTTGCAATAGCTTTAAAAGTATTTGGAGCTTCGCACGCAAGCGTGTAAGACATAAATCCACCATTGGACATTCCGCAGGCAAAAGTTTTATTGGGGTTTAAGTTGTGTTCTGATTGAAGATAACTAGCAAGCGCCGATAAAAAACCAACATCGTCAATAGTACTTAAATCAAGTTTTGCATTCCAATGCGTGTTGCCATTTCCACCAACTCTTCTGCCTTGAGGATAACACACCGCAAATTGGTGTTGATCTGCCAAAGCGTTCATTTGAGAATATTCTTGAATCCACTCGGCATTTCCACCATAGCCATGCATCACAAAAACAAGTGGAGAATTTGCTGGGAGTCCATCTGGTTTGTATAAAATATATCCTCTATCGATATCTTGAAATTCAAATTTCTCCATATTACGGATGTCTCTGCGTTCTCGATTACAACTTAATAAAATTAAAAAGGCACTAAAAAAAAGAAGGTGTTTCATGGGGTTTAATTATTGGTAATGTTAAATTGGTTTATTTCGGTTTCTGTCATCCAGTGAATGTTTTCTGGACTTGCTGCATTAATAATGAATAAATAAAGAGAATCTGCCTCTTGCTGTGTTAAACCAATGTTTTTGTAGAAATTAATATAAACTTGATGCTCTTGGTCATTTTCAGGCAAATAAGTAGCGGCCATATTTCCATCGCTCCATGCATGCACTCCTATTTTTGCACCTGCATCTTTGCTTCTTTTGTCTCCTGCAAGATAAAAGTCAACTGCTCCAGACTCAATAATAGAGTTTGCGTTTAAATGCGTATTTATTTTTCGTTCATGTAAAGTAAGTGCTGCTTCAAACATTTTTTCATCGTCTCTTGATCCCGGGCATTCTTCCATAATGATTAGTTTAATGTTCGGATATTTTTCCAGTAATTTATTAAATTGAATATTTATCCTTGATCCCATGTCTCCATTCATTACCACAGTAGAATCATTAAGAACATAGAAGGGTCCATAGCGATCCATAAACCCTCTTTTACAGTTAGAAAAGAAAAAGAGCATTCCTGCAAGAACAAGAAGAATGGTAGGCCTCATTACTTCTTTATGATTTTTAAGCTTTCTCCATTTGCTTTTAAAATGTACACTCCATCAGGATGATTGCTAAGATCAAAACTTGCTTTGTTGGCGTTTATTTTTTCCTTAAAAATTAGCTGGCCGTAGAGAGAAAAGACTTGTACGTCTATTTCAGAAGAGGATTCACTTAAAACATGAAATGTAGAAGAACTAGGGTTTGGATACACCTTAATCGAATTTATTTCTTGAACAGTGGTTAAATCTGCATTAGGATGGAAGGTGTAAAACTCATATTCAGCTCTTTGAGGAGAAACAAAAACCGCATTATTATTATGAGCTCTTATGTAAAATTTTATTTCTTCCCCATTGGAAAGATAAGGCAATTCGAGCGTGTAGATTCCATCGTTTGCCACGGCATCGCCAAGTAAGCCATCGTCATGCATTGAAAAGGAATTGAACTTGGAATTATAGACACTTGTAGTTGCCATTAGTTCTACTTGAGTGGGGTTAGAAACCGTTGCCTCTACAAAATTTCCATTCATGTTAACTTCGCTTATATATGGAGTGGTTTGTATTATTTCCGAAACACTACTTAGATAGGAGTTTCGTTCATTTATGCTAGACATAATTCCACCAAAACCCCAACCGGTCCATATTGCATTGTTTACATTTTCATAAAATTGAGGAATACCAAACAATTTGTTTGGATCCGATTGTACTGCTGAAACGGCTAAATTTTGAAGTTGATTAATTTGGTTTCTAATGCCTGTAGTATCATACATGGTTTCGGTAAGAACAGTTCGAAGATGTGCCGTATAAATTTTTCGATATAATGGATGGTTTAAAAGATAATCTAAAAGAGGCCTTTCTCCTGCTGTAAATTGAGATCCATAAGGGTCATAATTATAAACTTGTTGAGGACTCCAGTAGTCCCATCCTAGGATTGCCCCAACAAAGCTTTCGCTCAAATCCCATGGAATCATTTGAAAAAGCCCATCTTCAGTTTGGTATAAGTAATAATTATGAATGTAATATCCATTATAGGTGTCAAGATTTAATGTTGCGGTGTTTACAGCTAATGCCCATAAGGTTCTGTCAATATTTAGGACGCTGTCTAGTTCACTTGGGTTGAAGTTTAAGGTTTGAATAAGGTTTATTATCTCTGCCCAACCATTGTCTGATTTTAAGTTATAACTATTATAATATAAAGAGCTATCTGTTCCAAGCCAACCTAGATTAGGAGGGGCTCCTGTGGCAGGATTAGGGCTTGGGTCACAAAACATATCGATGGGGTCACATTTAAATAAGACGCCATTTTTTTCACCAAAATGTTTTTCACAAAATTGCTTATTAATGGATTCCGTATTTACATATAATCCAAGGTAATTTCCTTGCACATGTAGTTTAACCAAATTAACTTCTGGGGTTGGAAGGTAGTTTTTGTAAATCTTACTAGCCATGTACTCTTTTGCAAAAGTAGGGTCAAGCCAAGCGTTTGCAAGTTTCACTTTTTTCTTTTCCATTAATTTTTGACCAGAAACCCAGTAGTTCATGTCCAGGTTATATGGCACTTTTGGATTTTGGTCATCGTTTGGCAGGCAAAAGGTGGAGTTTCCTTTATATCTAACCCCAACGCTGTCGTGAGCAACGCCACTTAGAGTTACTGTTGCTGGGATTCTGTAGGATGGATTGTTAAAAAAGGACTGAACGAGTGTATTGTGATAATTGCCATCCAAAAACTCGATATAAAGATCTCTTAATGAATCTTTTTCAAAAAGTCCTCCAGGAGATTCATAAAGGCTTTGCGGATTATAGATGTTTTGTGCGTTACTAAATAGGGAAAAGAAAAGAAAAATAGCCAAAGAATTTACCTTAAACAAGGTTATGGCTTGGTTGTTTTTTTTGGAGAAGATAGAGTTATTCATGGTTTCTAAGGTACAATATTTATGATTAATGGGTTTTGTATAAAGAGGAAATTAGAGAAGATTGGTTGGGCTTCATATGCTCATGCAATCAATAAGTCGAACATTTCCACATTGTGCAGCAATACAGCACGTAGAGTTTTTGTGCCATTCTGAAGATAGCATAGAAAGAGTTTTAGAATCAACTAGATGAATATATTCCAGTTTTAAAGTGCTTTTTTTAAATAACGTATGTGCCATTTCTAAAGCTTCTTTAGGAGAGAGGTTTTCTTTTTGTTTTTTCATTTCAACTAAAGTGGAATAGAGGATTAAGGCTTTGTTTTTTTCTTCTTCATTAAGAAGACTATTTCTGCTACTAAGCGCCAAGCCATTTTTATCGCGCATAGTTTTGCAAGATTTTATCTCAATGTCAAAGCAGTATTTTTTAGTGATGTGTTTAATTATTGCTAATTGTTGAAAGTCTTTCTCTCCAAAATAAGCACTTTTTGGTTGAACATGTTTAAATAAGTTGTGCACGACATGCACCACTCCATTAAAATGGCCAGGCCTAAATTCTCCTTCCATTACTTTGTCCATTCCATTTAAATCAGTCAAGACAAAGGCATCATTTTTAGGAAACAATTCCTCATATATTGGTAGATATACAATCGTATTTTTTATAGATGTTTTTTTTATTTTTTCTAGGTCGGAATCAATAGTTCTGGGATAGTTTTTTAAATCATCTGCATTATTAAACTGCAAGGGGTTTACAAAAATACTAACCACTGTATGGTCGTTTTCTTTTTGCGATTGTTTAATTAAACTAAGGTGTCCTTTGTGAAGAGCACCCATTGTAGGCACAAAGCCAATTGTTTTTCCTTTTTTTTTGAGTTCTAAAACAATTTGGCTTAATGAAGCATGTTGTTTACAAATTTTCACAATCCAATAATTTTTTGGGAAAGACAAAACTATATCTTTTTTTGGTAAACCGTATTTTTTCAGTAATTTTGTAGCCTTAAAACCCTGATTAACATATGGAAAAAAAGAAAATTCTTTTCATCTCTCAAGAAACGCATCCGTTTCTTCCAAAGTCAGAAATTTCAGAAAACGCACTTCTATCTCCTCAACTTGCCCAAAGTGAAGGGAAAGAAATTCGTGCGTTTATGCCAAGATATGGTTGCATCAATGAAAGAAGACATCAACTCCATGAAGTAATAAGGCTTTCGGGTCAAAATCTTTCTATAGACGATCAGGACTATCCGCTAATAATTAAGGTTGCCTCTGTTAGCTCTGCTAGAATGCAGGTTTACTTTATAGATAACGATGAATTTTTTAAACGAAGATTTGTTACCGAAGATGCAGATGGAAAACCTTTTAAGGACAATGATGAAAGATCGATGTTTTTCTGTAGAGGAGTTCTTGAAACGGTAAAAAAATTAGGTTGGAGACCAGACGTTATTCATTGTCATGGTTGGTTTACAGCAATTATGGCTTTATACATAAAAGGAACGTATGCGAAAGATCCACATTTTGCTGGAACAAAAGTAGTTTATAGTTTGTATAACGACTCTTTTGACACCAAATGGGACAAACGTTTTGCTGAAAAATTAAAATTTGAAGGTTTTGAATCAGATATCCTTGATGGAATTACAGATACTTCTTGTTTAGGAATAACAAAACTTATTTCTTCCCATGTGGATGGTTTAATAATGGCCTCTGAAACGGTTTCTTCTGAACTTCAACAAATATATGATTCTGCAACTTGTCACAAGCTTCCTTATGAAGGAGAGGAAAAAAATGCGAAAACTCTTTCAGAGTTTTTTGATAAGGTGATAGAGGATTCAGTATTAGCATAAATCATAAACGCTATTTATGGGTTTAATTCGGTACCTCTGGATAATTTCGGCTTTTGTTTTGTTGATTTTTTCATGCAAAAAGAAAATTTCTTCTGCCGGTTCTTCTAATCTTTCGTCCGAAGAATATTTAAATGGGTATACCATTGACACATTTGATTTATTAACCTATACCGTAGTAGAAGATTCTATTATTACCGATAATGCTGCTAACGTGGTTCTTGGATACTATAATGATCCAGATTTTGGTCATTTTGAATCTTCTTTTTACACGCAAGTATTATTGGGTGGAGCAGAGCCTAATTTTGGAGATGCCAATACTATTGTTTTAGATTCTTTTGTTCTTTCTCTTGAATATACTGGATATTATGGAGATGTTTCTTCTCAAACATTTGAGGTATATGAAGTGGATGAGTCCTTAAGTATTGATTCTACATATTATACTTTTTCGACATTATCGACTAAATCAACCAATCTTTTAAGTTTTGGATCCGGGACAATAGTTCCTTCTCCAGATCAAAATACAATTGTTGGCTCCGATACGCTTTCTCCTCAATTAAGAATACCATTAGATACGAATCTTGCTAGGGTCTTTATTGATGAAGCAGTAAGTGGATCGACATCTTTTTCTGATAACACTCAATTTTTAGAATACTTTAAAGGCCTTTATGTAAAAACCAACAATGGATCATTTCCATCTCAACAAGGGGGAGCTTTTTATTTTAATTTAAATGATGCAGCATCAAAATTAACGATGTATTTTCACCAAGATGGCGAATCAAAAACCTATGATTTTGTAATGAACTCTGAGGGAGCTGATTTTGTGCATGTGGATGTGGATAATTCAGCAGCACCTATTGATCAGGTATTACAGGATTCAACACTCGGAAAAGTGGAGTTTTTTGCCCAGGCATTTAAACATCGGGCGGCCATTAAAATTCCGGGCTTAGATTCTCTCCCAGCAAAATCGATTATTCATCGAGCAGACCTTGAGCTTCCGGTTCAATACCAAACGGGAACATATTATTCTCCGGGAGTCTTAACTTCGGTGGCAACAAGGTTATCAGCAGAAGATGATTTTTATACGCCATTAAGTTCCATTGGACAATATGTGGATTATAAAAAACATTTTGAAGTGGACCTTCGGCAATACGTTCAGTCTGTTTTAACCGGCCAAATAGAAAACACAGAAATCGTAATTTCTCCGCTTTATTTTATAAATTCGGCAGATAGAATTGTTTTTAATGGGGTAAATACTACCAATAAAAACAAACCCAAATTGATTTTAACTTATACCCCTTATTAATTATGTGTGGAATTGTTGCATATATTGGAGAGAAACAAGCTTATCCAATTGTATTAAATGGTCTAAAAAGATTAGAATATAGAGGCTATGACAGTGCGGGTGTGGCAGTTTTAAAAAATGGCAATATAAACACTTACAAAAAAGAAGGAAAGGTATCTAACCTAGAAGATTTTGTAAAAGATAAAGATATTACAGGAGGCATCGCAATAGGACATACCAGATGGGCAACACACGGCCCCCCAAATGATGTAAATGCACATCCACATACTTCGGAAAACGGAAATGTTACTTTGGTTCATAATGGGATTATTGAAAATTATGATTCGATACGCAAGGAGCTTGAAAGTAAAGGGTATACTTTTAAAAGCGATACAGATACCGAAGTTCTTTGCTATTTAATTTCCGATATTAAAACCAATACTGGCGTTAAGCTTGGTAAAGCAATTCGACTTGCTTTGCAGCAGGTCGTTGGTGCATACGCTATTGTTGTTATGTGTGAGGATGAGCCTCATAAGATTATTGTGGCTAGAAAAAGTAGTCCGCTTGTGGTTGGAATAGGAAAAGAAAATGATTTTTATGTGGCTTCTGATGCCACACCTATTGTAGAGTATACAAAGCAAGTGGTATATCTTAATGACGATGAAATAGCGGTCCTTAATAAAGAGAAGGGCATGAAGCTTTACAATATTGATGAGGTTCAAAAAGAGCCTTATGTTGAAGAGTTGGAGCTTCATTTAGAAGCACTTGAAAAAGGAGGTTATGAGCATTTTATGCTTAAAGAAATCCATGAGCAACCCACCTCCATTCAGGATTGTTTTAGAGGGCGTTTAAATGCAAAAGAAGGATGGGTTTCCTTAGGTGGAATAAAGTATTACTTAAATAGAATAATGAATGCCGATAGAGTGGTAATGGTGGCTTGTGGGACAAGCTGGCATGCCTGTTTGGTAGGAGAGTATCTGTTTGAGGATTTAGCAAGAATTAATGTGGAGGTAGAATATGCAAGTGAGTTTAGATACCGAAACCCGATTATCAATGAAAACGATATCGTGCTCGCGATCTCCCAATCTGGTGAAACAGCGGATACCCTTGCGGCTCTTGAACTTGCTAAAAGCAGAGGGGCAACGATACTTGGGATTTGCAATGTGGTAGGATCCTCTATTTCTAGGTTAACCGATGCGGGTTCATACACGCATGCAGGCCCTGAGATTGGAGTAGCTTCCACCAAAGCATTTACGGCTCAAGTTACTGTTCTAACCATTATGGCGATTTCTTTGGCAAGAAGAAAAGGGAAATTAAACGAGGCTAAATTTAGAAGTATTTTGTCTTCTTTGGAGGCTATTCCTAAAAAGGTACAGGCCGTTTTAGATAAAACAGAAAAAATCAAAAAAATTGCCGAAAAATATAAAGATGCAGCTAATGCGCTTTATCTTGGTAGAGGAAGTTCGTTTCCTGTAGCGCTTGAAGGAGCGCTTAAGCTAAAAGAGATTTCGTATATCCATGCCGAAGGATATCCTGCAGCAGAAATGAAGCACGGACCGATTGCTTTAATAGATGAAGAAATGCCTGTTTTTGTGATTGCAACCAAAGGAACTTCTTATGAAAAAGTGGTTAGCAATATCCAAGAAGTAAAAGCACGTAAAGGAAAAATTGTTGCCATTGTAACGGATGGGGATGAGCAGGTGAAAGCGATTGCGGATGACATTATTGAGATCCCTGAAACCAATGAGCATTTGGTGCCATTGATTGCGACGATTCCATTGCAAATATTGTCTTATTATATTGCGGTAATGCGCGGATGTAATGTGGATCAGCCTAGGAACCTAGCGAAGTCTGTTACAGTTGAATAATCATGAAGGATTAAAACTTAAAACTTAAAGTTCTTCTAGACTCTTTTAGCGCTCGCACCTTCTTTT
>JAQWKT010000003.1 GCA_029247685.1 Crocinitomicaceae bacterium | reverse complement strand
GAATAAAGAAGGAGAAGAAGATGGAACAGGAACAGGAATGGGATGGTTCCCAGGTTATGCTATTGACTTGGAGTCAGGTGCACGACTATATATGGCCTTTGGAGAAAATTCCTTTTTAGGAGGAGAAAATGAGCGGACATGATTTGGAACCCATCGGAGAATGTAGTAAGTAATGTTGGAACTCCATTAATGGGAGGTGTTCATCCAATTTATATTTTCAGTCACAATCAAAAAAGCACCAATGGCTTTAGTGCAGGGTATGACTTTCCCGCATATCTCCCTGCAGATGCAGAAAACAATGCAACAAATGCACTATACCAAAAATGGTTAGAGGTTACTGCAACATCTACTGGAAACACGCTTGCAAAAAGAGAATTGTACGGAAGTTTAACCTGGGTTGCATATCCAACATTAAAAGAAGGATTTGATAATTTAGCAACGGATGTCAGCATAAACCTACGCATCAATAAAGAATATAAAGACTTTGTTGGTAGTGGAGAAAATGGAGGTAAGCCAATGTATTCTTGGTCTATGGAAGGGATGTCCACGGTTACCAATTCCAACGACAAGCTAAGTGAAGCATTGGAAATGATTAATGTCGTTCCTAATCCATATTACGCTTATTCCGAATATGAAAGAACAAGACTTGAAACAAAAGTTAAAATAACAAACCTTCCTGAAGTATGTACAGTTAAAATATATACCGTTAATGGAAAACTTGTAAGAACTTTTAAAAAAGATAGTCCAATTACATCGGTAGAATGGGATCTTAATAATAATAAAGGAATACCTTGTGCAGGTGGAGTATATTTGATTCATGTCGATGTTCCTGGAGTAGGAGAAAAAGTACTTAAGTTCTTTGGAGGCATGAGACAAGTCGACTTACAGGGTATATAATTAAAAGTAATTAAAGAGAAAAAAATAAATAATGATAAGATCTAATTTTTTTATTGCAGTTTTAGCGTTAACATTAGGAAGCTCTGCATTTGCTGGAAATGAAGATAGGGTAGGATCTGCTGGTGCATCCCATCTTTTAATTAATCCGTGGGCAAGAAGTGCTGCGTTTGGTGATGCAGGAATATCTACAGTTAATGGTTTGGAAGCAACATATATGAATATTGCTGGCCTTGCTTTTATGGATAAAACACAAATTAAGTTTAATTATACAAATTGGATGGGTTCTGCTGGCATTTCTCTAAATAGTGCGGGATTAGCTCAAAGAATTTCAGAATCAGATGTTTTTGCGGTTAGTATTCAGTCCATGAATTTTGGAGATATTCCAATAACAACTGTGGCTAACCCTGAAGGAAATATTGGTTTCTTTTCTCCTAGAGCAAATATTTTTAATATTGGATATGCGAGAGAATTTTCACAATCGATATATGGTGGAATTAACTTCAAGGTTATTTCAGAAAACATTTCTAATCTAAAATCTTCAGGAATAGCTATCGATGCAGGTATTCGTTATGTTACGGGAGAACAAGATCAATTGAAATTTGGAATTACTTTAAAAAATGTTGGTCCAGTTATGAAATATAAAGGAGATGGTCTTGCTCAACAAGTGGAATATGTTTCTACAGGTTATATTGCAACATTAGAAGAAAGATCGGCAACTTTTGAATTGCCATCTTTACTTGCTATTGGAGCATCCTATGATTTTATTTTTAACGAAGCAAATAAATTAAACTTAGCATTTGGTTTCACAGCAAATTCATTTTCAAATGATCAATACAGAATTGGTTTTGATTATGGAATGACAAATGATAAAATGGCATTTAATTTAAGAGCAGGTTATGTCTATGAAAAAAACTTACTATCTGCTGAAAACAGATCAAATGCATTGACTGGTCCTTCAGCTGGTTTTTCAATTGACGCGCTTGTTGGAAAAAATAAGAGCGCTTTAGGCCTCGAGTATTGTACTAGATTTGCTGGTGCATTTGGTTTAATTCATACTTTAGGAGCAACTATCAATTTATAAATTTTTTTTTTAAATTTGTAATTCAAGAGGGTCGAAAGGCCCTCTTGTTTTTTTTATTAAAATCGTATTTTTATGTCAAAACTTAATTATTATACTGCCGAAGGATTAAAAAAATTAAAGGACGAATTACATGAAATGAAAACTGTGCAAAGGCCTTCTATATCTAATCAAATTGCAGAAGCTAGAGATAAAGGAGATTTATCTGAAAATGCAGAATATGATGCAGCTAAAGAAGCTCAAGGTTTATTAGAGATGAAAATATCTAAACTTGAAAACGTTATTTCTAATGCTCGTATTTTAGATGATTCAAAATTAGATACTTCTAAAGTTCTGATTTTGTCAAAAGTTAAAATAAAAAATGTAAGTAATGGAATGGAAATGAATTATACCTTGGTTGCTGAAAATGAAGCCGATATCAAGCAAAATAAAATTTCTATTGAATCGCCAATTGGAAGAGGCTTGTTAGGTAAAAAGCAAGGAGATATTGCTGATATAACTACCCCTATTGGAGTTATGAAATTTGAAATAACTGAAATTAGTAGATAATGTCAACAATCTTTACAAAGATAATCAATGAAGATATTCCATGTTATAAAATTGACGAAACGGATAAATTCATCGCATTTTTGGATATAAACCCTTTAGTTAAAGGGCATACACTAGTTGTTCCAAAAGTAGAAGTTGATTATATTTTTGATCTTGAAAATGAGTTGCTTTCTGAACTTTTTTTATTTTCAAAAAGTGTTGCTAAAAAAATAAAAAAAGCAATACCATGTGATAGAGTCGGGGTTTCTGTTGTTGGTCTTGAAGTTCCACATGCCCATGTTCATTTGATCCCTATAAATCAAATCAATGACATGAATTTTTCTCGATCTAAATTAAAACTGAGTAATAACGAAATGTTAGAGATTAAAAATCTAATTTTAAAGAGTTAATTTTTTTAATTCTTTGCAAACAAAATCAATCATTTCGAAAGATAGATCTAGGTGGGTTACCATTCGTATCATTCCTTCACCAAAAGGAATGGTTAAGATTTCCTTTTCTTCAAGTTTTTGAATTACTAAATCGCGTTTTTCCCTTTCTTTTATTACAAAAATTATAATATTTGTCTCCACAGGATAAATAGACTCTACCCAATCAATACCTTGTAATTCTTTTTCAATTTTTAAAGCTTTATCCCGATCCACATTTAATTTTGATACGTTGTTTTCAAGGGCATATTTTCCAGCAGCAGCCATAAATCCAACTTGACGCATTCCACCACCAAAAACTTTTCTAATTCTTCTTGCTTTATAAATAAAATCGTTATTACCAATCAAAAGTGACCCTATTGGAGCTCCTAATCCTTTTGAAAGACAAATAGAAATGGAATCAAATTGAGATGCATATGTTTTAGGATCCATATTTCTAGCTGCAATCCCATTCATTGCTCTAGCCCCATCTAAATGAAGTGGGAGGCCCATCTCATTTGTAAATGAACGTATCTTCTTTATTTCTTCAAAATCATACAAGGCTCCTCCACCTCTATTAGTGGTGTCTTCAAGACTCACTAGTTGAGTTAATGGATAATGAACATCGTCTTTAGGATTTATCCATTTTTTAATATCTGTTAAAGATATTCGCCCTCTATTTCCGTTGAGTAGTCTAACAGAAGCACCACTGTTTCTTGCTATTCCAGCCCCTTCATATTTATATATATGACTTTCTTCATGACAAATTACTTCTCCTCCGGGAGTTACATGAATGTTAATTGCTATCTGGTTAGTTTGTGTTCCTGATGAACAGTACAAGGCCGCTTCTTTCCCGAAATAGGTAGCTGCATAACTTTGAAGTTCATTTACCGTTGGATCTTCTTCAAAAACATCGTCTCCAACTTCTGCAGTAAACATTGCCTCTTTCATCTTTTGACATGGTTTTGTAACCGTATCGCTTCTCATGTCAACCTTCATACTTAATAATTTTAAAACGAATATAAGAAATCACTAACTTATACCAAGTTACTTTAAATTACCTTATTAAATATTTGTTCCACCGCATGATGCCTGTAATCAAAAATAGATTTAAGTTTATTTTTGATAAACAATGCATGTAGAGTTTTTCCAATTGCTCCGTATGGCATTTGATAGGTTAAAATATCCGTCATTTCTGTTCCATTCTTTATTTTTTTAAAATGATGTTCATGATGCCATGCTTTGTATGGACCACTCCATTGTTCATCAATAAAATATTTTTCTTCTTCAACCTTACTTATTTTAGTAATCCAATTTGTTGGAATATTTAAAATTGGTGTTACTCGATATTCTATCATCAAGCCTTCATACATTATTTCTGGAACATCCGTTAAAACCTGAAAATTCATGTATGCTGGAGTTATTTTTTTTAAATTGTGTGGAGAAGAAAAAAAATCCCAACATTTGGAAATGTCTTCTTCAATAATTTGTGTTGTTTTTAATTGATACATGTTCTATTTTAGATAATAACAATCTAATTTACAATAGGTTTTCTTTATTACTTAATTATTTTTGTTTTTTAATACATTTAAACATTGTTAATAATTTAAATGCAAACTCAAAATCCTAATCCAACTTTTTATTTAAATAGCAATAAGGGTTCATCTCTTTTGGCATTTGGATCAAAAGATGTTTTGAGAGTTGATAAATACTCATCCCTTGATCTTATTCAACGATTTATAAATAAACATAAATCAAATTATATTTTTGGTTTTTTGAGTTATGATATAAAAAATGAAATAGAAGATTTGAAATCTAAAAACATCGAAAATCTTTTTTTTCCAATGGCATATTTCTTTGTTCCTTCTTATGTTGTTAAGATAGAGATGAATAATTTGGATTACCTATGTGGTATTGAAAATGAAGAATCAAATTCTTTCGTTCAAAATTTCTTGAATCAGGAGATGATTACTTATTCATATAAAATTAACTGGAAAGCTAGAACATCTAAAAAGGAATATTTTAAAAATATTCATGCAATAAAAGAGCATATTAAAAATGGAGATGTTTATGAATTAAATTATTGCCAAGAATTTTATGCAGAAAACATCAATTTGCAAACTCCTAATAACTTTTATTCAAAACTGAATGACTCTACTTTGGCTCCATTTTCATCCTTTTTAACTTTTGATGAATTCATGGTTTTTTCTGCTAGTCCCGAAAGATTTATAAAAAAAGTTGGAAACAAATTATTTTCAGAACCCATTAAAGGAACAGCACCTAGAGGGGATAATAAAAAAAAGGATGATCAAATCATAAAAGAATTACAAAATAGTCCAAAGGAAAGGTCCGAAAATGTGATGATTGTTGACTTGGTTAGAAATGATTTGTCAAAAATCGCAAGCCCTTCTTCAGTTAAAGTGGATGAATTATGTAAACTTCATAGTTTTAAAACAGTACATCAATTGATTTCTAAAGTATCTTGTGATCTTAAAAAAGAGACTTCATTTACAGATATAATTAAAGCTACTTTTCCAATGGGGTCAATGACTGGAGCTCCAAAAATAAGCTCTATGAAAATCATTGAAGAAATGGAACAATTTAAGCGTGGACTTTATTCGGGTTCAATAGGGTATATAGAACCAAATGGAGATTTTGACTTTAATGTGGTTATTCGATCCATTCTATATAATAGTCAAAAGAACTATTTATCCTGTTCAGTTGGTGGTGCGATAACTATAGAATCAGAAGCACAAAAAGAATATGACGAATGCCAAACAAAAGTTGGTAAATTAATGCAATTGTTTAATGCATAAATTAAAACATCATATTAATAAAGAATTTTCTTTTTTAAAAAAAGAGAAACTTTTTTTAGCAGTAAGTGGAGGATTGGATTCCATGGTCTTACTTTCTTTATTTTCAAAATTTGATGATTTATGTGTCCTTCATGTCAATTATAAATTAAGAGGAAAAGATAGTGATTTGGATGAAGAACTTGTTAGATCAGTTTGTGCTTCATTGAATGTTAAATGTCTTGTGTATATAGTATCTAATCTGGATAAACAAAAAATGAAAAATGGCAATCTTCAGTTAGAAGCAAGAAAAATTAGATATAAGTTTTTTGAAAATCAAACGATAGCTTTTTCAAAAAGTAAAATTCTACTTGCACATCATGCAGACGATCAGGTGGAAACATTTTTACTACAGTTGATAAGAAATTCTGGAATTTCTGGGTTAATGGCCATGAAAAAGAAAAACAAAACATTACTAAGGCCATTATTGCCCTTCAAGAAAAAAGAGCTTAAGCAATTTGCAGAAAAATCTAAATTAATATGGCGAGAGGATTACTCCAACCAATCTCTTGTTTATAATAGAAACAGAATAAGAAATGTTTGGATCCCTCTACTTGAAAAGGATGTTCCAGAATTAACTAATTCAATAGCCATTATTCAGGATGCTTTTTCACAGACTTTAGTTGAAATGCAAAACGATCTTAATTTTTTCACTAAAAATATAAAGGAGTTTCAAAAATTAAGTTTTGATGATTTTGATTGTTTCACCGATGTTTTTTTAGTGGAATTATTTAGAGAATTAAAAATATTGCCATCGATTATTTTTGAATTAAAAAAAATTAGAAATTCTCAAAAAGGGACAAAAATCAATATTTCTTCAATTAATTCAGAATATGATTCAATAATTAAAGAATCGAATTGTTTTTTCTTTCAAAAAAGAAATAGAGACATCCAAACCCCAAAGATTTCTATTAAAAAAGTAGATTTTTTGCCAGAAAACTACAATAAAAAAACAATTTACCTTGATAAATCAAAATTAAAAGGAAAACTTGTTATCCGAAAATGGGAAATAGGAGATCGTATAAAACCTATTGGTCTAAAGGGGTCTAAACTGATTAGCGATGTGCTTACAGAAGCTAAAGTGCCTAATAATAGCAGAGGAAATAACTGGGTGGTTATGGATGATGAAAAGCTGCTGTGGTGTATTGGTTTCTCAGTTGATAGAAGAGCTATTGCAAATTCAAAAAGTCCCCATATTTTAAAAGTTTCATTAGCTTAAATGCGCTAGATAAAAAATCACTAATTTTGAATTCATTAAATATTTAACATGAAATTATTGCCATTTAAAGATTATGTTTTTTCACCGAATGCGGATATGATTATGGATAAAGGTGTTTTTATTGGTACTAAAAATTATTTTTACTTTTTGCCTTCAAAAACAGAATCTTATTCATTTAATACAATAACAACTTCAGAATTTTCTTTTAAAGGAAAGAATATTGAAGAGGCAATAGTAGAGATTATTTCAAAAGCAGAATCATTAGATGATCTTGATCAAACATTACTATCTATGACTAAGATTTTTCCTGAAACGGTCTTCTATAAGATAGATGATTTATCTGCTTTCAAAGTTTTTGCAGGATTTTTTGGAAGTGGAGTAAGCGTTCGTTTAGAAGGGAAAAAATTATGGACACCCTTTGTTACTAAACTAGGAAAAGATAAAAAACAAATTAAAGAATTTTATTCACAACATCAAAAAATTAAATAATGGCTTGGGGATTACCACCAAAGTATGAAGAAAAAAGAGTGTTTTCACATCTTACGCATCAACAATTAATTGAAAAAATAAAATCAGTTGCTACAGATATGGATTTCAGCATTACATCTGAATCACCCTATACTCTTCAAGCAAATAAAGTTTTAGGCTTTACTTTATTATCTCTTTTTGGTGCATTTACAAAACCAAAATTAATTCTAAATGTAAGAGCTGATGAAGATAGAAATTTGACATTAAAGATAACATATACCTATGCTAGTGGAAGAGATAGCGCTTTTAATGATTTGGGTAAATCAAAAAAACATGTGCTGGAGATATTTGACAAAATATTATAGATGATCAGTTATGAATAGAGAAGAATTTCACTTTGAAATACAAAATGCAATACCTAATGTCTTACCAGAGATAAATAAATATGATAAAGGGGTTAATCATGCACCCAAAAGGAAAGACATTCTTACAGAAGAAGAAAAAAAACTTGCCCTTAAAAATGCACTTCGCTATTTTCCGAAATCTCAACATCAAGAACTTGCCTCTGAATTTTTAGCTGAATTAAAGGATTTTGGCCGAATTTATATGTATCGATTTCGACCTTCATATAAAATGTATGCAAGGCCTATAGAGGATTATCCTGGTAGATCATTACAAGCAAAAGCAATCATGTTAATGATTCAAAACAACTTGGATCCACAAGTAGCTCAACATCCTCAAGAATTAATTACTTATGGTGGAAATGGTGCAGTTTTTCAGAATTGGATTCAGTATCGATTAACCATGAAATATCTTTCAGAAATGACGGATAAACAAACACTTGTGATGTATTCAGGTCATCCAATGGGCTTATTTCCTTCTCATAAAAGAGCTCCGAGAGTTATTGTGACTAATGGCATGATGATTCCAAATTATTCTCAACCCGACGATTGGGAGAAATTTAATGCACTTGGGGTTACGCAATATGGGCAAATGACAGCTGGATCTTATATGTATATTGGTCCTCAAGGAATTGTTCATGGCACAACTATAACGGTAATGAATGCGGTTAGAATGATTGAAGCTAAAGGTGCTTCAAAAGGAATTAAATTGTTTTTGACAGCAGGTCTTGGCGGAATGTCAGGAGCACAACCAAAAGCTGGAAATATTGCTGGAGTTATTTCAGTAACCGCAGAAGTGAATAAAAAAGCAGTTCAAACTAGATTTGAGCAAGGGTGGGTAGATGAAGTTATAGAAGATCTTTCAGATCTTGCTCAGCGAGTTTTAAAAGCAAAAGAAAATCAAGAAATTGTATCTATTGCTTATTTAGGAAATATAGTTGATGTATGGGAATATTTTTATACGGAAAATATTTATGTGGATCTTGGTTCAGATCAAACATCTTTACATAATCCATGGGCTGGAGGTTATTATCCTGTTGGTTTATCTTTTGAAGAATCTAATCAAATGATGTCTAATGACCCAGAATTATTTAAACTTAAAGTAAAGGAAAGTTTAAAAAGACAATCTCTAGCAATCAATATGCATGCATCAAAAGGAACTTATTTCTTTGATTATGGAAATGCATTTTTACTGGAGGCTTCTCGTGCTGGAGGAGATATTATGTCTGATAATGGAATAGACTTTAAATATCCATCTTATGTTCAAGACATTTTAGGTCCTATGTGTTTTGATTATGGTTTTGGTCCTTTTCGATGGGTTTGCGCTAGTTCAAATCCTCAAGATTTAAAACGAACAGATGAAATTGCTTGTGAAGTGCTTGAAAAAATGATTTTGGATTCACCATCTGAAATAAAACAACAAATGCAAGATAATATACAATGGATAAAAGGAGCACAACAAAACAAGCTAGTTGTTGGCTCTCAAGCAAGAATATTATACGCAGATGCAGAGGGGAGGATGAAAATAGCAGAAGCATTCAATAATGCAATTAGGTCTGGAGAAATCGGAGTTGTTGTTCTTGGTCGTGATCATCATGACGTTTCTGGCACGGATTCTCCTTATCGAGAAACATCAAATATATATGACGGTTCTAGGTATACTGCTGACATGGCAATTCAAAATGTAATAGGAGATAGTTTCAGAGGAGCAACTTGGGTTTCCATCCATAATGGAGGTGGAGTAGGATGGGGAGAAGTTATTAATGGTGGGTTTGGAATGTTGTTAGATGGTTCCGATACTGCAGAAAAAAACTTGAAGATGATGCTTCATTGGGATGTTAATAATGGAATAGCAAGAAGAAATTGGGCAAGAAATAAAAATGCTGTTTTTGCAATTAAACGTGCAATGAATGCCGAGCCCTTATTAAGGGTCACACTTCCAAATATAGTAGATGATGAAATACTTAATCATTTAGAATTTGAAAAATAGTTTTTTAAATAAACCATCTTTTTTTAATTCGATTCATTTTGCTTATTCGATTTTAATAGTTTTAATTTGTCTCACATACATACCTCTAATTCTATATGGAGGATTTGGAACAAGCGATGACATCTCTTTATTAGTCAATACACCCAATTCTTATATAGAAGCATTACAACAAAGTTTAATAAGGTCTGGTCATTCTTCAAGACCAATTTATGCTTTTGTTCAAATAACTAGTCTTTTTATATTTAAAGATCATCACTTTTTGTATACGATTTATAGATTGTTTTTATGGTTGGTGATTGCTTTTTTGTTAATTAGAATTTTTGAGTTACAATTAAAAGGAATTTCAAAATTATTTTTTTGCTTTTTTATTTCTTTTCCAATCTTTATTTCTGCGCATTTTTTTAATGCATTTCAAACTGGATACCTTTGGGCGATTATATTTTGGCTTTGTTCCATGTTTTTTATTGAAGGAACTTATAAAACTAAAGGGTTAAAAAGGATTAAAACAAGTGCTTTTTTTTTAATTATGGCCTTGTTAAGTTGTGAAATTGTATTCCCTCTGTTCTTGTTAAATTTGTTATTCCCCCTATCTATTAATGGATTTAAATGGCATTTGAAGTCTAAAAGCAAGTTGTTTAAAACTCATTTTTCAATGGTTTGTTTTGTATTATTATTTTTTGCTCTCTTCAAAGTTTTTATTGCACCTCTTTATCAAATTGAAACTGGCGTATATGGTTTTAATCTATCATATAATTCGCTGCTTCAATCTTTATATTACTTCTTCTGCCTTTTTATAGAAATCCCTCTTTTATTAATGGAGGTTATTCCATTTTATAAGTATATGCCATTAATTTTTGTGACATTTTTTATTTTTCCAGTTTTTATTCTTTTAAAAAAAAGAAGAGAAATAGATTCCATTTTAATTTTTCCTTATGCTAGAAATACGACTAGCTATTTTTTAATAACACTTTGTTTTTGCTCCCTTGTTTTTTTATTTTCAAATTATCCATCGGTTACTTATGGGAATTATAATAAAATGCTTCTTCCGTCTTTTATTTTGATTTCTATTCTTTTATCTAATTTGTTTTCATTTCTTTTTAAAACAAGATGTTGGCTTTTAATTCCCTGTGTATTAAGTTTATGGGTTTCCTCTATGTTTATTCAAGTTCAAAATGTTTGTGAATCTTGGGAAAAAAGAAATTTTGTTAGTCAACATATTGTTGAGAAAATAAAACCACATAATGACAATGAGCTAAAGCTAGTTTTATGTGATGTTCCTTTTTACTTAAAAAATAATTATAACGATGAACATGTGTTTTGGACAACTTGGGATTTTGATGCATTTTTAAAACTTAAAGGAGCTCCAAAAAACAAAAAATACCTCCCATATAATTATAACACGTTGGTTAATTCATCTATAGATAGTGTTAATAATATTAATAATGTCATGAAAAACCATCCAAAAACCCCTTTTTTAAATGTGGAATCTTCGGTTAGTTTTCAAAAAAGTTATATAATGTTTAAAAAACATAATTCATTTTCTAAGTCTAATATGTATACCCCATGCTTTAGAAAGAGATTGAGAGATAAACTAAAATCTTATTTTTAGTTTGTATACCCTTAAAAAAAAGAGTGTATATTAGATAAATAATTATTTATCCTTTTGCCAATAGAAAAAATAAATAAGCGTTTTGACGAGAACTTTCTTAAAAGCCCCGTTCCTTTTTTAATTGGATTAAAAAAAATCACTTTAGGTAAAAATCCCCCTTCTATTATATTTAGAATATGTTTTTATATAAATTTTATTATTTCTATAATTTATATTTCGTGGCATTTAATCGCTTTTATTTCTATTTATTTTAGAAAATATATTTTTGATCAAAACAATATAGATGTTGATTCTATTATTTTAACACAAGCTAAGGTTTTTGGTTTTCAATCTGCAGATTTCATTAAAAATCTGGAGCTATTTCATCTTTTATCAATCTTTTGTTGGGCAATAGTATTGTTTTCTGGAGTCTTTTTATGGAGACGAATTAGGGGATATTTTTTAATTTATGTTTTAGCTTTTCTAGCATATATTATATTGATGTGGATGTTATTAGGGTATAAATTCATCACTAATGAAACGACAAACTTTGATGTGTTTTATTTTATAGTTCTTTTTGGATCTATGTTTACTCCATATTTGTTCGATTATCTTAAAAGGTCTCGACTCAAAAAAATAGAAGAAGATGACGATTAAAGTTTTGTGTTTATTTCTGTCATAAAATTTTCTTTCCAAAAAGAATCTATTTTTAGATGAAAAGTAGATTTATTATAAAAGGCAATTCTTTCTTGGTATAAAGCTTTATTTTTTTTGTAAAATTCTTCTTGATCAAGAAGATTGATCATGGGTCTTGATTTTTTTTCTTTTTCAAGTTTAAGGATTAGTGTTTCAAAATCTTTATATAGGTATAAGCTATTACTTTTTTGGATAATAACACCCATGTTATTGGAGTGACATGGAAGACCTCCACCACAACTTACCACCACTTTTTTTGAATAATTAAAAGAATGAATAAAATTGGTTTCTAGTTTTCTAAAATAGGCTTCTCCATTTTCTTTAAAAATCTTTGAGATTGATTTTTTTTCATTGTTTTCTATTTCTTGATCAATGTCTATAAATGGAACATTCATCATTTGGCTTATTTTTTTACCTATTCGTGTTTTTCCAACACCCATGTATCCTACTATAAATAATGATTTATTCAAATGATTTTATTTAAAATAGCTTGCCTTATATAACAAAAATTAATTTTCTTTAAATTTATTAATTAATCTGTTTGTATCTATGAGGATAAGCATTATATTTGCAATCCAATTTTAAGATCTCTTAGCTCAGTTGGTAGAGCAACGCCCTTTTAAGGCGTGGGTCCTGAGTTCGAGCCTCAGAGGGATCACAAAAAGCCTTGAATTAATTTTCAAGGCTTTTTTTGTGGTTTTTTATTAAATTTATTGAGTTTAGTTTTAAGATATTCATTTGATTCGTATAATTACTTTATTGCTTTTTATAATCTCTTCTACATTATTTTCAAATAATATAGCACAGACCTCACAATGTAAAGCCACATATAATTGGATCTTTGGCACCCATGCTGGTGTTACATTTATGGGTGCAGCTCAACCAACACCTTCCGTGCTAACGGGTAGCGCGATGAACATGACTGAGGGATGCGCCTCCATTTCTGATGACAATGGCAATCTTTTGTTTTATACTGATGGAATAAGTGTATGGGATGCTTCTAATACAACAACTCCTAATGGAACAGGATTAGCAGGAGGCGGTATAAGTGCTCAGTCTTCGATTATCGTTCCACTTCCACAAAATAATTCTATTTATTACATTTTTACTGTTAAAGATTGGACTACAGCTCAGAATGGAATTGGATTTAACTATAGTATCTTAGATGTTAATTTACCAGGAAATGGTACTTCAGCTAACCCATTAGGAGATATAGATGTTAACAACAAAAACATACCTATTGATTCTAATGTAAGAGAACAAGTTACAGCGATTTACCATGAGAATTGTCAAGACATATGGATTGTTACTCATAGAGGGTCTAAATGGCACAGTTCTGATAAATACGTAGCCTATTTACTCACCCCTTCAGGATTAAATACTACCCCTGTTGTTTCTACCGTTGGGATGACCTACTTCACTAGTAATAGATTTGGCTATCTAAAACCATCACATAATGGAAAAAAGATATGTACTACTTTAGGAAGAGGGGCTAATGGCTCTAGTTTTAACGGTACAACGGTAGAGCTTTTAGATTTTTCAAACAGCACAGGTGTTGTTAGTAATCCAATAGTTATTGCAGATAATGGATCAACAGTAAATGCATATAGCTCAGAATTTTCTCCGGATAATAACATTTTATATGTAGTTGGATTTGATGGAAATTTTATTGATCAATATGATCTTAGTTCAGGAATACAAAGCACTATTGTTGCTTCTAGAACAAACGTTGCTTCAGGTAATGCCGTAAAGTCAAGCCTTCAGCTTGGGCCGGATAACAAAATATATGTTGCTCGTAATGGCACCAATTATTTAGGAGTCATAAACGACCCTAATTCATTGGCAAATTGTAATTACACTGACCAAGCGGTTAATTTAGGAAGTGGAAGTGCAAAATTGGGCTTGCCAACATTTTGGAAACGGCAAAATGCTCAAATATTTAGTAATGTTGCAATATGTCAGGGCGACAGCATCTTTGTTGGTGGAGCTTACCAAAATACTGCCGGAACTTACAATGACACTACTTATGGAACAAGTGTTTGTGCAGGCTGTGATTCGATATTAACAACCAATTTAATTATTAATGCACCTGCTACAAGTTCGACTAACCTTACCATCTGTGATAATCAACTTCCTTATAGTTGGAATGGTTTAACCTTTAATGCAACAGGTAGCCAATCAGTTACCTTAACAAATTCATTGGCTTGTGATTCCATAGCAACATTAAATCTTACCGTTAATCCTGCTTTTACAAATACAACTAATCTTACCATCTGTGACAACCAGTTGCCATATAGCTGGAATGGTTTAACCTTTAATGCAGCAGGTAGTCAATCGGTTACCTTAACCAATGCTTTTGGATGTGACTCGATAGAAACTTTAAATCTTACCGTTAACCCTATATTAACTAATACCACTAATCTTTCCATCTGTGACAATCAATTGCCATATGCCTGGAATGGCTTAACCTTTAATGCTGCAGGTATCCAATCAGTTACCTTAACCAATGCTTTTGGATGCGATTCTATAGAAACATTAAACCTTACAGTTAATGCTTTACCAGTCGTAGACGCAGGTTTAGACACCACCATTTGCGATGGAGATACAGTTAATTTAATGGTCGACTCCTCTTTTATATTTGGTCCACCTGTAGAGCAGTTTACAATGACTTTTGATACCGCTTTTTCCTACAGTACAATAAATACAACCTTGCCTGGAAATTACTATGCGGTTGTTTCTGGAACATATTCAGGAAATGGTCCTTGTGAACTTCGTGATGGAGCATTTTGGTTTTATCAGGGTTGTCAAAATATTACTCCAATTTCCGCATTTCCTTGGATGTGGAATGGAGCTAATCCTAATACGCAAGCGATAGTTCCTACAACTTATAATCCAAATCATGAATATTATTTTTACTTTACAGGTGGATCCTCTCAAACTTTTTCATTTGTTGAGCAACAAGTAGCGTGGTATAACGACAACTTTGGCAGTCTTAGTTTTGAAATATATTATTTAGGAAATATTTCTTGGTCTAATGGAGTAACCACTAGTGCAAACCCTGTTAATCCATCTCAAACAACCACTTATGTTGTAACTGGTTTAAGTGGAAGTGGGTGTGTTGCAACTGATACGGTTACGGTATTTGTAAATCCAACTCCTAATGTTTCGATTTTGGATCAAACAATATGTGAAGGAGATACGGCATCTCTAATTGCTGTTCCTGATATAGTTGGAGGAGCTTATTCTTGGACACCTGGAGGAGCAATTACAGATACAATTTTTGTTTCTCCTTTAACAACCACAAACTATTCTTTAGATTATAGTATAAATGGATGCTCCTCTTCGACGGTTAATGCTTTGGTTACTGTTAATCCAATCCCTTCTGCTGATGCAGGGATCGATGATACTATTTGTGAAGGGGATTCATTTTTGTTAATGGCTAATGGACCCGATCAATATATATGGAATGACTCTATTTCTAATAATAGTTATATAAACTATCCCTTTGGCTCATATTCTTTTGTTTTAGAAGCTTCTTTAAATAACTGTGTGAATCTAGACACAATGACTCTTGATGTTTTAGAAAAACCTGTTTCCATTATTGCTTCCAATGTCATTGAGGGCTATTCTGTTTTATTAGTAGATTTTACAAACTCTTCGTCAATTGTCAATTCATACGAATGGAATTTTGATAATGGAATAACAACTATTGTAAATGATCAATCATCACAATCAATAAGTTTTGTTGATGTTGGAGATTATTTTGTTTCGCTAATAGCATCTAATGGATTTTGCAAGGATACTTCGTGGCTGAAAATAACCGTTCTACCTTATTCGATACCAAGTGTTTTTGTTCCTAATGTATTTTCTCCTAATAACGATAATGTTAATGATGAACTTCAATTAACCTATGAAAATATTCTTGAATTTAATTTCAATGTTTATAATAGATGGGGAAATTTGGTTTATACCACAAAAGAGGTTAGTGACTTTTGGGATGGCAATATAGATGGAAAAGAAGCGAAAGAAGGGGTTTATTTCTACACTTATACAGGATTGGGGCTTAATAACACCGAATTTTCAGGAAATGGTTTCCTAACCTTGCTGAGGTGATATTAAAAAAGCACTCCGAAGAGTGCTTTTAAGTCTATTAAATAAATTTATTATGAGAAAGTACTATATAAACGTTCAATTAATAAAGAAGTTGCTTTTAATTAAAAAAAAGTAAATACTTTTATTTTTATTGCCTAAATTTTAATTTAAAACATATGCGGTTTATCCTACTACTTATCACCCCTTTTTATATATTCTCTCAATCTTATCAAGATACAATATCAGAAAAAAAATACCCTTTCAAGGTTTTTGAGTCAACTTGGGAAGGTTACCTTGAAAAAGGACAGAAAGTAAATGGATTAAAACATGGAGAAATATTATTGTTAGATATTGGAACTGGCATAAATATTGGTGGAAATGTTTTAGCAAAAGTAAATTACATTAACGGAAAAATTAGTGGAGCTTTTACTACTTATCATAAAAACTCCAAACCTGAATTAGAAGGAAATATAAAAGACGGCGATTATCATGGATTATGGAAATACTATCATAGTAATGGTAATTTAAAAAGTGAAGGGCATTATAAAAATAGATGGAAAAAGATTGGAAATTGGAAGTATTACCACGCTAACGGTAATTTAGAAAGTGAAGGTAATTGTGAAGATGGCAATTGCGTCGGCTATTGGAAATATTACAATTACCTTGGATTATTAAAGGCTGAGGGTAATTTAGATGGGAATTATGATGGTGGATATTACCGTGTAGATTTATGGAAAACGTATCATTTTAAGGGCAAGTTAAAGAGTGAGGGTTCGTATAAAGATGGTAAACAAATTGGTTTATGGAAGACATATCATGGCAATGATACATTATCGAGTATAGGAAAATATGATGGCGGTTCTAAACATGGTTTATGGAAATGTTATCATGATAATGGGAAATTAAAATCAAATGGTAAATATGATTATTCTTACAAAGTTGGAGACTGGGTGTATTATCATGACAATGGAAATAAATCTGCTTTAGGAAGTTATTCTGATGGAGGTGGTTATAAAAAAGAAGGGAAGTGGAGTTATTATGATAAAAACAATATTTTAATAGCGAATGCTAACTATATCAAAGGAGTTTTATCTACAAAAAACATAAAAGTAAACCCACCAAAGAAAAAAAATAAGCCACATTATCAAATTATAAACGATACCTTATTTAAGGTGAAATATCACAAAAACGGAAAAATTAATGAGAAATTAGGTTTAAAAGATTTTGATTTAGATAATCCTTCAATAAACCAAGATGTATATCTCATTTATGAAAAATTTGATAAAAAAGGAAAGCTTGAAAGTTCAATTAATTCTATAATTGAAGTTTATGAAGAAGAAGAAGTTAAAACTTCATATATTTCACATTACCATAAAAATGGGATGCTTGCTTTTAGATCTGGTTATGAAGGAGAATCTTATTATGGTAATACAGAACTATATTACTCCAATGGTAATTTGGCCGCAAAATTTTACAATGAAGAAGGTGGGTCAGGAGGTCTTGACAAAAATTATATAATGGGTGATATTTGTTTTTACTATGAAAATGGGAATCTCGCAGTTAAAGGAAATGTTGACGAATATAGTTACGGTGACAAACATATTAATTCTGAAGGAAGTGATTTAAGTTGGCATTATGAAAATGGGAAATTGGCTGCAAAAACAGAAGCAATTGAAGATGGTTATCCTTTAGGTTTATTTTCCATTTACCATAAAAATGGAAACTTAGCAATCCAAGGAGAATATTATGAAACGAATTGGCGTGGTGGAGAATGGAAGTGGTATTATGAAAATGGCAATCTTTCACTAAAAGAAGTTTATAGTGGGGAATATGAAAATGAGATAGATAATGGAGTTGCATATTATGAAAATGGGCAAGTAGAATTAACTTATGCTTACTATTATGAGGACCCCAGTCAGGAATTTGGAAATTGGAAGTATTATGATCAAACAGGTTCATTACAATGGCAAAAAACGTATGCTTTTGACGAAAATGAAGATCAAATTATTTGTTCTGGAGATTGTGATAAAAAAGCGAAAGTGCCTTATTATAAAATGAAAGATCTTTATGAATCTGAAATTATTTTTCCATTTAAAAAATTTGATAAACTTGTCTCAAAAAAATCAAAAGAGCTTTTTAAATCTAGTATATTAAACTTGGAGCATTTTTATTTTGACTATTAAATTTTTATCCATATAAAATATAAAGCAAAGCCACTTAAAAAGAGGATGCCTAAATAACTAAGTATTTTGAGCCATAATTGGGGATGTGCATCCTTTGGAAATGTTATACTTGTTACCAATTTATAATTTACAATGGCAATAATAGGGGCGATTAAAAAACTAATCGTAGTGGCTAAATCAACCAGTTGTTTTAATTGACTCCCCAAAAAGAAGACAATTCCAAATGCTCCCAATACAACGATGCATAAAGAAATAGAATAAATATTCTTGTTTTTATTTTTGTTGTTAAAGAATAACAATTCTGCAGATCTCTTAATGCTTCTTGAATATCCATCAAAAACAGCAATACAAGTCCCAAACATGATGCAAAATGAAGCGATAGCAATTACAAAATAACTCCATTCACCGATAAAAGTTGTAAACATTTCAACTACTGAATTTGCAAAAGCACCACTTGAGTTTGGAAGCACTTTTCCGGTTCCAAACATCATATAAGATCCTAGTGTTACAAAACAAATGGATAGCACAACAGAAATAATATAGCCAAAGTTGAAATCTGCAAGAGTTTCCTTCAGTTTAGGTTTGTATCCGGTTTGTTTAATTCTCTCAATAGTCCATAAGCTATTCCATGCGCTTAAATCAACAGCGGTGGGCATCCAACCCATTAGGGCAATAATAAAAACAATGCTCTTGTCAGACCAAATGTCTGGGGTAATAAAATTTGGAATTTGTTCGCTTGGACCTTTTGTTAAAGCAAGGATAAAAGCAAGCAGTGTGGATAGTAATAAAACAGCACCAATCATTTTGATCATGGAGTCTAAAATTTGATACCTCCCTAGCATTAAAATAATTACACAAATACAAAACAATCCAAGAGTAGCCCATATGCCCAGAAAGCCAATCCCAAATAAATTTTGTAAAAATCCAGAAGTTACAGCACCTACAGCAGCACTAACAAAAAACATACTACCAATCGTAATAATAAAATACACCCACAACATCCAATTGCCAATTCTTTTATATCCATCAATAATACTCTCGCCAGCTGCATTAGCATATCTACTTCCAAATTCAAAAAATGGGTATTTAAAAATATTAGCCGCCAGAATAAATGGAATTAAAGCAAATCCAAAGTTTGCACCAGCCCTAGTACTTTGAACCAAATGAGAAACTCCAATAGCTGTACTGGCAAATAAGATTCCTGGTCCAAGTGTTTTTAATAAATTTTCAATTTTATTATTAGCCATATTAAAAAATAAGTAAAACACCAATAAATAAAACAGCTCCAACACACATTAATGAGAAGGTATAAGGTAAAATTTCTTTGGCCTTTAATCCAGTAATTCCAAGTAAAGGAAGTGCCCAGAATGGTTGAAGCATATTGGTGAGTTGATCTCCATAGGAAAGAGCCATAATGGATTTCGGTAGTTCAACACCTATATCTAAAGCAGCTTGAATTAAGATAGGTCCTTGAACTCCCCATTGCCCTCCACCACTAGGAACAAAAATATTTACGATTCCAGCGCTGATAAATGAAAAAATAGGAAAAGTGGTCTCATTGGATATGCTAACAAAAAAATCAGAAAAAACATCCACAAGTCCGGATCCATTCATGATTCCCATGATTCCAAAATATAGAGGGAATTGAATTAATATTCCCGATGCACCTCCTATTGCATTATCTATTGCTTTTAAAAAGGAATGAATATTCTTATGAATGGCAAGACAAAGCCCAAGTAATAAAAGGTTGATAAAATTGGGATTGATAAATCCTAAGCCTTTTTGAGAGTAACTTTGTATAACAGAGTATACGATATAAACAATTATAAATGAACCAAATAGGAATGACAAAAAACGTGTTTTGTCAATTTTTTCAGCCCCATAATAATTTTCATTAGCTTCTTTTTTTTCAACAATAATACCCGGGAGTTGACTAGAATTATGGGTTCTTTTGCCTAAAAAATACATGAATAGTGGCAAACATAAGATAAGAGTCATCATCATGAATAGATTCATGTTTCCAAACACGGTCTCTGAAAAGGGAATAGAGGAGGGGATGGAATTAATTTGAGTGGGGTCTAATATTCCTTTCATTAAACTTTTTAAATGCCCTGATTCAGCTGCTTTTATAGGGGCGGACCCTGAAATGCCACCATGCCAAACCATCAATCCACTATATCCGGCAGCACCAATTAATGGGTAATTTAGAGGTATTTTGTTTTTTCTTGCATGTTCTCCGACTTTTCTTGCCAGTATTGCTCCAAAAATAAGTCCAAGTCCCCAATTAAATAAGGCAACTAAAATGGTCGAAAATGTAACAATAGCCGCTGAACGAGCATTGTTTGAACAGTGAATTGTGATTGATTCAATAAGTTTTGAAATAGGAGGAGTTAAAGCAAGCGTATGTCCTAAAACTAGCATCAACATCATTTGCACCGCAAAAACCAAAAGAGAGGAGTTCCATAAGCCTTCTTCCCAATAGTGAGTTATTTCTATAACTCGATCAAATCCTGATTGACTTGATTCGGTTAATGATATTGCTAAAATAAAGGAAACAAAAGTTAGAATTAAAGCGATACTAAAAGGACTAGGCAAAATTACTTTAAATGCCTTTTCAATGCCTTTTAATAGATTCATTGCATCATTATTTTAGTTCAATTTCAATAGAAACTGGAAGGTGATCCGAATAACCTCCTAAATATTTACCCCCACCAAATGTTCGAAAAGGAACAATATGTTCTTTATATTCGGTAAACAAATAATCGAATTCATTTATCTTCCCCGAAGAAGGAATCGCTCCATTATTTTTAAGTGCTTCAGAAACCATAATATGATCGATAACTCCCCAATGGTTTCTATAACAATGTGTTCCTCCATAACTTCCAGATGTGTTTAATATCATCGGATACATCGGTATTTTTTGAATTATTTGAGGCGCATTGTTTGAGGGGTAATCATTTAAATCTCCCATTAAAATGATTTTACTATTTGGATTTTCTTTTAAAATTGAATTGATAAAAAGTTTAGCAGTTTTTGCGGCTTTTATTCTTTTGTAATCAGATTCTTTCGTGCCACCTCTTCTGCTTGGCCAATGGTTTACAAGGCAAATAATGGTATCTTTTTTTAATAAAAATTTTGCCCAAACGATATCTCTAGTGGGCTTTGATTTATCAAGTATTACCTCAAGATTCCCAGACTCTAATAAACGAACGGTATTTTTATTATAAATAAATGCAGCATCAATACCTCTCTTGTCTGGGCTTTCATGATGAACAATGCCGTAAGATGGAGATGAAGATGTTTTACTCTGGGCTTTTATCAAATCATTTAGAACCCCTTTATTTTCAACTTCACACAACCCAAGAATAGCTGGATAATTTAAAGAATGAATAACGGTGTTTAGATGTTTAATTTTTTCCTGGTATTTTTTTGTGTTCCATTTAAGTTTGGCTTCAGGTAAAAACTCCTCATCTATATTTTCTCCATTGATGGTGTCAAAAAAGTTTTCGACATTGTAAAATGCGATTTTATAAACACTGCGTTTTTCTACACAAGAAGTTAATATGGTTAAAGCGAATAATAAAATAATGATTTTCATTGTTTAATCTATATTTTTCAAAGATAAAGTAATCTGATTAATAATATTTTTTTTAAAAAAGAAAAACTACTTTAGCGACAAATGATTAGAATAATATATCGTCTTTTCCCTGAGTTTTTAAAGCACTTAATAAAAAAATACCTTAGGTTTTATTTTATAAAAGAAAAACTATCAAGTGTTGAAAATAATATTCAAAAACAAAAGGTTATTAAGTATCAGCAAGATTTTTCTAAAGGAATAACATCTAAAATAAATAATGTTGTATATAAAAAATTCTCTCAATTTGAAGAAGATGGAATATTGCTATATATATTTTCTTTATTAAATTTTTCATGTCCCACTTTTGTGGAATTTGGTGCAGATGATGGAATAAATAGCAATTCGGCAAACTTAATCATCCATCATGGATTTAATGGTTTATTTATAGATGGAAATAAAAAAGCGTTGAATAGGGGGGAGTACTTTTTTAAACGTTATGTAAAAGATTCTAAACTTGTTTTTCATCATGCATTTATTACTGCAGAAAACATCAATGAATTAATTAATTCTAATGGAATTAATGAAGAAATTGGTCTATTATCTATAGATATTGATGGAAATGATTATTGGGTTTGGAAAGCAATAACATCCATTAACCCACAAGTTGTTATAATTGAAACACACAATGAATTTGGAATGAATGATGTAATTGTTCCATATGATTCAACTTACTTTTATCCAGGAATTCATCCAGATTACCATGGGGCTTCTCCAGTTGCCATGAATAAATTAGCAAATTCCAAAGGGTATCGCTTAATTGGTGCCAATGAATTAGGCTTTAATTTTTTCTTTCTAAGAAATGATTTACTTCCTCAACTAAAAGAGTGTACTGTTGAGTCTTGTCTTCAACATCCTAGCAATAAGGAAGCCCAAAAAAAGTTTGAGCCAATAAAAAATTGGAAATACGTAAAAGAAAATATCTAAAAAGCTCTTATTGCTCTTACAGCATAGC
>JAQWKT010000072.1 GCA_029247685.1 Crocinitomicaceae bacterium | reverse complement strand
ATTATACTGATGAAGGTGGCGACTATAAATATCAGGATGTGGAGATTAAAAAGAAGGACTCAGAAACATTTATTAATCTTATTAAATGTGTTTTATAGACAATTAAAAAAGGGGTAGCCCCCCTTATCTAACTATTTATTATCTTGGTTGATATTAGAAATCTACATGTTTTTCATTCGATTAGTCTTTTCCATCACTTCTTTCATTTCAGGACAAACCTCCATAAATTCTTCCGGACTGTCGTATTTTCTTTTAGCCGCATCCAATAAGTCATTACATTTTGTATTGCCTTCCAATTTTCTCTTAAAATCATCGCCTATATCGGGATTATTTGTTAATTCATCCACAGACATTCTTAAAATTTTATCCATCTCATCATTCATCCATTTTACACAGTCACAAGCTTCATCAATAGGCGAAGTGTTTGAATAGCCCCCATAGTTGCCTTTTTTAGTGTTATTAGAAGCTTGATTGTTTTCTTTAAGTTTCCTAATTCGCTTTTTGATCCTTGTTTTCAGGATTTCTTGTTTAGCCAAGATTGAACAACTTTCTTTAAATTTATCTTTCGTTTTATATTTTTTTCTTGCCTCTTTTTCAAACTCTTTACATTTTTTATCCAATTTTTCTTCTAATCCCTCTTTATAATCATCATAGATATTAAGATTCTTCGATAATTCATCATCCGTCATCTCATCTATTTCTTTTATTTTATTGTATCCTATTTCAATACAGTCACATAAATTTTCAGGATCTTCTATTGCGCTTTCGTTATTTTTGCTTTCCGTTTTTTTATTTGAATCCTCACAGGACATAAAAAAGAAAGCGATTCCAAAGAATAAAATTAAGTTGAGTTTTTTCATCGTTTATTTTAAAAAATTAAATTTAATAAAATAATAACAATTAAATTATGGTGTTTAATAATTTAAAATTATGAGATCACTATTTTTTTTCGTGTTTTTGTTGGGTTTGGTTTCTTGTGAATCAAATGATGATAACACCTCGAATGCATCGGAGCAAAGTACTTCTTTTGATAATTCTGATAATCCTGAAAACCTCAAGGACAAGAAAATAAAAACCCATTAATTTTAATTTATCAGTAACCTCAATGCATTAATTCGTTACTGCTATATATCCAATCTATTTAGGTTATGTTAATCGAAGTGTTAATAACTAGTTGTTAGGCACTAAAAAGCGTAAGAATCGATTGAATATCTTTGTGATAATTATATCATACACATTATGCTAAGAAGTACATTATTTGCCCTTTTTGGGTCATTTTTCTTTTTTGGATTTGCCCAAGAAGATTCGACAGTTTTTGATTTCTCAAAATTTAGAGAATATAAAGAGAAATATAAGGTTAATTGCCTACAAGAAAAAATAACCGACAACAAAGGAAATGGATTTGAGAGTCTTTATGGCACCCGAAACTGCCGAACGATTCTTTATGGAGTTGCTTATCGTGGTGGTGGAAACAACTATTATCACCGCACGGATAAAAGAGACAACAAAAACCCACTGCCAAACGATGGTTTACAAAGCCTGCTTGATAATGGATTTTCTAAATCCATCTATTTATACAAACATAATTTTAAAACTGCTCCTTCTAGCATGATCAATGAAGAAACTTCTGACACCCTTGAATACTACCAATTAGGTGGAGACACCGAAACTGAAAGAGATAGTATTTTATCTTTTGTATATAGCTCTATCATGAACAAAGAAGTTGGTCCTGTGTATCTTCATTGCTGGAATGGATGGCATCAATCGGGCTATGTATCCACCGTTTTATTAAAACAATTTTGTGGATTCAATAGCAATAAAAGCATTGAGTATTGGGAAGAGTGCGCCGATAGAATGTCTAGAGGATACAGTAGAATAAGAAAAGCGATACGAGACTTTAAACCTATTGATAAATACCGAATTCCGCAAGAAATAAGCGATTCGATTTGCCCTTGCTATGAAAGCAAAAACAAAGAAATAACAGAAGCAATTGCAAAAAAAGAAATTACAAATGCATCCAAAGACAATCTGAAATCACTAAAAGTTTCGATTAAATTCCCATCAAACGTTTCCAACCTCCCTCCTACTGTTTCTACATTTCTAGATGAATATGCCAACATGCTTAAGAAGAAATCTTTTTTGGTGGTTGAAGTTGGTGGGCATACCGATTCAAAAGGAAGCGCAAGTTACAACAAGACACTTTCTGAAAAACGCGCAAAAAATGCACGAAATCACCTTATTAAACAAGGCGTTAAACCTTCTCAATTAAAATACAAAGGGTATGGAGAAGAAAACCCAAAAAACAAATGCAAAGATGGCGTTAGATGCTCCAATACAATGCATGCTGAAAATAGACGTATTGAATTTAAGGTGGTACAAATATCCCACCAGATAAATTTTGAAAGTGGTAGTGCAAAAATCAATACAAAAGACCGTAAAATATTGGATGAAATCAAAACTATTCTTAGCACCAATAACGACATGAAAATTGAAATAGGTGGACATGCAGACAAAGGAAGCGGAAGCGAAAACGCAAATAAAAAGATTTCTTTAAAAAGAGCGGAAAGTATCTACAAGTATCTGAAAAATGAAGGGATGGATATGAAAAACACCACTTACAAAGGATATGGCACCTCCAAGCAAAAATACCATGACCAGCGTGATCGCCGAATAGAATTTAAACTTTTTGAAAGCAAATAAACTTCTCCCTCTTTTTTTTATTGCTTGCGTTGCATTTATAGGACAAACGCAGCAAGAAACTTTATTCTCGATTTCACACAAAGCCGGATTTTATGATCTTCCTTTTTATCTAAAGATATCTAGTAAAAATGGCCAAATTCAATTTTTTAAAGAAAATAACATCCATAAGGACCGAAAAAATGTTCCTGATTCTATTTTAATAGACAAAACACAAAACCTTTGCTTTTTATTAAAAGGAAAAGACTCTACCATTCAACTAGGTTGTTTTAGTTACTTTATCGATTTTAAAACAAAAATAAAAGTAGTCTCTATTAGCATTAATAAAGCCTACTTATTTGATAGCATTAAAGGAATCTATATGAAAGGACCAAATGCCTATTATGATTCGGTTTACAAACATTATAGAAATGTCAATTTTGAAAAAAAATGGGAACGAGAAAATTTCGTGGAGGTTTTTGATGAATCTGGAAATAAAATTTTAAACCAAAGTGCTGGGATAAAAATATTTGGAGGATTGACTAAATATCTACCTGAAAAATCCATGCGCTTAATTGCTAGAAAAAAATATGGCAATAGTCGATTTAATGCCGATCTATATAACATTGGAAAAAAGAAATACAAACAATTTATTTTAAGACATTCCGGTGGAGATTATAGATCCTTAAGATTTAAGGACGCCATGTCTACCTCTCTGGCAAAAGAATCTAATTTGGATGTACAAGAATCTTGCCCTGCCCATGTATTTATTAATTCAGAATACTGGGGGGTGTATAATATACGAGAAAAATTAAACGAATATTACATTGATAACCACTACAATTGTGGAACGGAAGGGGTGGATTTATTACAAGGAAATAGCAATATCGATGAAGGAAGAAAATCCGACTATTTAAAGCTTTTAAAATATGTTCGCACCAATGATTTAAAAAATACCCGTGCTTATGCTAAAGTAAACGAAATGATGGATACTAAAAGTTTTATAAATTTTTGGATTTATCAAATCTATTTTGCAAATCCAGATGTTAGAGGTAATATCCGATACTGGAAATCGGATTCTTTGGATAGTAAATTTCGTTGGATTGTTTATGACACCGATCTTGGGTTTGCTCCTGATAAAATAAAACGAAACATGCTTAAAGATTTCACCTCTCCAACAAAAACAAGGTGGTACAATCCAAAATGGGCAACATTTCTATTACGATATCTATTAAAAAATGAAACCTTCAAAACCGATTTCATAAACCAATCGGCATTTATTTTAAGTACCACACTTAGTAAAGATCACATTAATAAGCGTGTAGATAAATTCAAAAACCTTTATGAAGAAGAAATGAAAATTCATTTTGCAAAAAGAAAGAGGTTTGAACCCTACCAAGGGACTCTAAAAAATTGGTATGACTGCATTCAGGGTTTAAAGTATTTCACTAAAAAAAGAACGGTTTACTCTTATGAACATTTGCAAGAAAAATTTAATCTTAAAAAACCATTTAAAGTGTCTTTAAATATTTACAATCCAAAAAGTGGAACCGTTAAAATCAATCAAAACATTGTCAAAAATTCAACGTTTTCAACATTTCAATTTTTCTCAGAGCTAGAAGTACCGATCACGATAAAGCCAAATATCGGTTATGAATCAACTGGCTATTCACAAAAAACAATTAACGGAGAAAGTGGAGATTCTTTATTTATCAATATTACCTTTAAGAAAAAGAAAAAATCCGCTGAAAAAGTAATTATTAATGAAATCGATTACACAAACAATTGCTTTGAAGTCTTTAATCAAGGGGATAAACCAGTTAACATGTCGGGTTGGAAAATAATTGATTTAAACAAAAATATACATGTTGTCGAAAAGCTTGTTTTGCCAAAAAAACGATTTGCTGTTTTTCATTTTAACCCAATCAGTAATAAAATTGACACCGTACTTTATCAAAAAATTGACTTTAAACTATCTTCAAAAAAAGAAAAAATTGAACTCTTTGACCAAAATGAACATCTAGTCGATGAAGTAGCTTACAGTCTAAAAACAAATAAAAAAAGCTACTCCAGAAACATTCCTTTTGCTACGTTTAAAAAGACAAAAGCAAAATGGGAAAACAACAATGATTTAACGATGGGATATCACAATTCTAGTTATACAAAGATTCTATCTACTAAAGAAGAAAGTAACAAAAAAATGATTTTTGCTATTATTTCTTTCGTTTTAATATTTGGGTTATTTGGAATCTATTATTTAAAAAGAAATAGAAACAAAAGCTCTAATTCTTAATAAACCTTTTTTTGAATACGATCTTATCATCGTTATATAAATCCAATATATATACTCCATTATTGAATGACTCAATATTTATTTCAATAAAATTAGAGGGATTTTGAGAGATTTTTTTTGAACAAATTCTTTTCCCTGAAATATCCATAATGGTATATGAATTTGGAAAAATGGTATGCTCTTGAGAAATCGAAACATTCAAAATAGAAGAGGCAGGAATTGGATGTATCTTAATAAAAGAACTAAAATTTTCTTCCAAATTAGCCCCTGGAACACTGGACCAAGTAAATATATCACTATTTGAGGTGGTATCAAATCTCATTTCAGCAATCGGCAATCCACTATCTTTAGTTAACCATGTGTATGAAACAGAAGTATCCATAGTAGTCTGAAATGTCGACCATGTTGGTGGAAAAACTGGTAATATCATTATAGTATCGGTACTATACTCCACCGTTTTAATTCTTATCGCATTATAAAATCCCATAGGTGTAGAAATCCCTCCCCATGCATCGACTGTATCATAAACAGTTCCATGATGAATCAATTTAATTTGATCTATAAAAGCATTTATGTTTGAGCCATCAGCTGTAGATTCAAAGGCATAATAATCGGAGAAATTATTACCAAAAGAACAAGGAAATTCATCTGTTTTTAGAGTTGGATTAAAATAAGAATAAAGTATCTCACCAGTTGCAAGAAGATCTCCTGCTACTCCATCAGAAATTAAACTATCTGGATATTTAGTTAAATAGATATAACTAAGGGAATCGTTGGTCATCGCTAGATTTGAAGATGGAAAATTAGCCGAATATGGGGTGTTCACTGGATCTAAGACAGAGGTGGATACAGTAACGTGATTTAAGGCATTGCTAAAATCCCAATATACATTTGCTCCACTTAATCCTTCATCATAGGTAACCAAGGTATCCTGGTATCTGATTATGTAGTCTCCTGGAACTGCTAAATCGGAACTAAGAATGGAGATTTGACAAAAAAAAGACAATGGAGAACAAAGGAATAATAAAACTAAATATTTCATTTTTTTTATTTAAAAATAACTTTTTTTGATTAAATAAAATAACTTGAATGGCATAAAACTTTGAGTTTTAAAAAAAAAAAATTAATTTAACTCTCTAAACTGCTACGCTATGAGAGGCTACTTTTTCAAATCCTTGACTGGATTTTCTTTTATTTTAATGTTTTCCGTATTGTTTTCATGCGGAAAAAAGTGTAACCCTGACTTTGTTGGAGTAAGAGACTCTGGAGACATTGTTGCCGATTCAAAAATAAAACCATCTTGTGGTGGACTCATGAGCAGTCATCCTGATAGTTTAACGATTACAGGGGTTCATCCTTATGCAGGAAGAATGTCATATTCAATCAATGACTCTGAAATTCAAGCTGTTGATTATAATCAATATTCTGTTTTAGCTTATCCTTTAAGCGTCAATACTTGTGCTGGAATAGAAAGAGAAGTGACTATCGATAATGCTGCACAAACAGTACTCTACAAAATAAAAATATCCCAATGTGGAGATAGTCCTGAGAGTGTTTTTCTTGAAAATTATGTTTTAGTTCCTAACGTTGATGGCTTTCAAGTCACTAGGGAAGTTGAGTATAATAACATGTAGAAATAAAAATATCTCTTTTACTGTTTAAGTCGAAGTAAGTTCCTACTTTCGTTTTGTGTTTAAACGATATAATCGAAACTTTTGGTTAATTTCTTGGTCCATGTTTTTTTTCATGACCAGTTTTAACTTAATCATTCCCGAATTAAACGATTTTATTTCTAAACTTGGTGCTCCTGAAAAGAAAGGATTAATTATCAGCTTATTTACCATTTCAGCAGCTATATCTAGGCCGTTTTCAGGAAAAATAGCAGACCTTGTTGGAAGAAAAATTGCCATGTATATTGGAATTTGTATTTGTATCCTTATCGCATTCCTTTATCCTTTTGCTGAAACTGTTCTTTTCTTTTTGTTATTGCGATTTTTGCATGGATTTAGTGCAGGATTTCTTCCTACTGGCTCTACAGCTCTTATAACAGACCTAATCCCCAAGAATAGCCGAGGACATGCCATGGCAATATTTGGAACCTTTATTTCTTTAGGTATTGGAGTTGGACAATCTTTCGGATCTTATATTTACATGCATTCGGATTATACTACTCTTTTTGTGTTTTCAGGCTTAATCGCAGTAATCTCTCTTTTGCTAATGTTTAAGGTTAAAGAATCCCTTCAAGTTAGAAACAAATTCAATTTATCGGTTTTAAAAATTAAAAAAACAGATATTATTGAAAAAAATGTTCTTCCTGCTGCTATTATTATGGTATTAACTGCATCATGTTCTGGAATTATTTTTGTAGTTACGCCTGATATTTCCAACTATCTTGGGATTTCAAATAAAGGATGGTTTTTTGGGATGTATATTCTATCCACTATTTTAATACGATTGTTTACGGGTTCTCTTTCAGATAATATCGGAAGAAGAAAAACAATGCTTATTGGATGTTCGGTATTATTGATTTCGATGCTCTTAATTGGGCATTCAAAAAGCATGGAGATGTACACGATTTCTGCATTACTTTTTGGAGTTGCTACAGGAATATCAAGTCCTACTCTATTTGCTTGGACTGCTGATCTTTCACCAGAATTGCGAAGAGGCATAGGTGCCGGAACAATTTTTATAGCATTAGAATGTGGAATTATGACTGGTTCATTTTCAACGCTTATTTTTTATAAAAGCACTTTTGAAACGGTTAAAGATGCTTTTAATTTTGGAGCGATTATGGCTGCAATTGCATTAATCTACTTAGCATTTAGTTTATTTCTAAAAAAAGATTAGTTGTTTTTTTTTAAATATGCATTGATTGCTGCATGGCCTAAATAAATAAATGGCGTTAATAAAATCGCAATTAATAACTTCAATATGTAATTAGTAGGAGCTATTGATAAAAAATCTCTAAAGGATAAACTTCCAGGAAGAACAAATCCAATATATAAAACAATATAAGTGTCAATAATTTGAGAAAAAACGGTGCTTCCTGTACTTCGTAACCAGATAAATTTATTTTTTGTTTTGGATTTGATCCAACTAAAAATAGAAGCATCTAATAACTGCGAAACTAAAAAAGCAAGGATACTTCCAAGAATAACCATTTGGGTTTGACCAAAAACTAAATTATATGATGCATCATCAGCTAATAAAGATCCTTTTATTTCTTTAGCCGGTATTTGTAAAGATAAACCCACAATAAAAAAACAATATAAAATTAATATTGAAGTAATCCATGAAAGCCTTTTCACCACCTTCTTTCCATAAAATTCATTTAATAAATCGGTAATTAAAAAAACAAATGGCCAAGGAAGAATTCCAACAATAGTTGTTTGTGCTTCCACAGTTATACCTAAAAAATAAATTTCTGGGGTTTCTATTAATTTGTTACTAATAAGTTCTGCTGTTACAACACTTGTAATAAATAGCCCACTTAAGAAAACAAATAACCATAAATACCTATTATTTGTTTGAAATAAATTCATAAACTAAAGTAATAATTAAAAAAATAATAAAATAAGCGATTATAAAATGATAAATTTTGTAATTTCGATGAAGATGAAACAAGTTAACATCGATTATTCTAAATTAACCAAGCTCTATTATTCTATAGGAGAGGTATCTAGCTTACTAAATGTAAATGCTTCCCTTATTCGTTTTTGGGAAAAAGAGTTAGAACTTAATTCGCCCAAAAAAAACAAAAAAGGCAATCGACAATTTACTGTCAAAGAAATCAAAAACCTGGAGTTAATCTATCAAATTGTTAAGATTGAAGGCTATAAGCTAGATGCTGCAAAAAAACAATTAAAAATCAGAAAGTCTGATTCAAAAGGGCAATTTTCAAAAAACAAAGAGCTTATAAATAAGCTTCAAAACATAAAAAACAAATTAATTCAATTAAAAAATTAATTTGTTCCAGCTAATAAATTTAAGTGATACATCGCATCCATTACCTCTGCCTCTGAAATATCTTTGTCGTATTGACACTCTCCTATCTTAATTAACAAACAAGATAAAACCTGATCTCCTTTATTTTTTTTATCTTGTTTCATTAGCTCATATATTTCATTAATTGCTTCTTTATCAAATGGAATGAAGTCAATAATTCTATTTATAGCATTTTCTATTTGCAAATATTCGTCCTTAGATATATTTCCTCTTTTAAAAGATAAATACGATTCGGCACAAATACCTAAACAAACACAAAATCCATGAGAAACATTCATTTTATCTACAAAAAAACCTTCTATAGCATGACCAAAAGTATGACCAAAATTTAAAATTTTTCGTAATCCCATTTCCAAAGGATCACGTTCAACAATAGACGTTTTATAGGTAATCGATTTTAAAATCAACTTGTTATCAGGTTGAATATTTTTTTCAAGTTTATTACTTAAATCGAACCAACTTTTTGCATCAGAAATCAATGCATGCTTTATTATCTCTGCATAGCCATTGATTATTTCATTTTGTGGCAATGATTTTAAAAAGAATGAATCAATATAAATAGAAATAGGATGAATAAATGATCCGATTTGATTTTTATAAGAGCCAAGATTTATTCCTGTTTTCCCTCCTATAGATGCATCAACCATACCAAGAAGCGTGGTGGGTATATTAATAAACTTAATCCCTCTTTTATAAATAGAAGAAATAAATCCGCCCATGTCCGTTACAATACCACCACCTAAATTAATTATTAGATCATTTCTTTTCAGTTTAAAATTAGATAGAGCATCTAAAATCTGATGTGCAACTTCAATTATTTTATTTTCTTCACCTAATGGAAAAACGACAACATCTGCATGATTAATAATTGGACAAGATTCAAATAAGTATTCTAAACAAAGATCATATGTATTTTCATCTGCAAAAACAATAATTCTAGAATTCTTGTAATCATTAGAAATGATACTGGATAAAGAGCTATTCTTTAACAAGCCAAAATTAATTTCACAATAAGAAAATGGAACCTTTGTTGTCATATAAATATATATATATCATCAAATTTAACAAGGTATTTTTAAACTATCCCTTTTAAATAGAAAAAGCTATTATTTTTGCTTCATGAATTCTTTTGACAATACAAAAATTGCATTTGAAAGCAAAACAAATAAAGATCTAAGAAGAGCATTTTGGTTATTTAAGTTAATCAGTTCAAGTTCCATGGTAATTATTGGTAAATACCTAACCTTGTTTTGTCTTAAATTAAGGATTCCAATAAATTGGTTTATTAAGGCTACTATTTTTAAACAATTCTGTGGAGGAACATCTATTGAGAAATGCAATCGAAAAATAAAAGAACTTGATAAATTCAGTATTGGGACAATTTTAGATTATTCTGTTGAAGGAAAAGAAAACGAACTAGCTGCTGAAAACACAGTAAATGAAATAAAAAAAACAATTGAAAGAGGAAGTGCAGATAAAATGATTCCTTTTGCTGTTTTTAAAATTAGTGGTTTAGGTTCCACTGATATACTTCATAAAGCAAGTATTAAAAATAAATTATCAAATATTCAGAAATCAAAACTTGAAAAAATATTCAATCGAGCACATGAAATATGTGAATTTGCATTCAAAAAAGACCTCCCTATTTTTATAGATGCTGAAGAATCATGGATACAAGATCTTATTGATTTATGGGCATATGATTTAATGAAAAAATTTAATACAAAAAAAGCAATTGTATTTAACACATTACAAATGTATCGACTTGATCGACTTGATTATTTAAAAAAAATTCATCAATTAAGTTCTAAAGATGGCTTTATTTATGGGATAAAATTAGTTAGAGGGGCGTATATGGAAAAAGAGAGGAAAAGAGCCCTTGAACGAAATTACCCCTCTCCTATTCAAGCTAATAAAGCCGATACAGACAAAGATTTTGACGATGCTATTCATTACATTTTTCAACATAAATCGGACTTTTCTCTTTGTGTAGGAAGTCATAATGAAAAAAGCAATTTACTCCTTGCAAATCTTATCGAAAAAAACAACATAGATAAATTGTCTTCAAACTTTTATTTTGCACAATTATTAGGGATGAGTGATCATATTTCATTTAACTTATCTCACCTTGGTTATCAAGTTGCTAAATATGTTCCTTATGGACCAATAAGAGAAGTAATGCCTTATTTATTTAGAAGAGCTGATGAAAACACTTCTGTATCTGGGCAAACCAGTAGAGAATTAAGTCTGATAAAACAGGAAATAAAAAGACGAAAAGAAAAAAACTAATCCACTTTGCTTAATTTAAGCATGTTTGAGCCTCCTAAATCCTCAAGAGGAATAGATGCAATATTGATGACCATATCTCCTTTTTTAAGAGTCTTTGATTTCTTCAAAAGATACTTAATATCGGCAATCGTATGATCTGTACTAATTCGTTTATTGTAATAAAATGCATGTACACCCCATAATAAATTAAGCTGAGACAAGATTTTGGGATTGCTTGTAAAAACATAAACAGGTGCCTTTGGACGTTGAGAAGAAATTTTAAATGCAGTATATCCTGAAAAAGACATGGTGATAATAGCATCTGCATTAACTCGTAAAGCAAGTCGACATGCATTAAAACAAATTGAATCAGTAATAAATCGATCGTGATCAGTCATAGGAGCCTCCTCTTTATGATAAATCTCATCCGCTTTTTCCATTTCATGGATAATATTTCTAATTACTTCTATCACTTGCACGGGATATTTGCCAACGGAGGTTTCCCCTGAAAGCATTACTGCATCAGTTCCATCCAAAACTGCGTTTGCAACATCATTTACTTCTGCTCTTGTAGGAGTTAAATTAGTCATCATGCTTTCCATCATTTGAGTTGCAACGATAACAGGTTTTGCACTTTGTCTACATTTTTGAATTATTCTTTTTTGAATTAAAGGAACTTCTTGAAAAGGTATTTCAACACCTAAATCCCCTCTGGCTATCATCAAAGCATTGGCTTCTTTAATAATGTCAT
>JAQWKT010000067.1 GCA_029247685.1 Crocinitomicaceae bacterium | reverse complement strand
CTAAATCCACATAATTTCTATGGACGTAGGTTGGCATTAATGCAATACTCAATCTTTCTCCAAATTTTCGAGCGATATTTAATTGAGAAGAATATGCCAAACGATGAACAAATTCGGGGAAATGAGCAACTTGTCCTTCATCAAGTGATGCGGTCATGTAGGTTAAACTTGCTGTTTCAATTAAAGCTACTGAAACTGGAATTCCTTTTTCTTTATTTTGACTTAAAAAGCGATATTTGACAAAACCATCTAACAATGACCTGTATGGAGCCCCTGTACCTTTGCTCCTGCCAAAACCAAGCATTAATTTGTCTGAAACACCGTATTCAAAAGCAAAACGAACATCTGCAACATTGTCAAACCCATACATCTTTTGTACCCCGCCATTTGCACCCGCAAAATCACCAAAACGGTGCTCTATTCTAAATTGCAAAATTCGGGCTTTAAGCGTTTCCACAGAATGTCCATTAATAATTCTAGTAGAAGTAAACGTTTCTTGAACATCTTGTCCAAAAGAATGCCCAATTATAAGCAAACTTAATAGCAATATATATGTTTTATTTATCATTTTTGGGATAGTTTTTTCATGTAGGCAATTAAATCTTCAATTTGATCATCACTCATTTTTTCCTTGCTATACTGAGGCATGTATTGTTTTCTTCCTGATTTTGGATATGTTCCCCATCGAATAATTTGATATAAAGACTGATCCCTATATCCTTTCATATATTTAAGAAAAAACTTTCCTGTTAATTTAGAGTTATCTAGTCCTAAATAAGTAACTCTTTTTTCTCCATGGCAATGCAAACAACTTCTTTCAAACAATTCTTTTCCAGCTTTTGGATTTCCATTTTCTCCATACCCTCTTTTATTCTTCGGCATGGTATATGAAAAATTTGCTGGATAAGATTGAAAGTATTCATCCTTAATAGAATAAATCAAGCTTCTTTTTTCTCCACTATCTAAACTTTGATATTTAAGCAAGTTCTTTTTGATATTTGGAAATAATCCTAGATCTTTAATTTTTAATTCTTCTGATTTAAAATAATGCATCATTGCCTCAAGTTCCCAATCTTTTAGGCTTCTTCCTGAAGAACAATATTGAGAACAAACCTGAATTGCTTCAGGCAAATCATCTTTTGCCTTGTCTACAAGCCCTAAATATTTTTTTCTGTAATCGCCATTATAAAAAGAAGTCCTGTTATAAATTCCCCATAAGGTGGAGCCCGGAAGAAATGGAAGATCGTTTTTTATCGCATAAGCTAATCTTTTTTCAGGATCGTTATCCTTAGGGTGTGCCATTCCTAAACCTCGCTCTAATCCAGTTTCTCTTTTTGTATTATGACAATCGGTACAAACAAAATATGGGGAAATTCTTTTTGATTTCTTTCCATTATATGTTGTAAACCCCTTAAAAACAAGGTCTTTACCCATTTCTGCTTTTTTGGGGTCCAGATTAGCTATGTGATGGTTATACGCAGAGTCTCCCAATTTAATCAATGCTTCTTCTACCCCCCATTGATCCACTTCATAATGGTCATAAACATTTTTTTTATTTGTCCAATTAAATGAAAAAACCAGAATAGCAGAAAACAAAAAAACAAGAAAAGAAAGCTTGTGCATGGCTTATGAAAAATAACAATTTTAAATCTAAATTACTTCAATAAATTTTAAATTTGTACTCAATCTAAATTATGTAATGAAACAAATAATCTTTTTTATATTAATTCTAATTGTAAAAAACTCATATTCTCAGCTATTTAGGAATCAAAAAACAGCAGATGCTATTGATAAAAACATCTCCGTGCAAAAAATATCAGAGGACGAATTACATAGCACCTACATGATTATCGTAAAGAACAAGGTCCCTTTACATTACCACAAAGACCATTCCGAAAACCTTGTTGTTCTAGAAGGTCGTGCATTAATGAAAATTGGAAATGACACGCTAAAGATTATCCCAAAAGATCAAGTAACGATACCAAAAGGGACTATTCATGAAATCATCAAGGTAATTGGAAAAATTCCGTTAAAAGTTATTTCTGTTCAATCTCCAAAATTTGACCCTAAAGATCGGTATTTCATTAAAAAAGAAGATCAATAACTATACATTCCTCCATTAACGGGAATAGTTTGACCAGTTATGTAAGAACCAGCATCCGAAATAAGATACTGAACTAATTCGCAAACAGCTATTGGATCACCAAGTTTTTGCTGAGGAATTCCAGATAAAATAGCATCAACCTGATCTTGAGGCACCTGTTCAATCATGCCGATATTAAAATATCCAAGAGCAAGGTTGTTGACCGTTATTCCATTTGCTCCAACTTCCTTAGAAATCGTTTTGGTTAGGCCAGATAAACCCGCTTTAGATGCTGCATAAGCAACAGTTCCAGGGAAACCAGTTTGAGAAACAACCGAAGACAAATGAATAATTCTACCAAACTTATTCTTTTTCATCTGGGGCAAAAGAAGTTTATTAATTAAAAAAGGAGCGGTTAAATTCACTGCAAGTGTTTCATTCCAATTTTTAAGGGATGTTTTCCAAGAAATCGCATTTTTAGAAATACCGGCACAATGAATCACCACATCTATTTTCCCGAATTTGGAAAGCGCTTTTTCCATAAATAACTTTACATCGGTTTCGTTTGTTAAATCACAAGAAAAAGAAAATACATTAGCATCCTCTTTAATCGACACCTCTCTTGAAAAACTCTGTAAAACTAGTTTGTGATTTTTTTCTGCAAAATACTTACTTAACTTTGAACCAAAGCCACCAGAAGCACCAGTAATTAAAATGACCATAAAATTATATTAACAACAAAAATAAGTCATTGGAATTAAGCAATGAATTAAAAGACTCTTTTTATTTTTACAAAAAAACAGAAAATGGCGATAAATTGGAAAACACTTAAAGAATACGAAGACATTACATTTAACTATTGCGATGGTATCGCACGTATCGCATTCAATAGACCTGAAGTCAGAAATGCTTTTCGTCCAAAAACGGTAGATGAAATGTTGGATGCACTAATTATTTGTCATGAAAGTCAAGAAATAGGAGTGGTTTTAATTTCAGGAGAAGGCCCCTCTCCAAAAGATGGTGGGTGGGCGTTTTGTTCGGGAGGTGACCAACGTGTTAGAGCTCCTAGAGGGTATAAAGGAACCGATGGAGTTAGCAAATTCAATATTTTGGATGTTCAAAGACAAATTCGTTTTATGAACAAAGTAGTCATTGCCGTAGTTCCTGGATGGGCTGTAGGTGGTGGACATAGTCTGCATGTTGTTTGTGATTTAACATTAGCCTCCAAAGAACATGCTATTTTTAAACAAACAGATGTAGATGTTGCAAGTTTTGATGGAGGTTTTGGATCTGCTTACCTTGCTCGACAAGTTGGGCAAAAACGTGCGAGAGAAATATTTTTCCTAGGCGCAAGTTATTCGGCCCAAGAAGCATTTGAAATGGGAATGGTAAACCGAGTTGTACCCCATGAGGAGTTAGAACAAACCGCATTTGATTGGGGACAAGAAATCCTTAAAAAGAGTCCAACTGCCATTAAGATGTCCAAATTTGCATTTAATCTTATTGATGATGGATTAGTAGGTCAACAAGTATTTGCTGGAGAAGCAACTCGACTTGCCTACATGACTGATGAAGCCGTTGAAGGAAGAAATGCTTTTCTTGAAAAAAGAAAACCAGATTTTAAAAAATTTCCAAAATTTCCTTAAATAAAAATGCCCCTTTCGGGGCACTTTACTCTAAACCACATGAAAACTAAATAATTACTCTTTTATTTTTATCATGTTTAATTTTAAACTTAAAGTCAATTACTTTTTTGTCTTTTGGTTTTAAATTAATTCTCCATTCCAAAATACCAGTTCTATCCTCTTTTTTAGCGTTGCTAATGTTTTTTGCCTCAATAGAAATGTCTCCATTTTGAGTTATTGGAATTTGATCTAAAAGGGTGAGGTTTATAGGAGTGGATTTTAAATTTTTCACTTCAATACTATAAGCAAAGTTTCTTTCTACCTTATCCCCTATTACTTTTTCTTTACAATTCTTTTTAAGAAGTTTTCTTTTAATCTGAACATTTGGATCCTTGCCTAAGCTTAAGCTAAGTGTATCATCCATAGAGGTTGGATCCACATACGTTTCTCCCATATACGATCCATCAAAGAAAATATTTGCTTTTGCTGGAACTAGTCCAAGCTCATCAAATTTAGATATTTGCGCAACTAAATACACTGACTGATCCAATTTTGGAACTGCAAAATGCTTGAATTTAGCCTCCAAATCAATGTTTTTTATTAAAACAATATGGTGATCATTATTCGACTTTATCGAATACGGAAGATCTATTTTAAACTCGGCAGAAACCAATTGACGCACAACACTTACAAATTCATCTGAACGTTTAGCTTCATTATCTTCAAATAGTTTTTTAGCATCTTCTTTAAATTGAGCACCATTTGCATTTGAATTTACATACCCCATAACCGCCATTTCTTTTTTCATTCTGCTCGGTGTTGCCAGATTGCTTCTAGAGTTGTATTTATCCTTTTTATAAGCGTATGCATAATCTAAATACCAAGGGTGAAGTGTTGGTTTAGTTTTGTTTTGATACGGATTATTGGTGGATATATTAACTTTAACTTTTTTCCAATCTAAACCAGTGTTTTGATACACTTTTGCCTTATAATTTAGATTCACTTTTCCTGCATCTTTTTTGGTTCGAAAATCATAATGAGGAATCCATCCAGCATTTGAAGATAAGTAGTTTACAAATACTTTTCCATTAACTGATTTATTTGCCATTAAAGTCACCACAATCCGATGAATAGGTTTCTTTTTTTTAGGCAATAAACCGCTATTTTTCTGATAATTTTTAAGTTCTCTTAAACGCTTATTCATTTTCGATTTTATATCTACCTGAACTGCTTTTTTCTTTTTTAATAAAAGAAGTTTTTTATTTAACTGCAACATCTTTTTTGCATAATAATCGAGTGTGTTTTGTAACAATTCAATAGAATCATTTACTTTTCCTTGCCCTTTAACTGCGCCATTAGCACTTAAAATATTTCTTGTCGCAGTAAACACATTTATTTCATCTTGAATCTCCTGAATATCATATCCAATCATTCTAAGTGAATCTTGAAGCAATTGAATATCTCTTTTTATTTTTAATGGCATGCCCTCTTTTGTTACGGGCTCAGGTTTTGGATAAAATATGGTATGCTTACTATCTAATATAATCACATCCCCTGTTGCTCTAACTTGAATGCTATTTGGATCAATAAAAGGACTTATTCCCTCTATTATTATTTCGGATGAGCCAGATTTGATTGTATAATTGGCTTTTTGAAATAGCTGAACCCCTTTTGCATAAACCGTTACTTCAGTAACTTTGGATTTAACAATATTTTCTTCAATTGCATTGACGCTAATACTTGTAAAAAAGATGGTCAATAATAAAATAGATTTTTTCATAGTCTTTAGTTTTTTCATTGATACAAGGCTATGAACAAAGGGTTCAAAAAAACTAAAAAAAATATTTTTAATTCAGTGGTTTTTATTTTTTAATGGAATAGCAAGAAAGAACTTCTTCCCATACCAGGCTTGCGGTTTGATCCCAAGAAAACACTTTTTTTCTCTCTAAACCATTAAGTGATAATTGTTTTTGTAATTGCTTATCTGAATACAAAATAACCATTTGGTTTTTAATTTCATGGACATCAAAAGGATTACAATAAATTGCTGCATCGCCTGCAACTTCTGGCAAACTGGTTTTGTCTCCTGAAATAATAGGTGTTCCACAAGCCATCGCCTCCACTAAAGGCAACCCAAAACCTTCAAAATATGGCACATAAACCAAGGCAAATGCAGAAGCCATATACTTTGATAGCATTTCGCTAGATAAATGGCCAGTAAAGCGAACAGAAGAAGAAACATTGGCTGGAATCGAAATGGCATTCCCTTTCCACATATTACTTCCTATAATTATAAGGGAGAATTTAGAATTTGTTTCTTTAATAAATAAAGAATAAGCATCTACCAAACGCTGTACGTTTTTACGTGGATGGATAGACCCGACAAATAAAAAATAGGGCAAACTGCTCGTATGTTTGGAATAAAAATGTTGTTTTTCGCTTTGAACAAAAGGCTTGTACATGGATGAAACACCATTCCAAGCAACTTTAATCTTTTTGGGAGAAATATTGTATTTGGCGATGATGTCGTTTTTAGTGGCGGAGGAAACGGTGATGATTTTTTGAGATTTTTTGGCAAACCTAGGAAAGAAGAATCGCAAATATTTACTTGCAAGCCAAGGCAAATCTTTAGGGTAATGTTCAAAACCTATATCGTGAATCACATTTATTTGAGGAACCTTGGTAAAAAGAGACAGGTATCCATCGGGCGATAAAAAAATATCTATGTTGTACTTTTTTAGTGCTCTTCGTACAGACCATTCAAACCAAATAAAAAACAATAATGGGTGTCTAGCAGGTGGAGATAAAACCACATTTTTAACCTTTCCTTTAAATTGAAATTTGGCATCTACTGGACGATCAAAGAAAAGAATAAATTCACACTCCGGATTATTCTCTATAAGTCTTGAAACCACTTCGTAGGTATACCAACCAAAACCCTCCAGTTTATTTGGTAAAAGAAATCTTGTATTTATGGCTACTCGCAAAAAACGCTTTAATGTGTTTGAATATTTATAACAAAATCTACTTTTTGATTTTGGAAATACTTAAATTTAATTCATCCAATTGTTCTGAAGAAAGAGCCGAAGGAGCTTCAATCATCACATCTCTACCACTATTATTTTTTGGAAATGGTATATAATCGCGAATAGATTCGGAGCCACCCATTGTGGCAACCAAACGATCCAAGCCAAATGCAATCCCACCATGTGGCGGAGCTCCATATTCAAAAGCATTCATTAAGAAACCAAATTGCTCTTTTGCTTCTTGATCCGAAAACCCAAGTAATTCAAACATTTTTTCTTGAAGACTTCGATCATGAATTCGTATTGACCCACCACCTAACTCAACTCCGTTAACGGCTAAATCATAAGCATTTGCTCTTACAGAACCTGGGCTGCTTTCAAGTAATTCTAGATCTTCTTGTTTAGGAGAAGTGAACGGATGGTGCATGGCATGCCATCTCTTATTTTCTTCCTCCCATTCTAAAAGAGGAAAATCTACCACCCATACTGGCTTAAATTCTTTTGGATTTCTCAATCCATTTTCTTGGGCAACATGAAGGCGAAGCTCGCATAACTGTTTTTGAGTTTGCGCTTTATCTCCAGAAAGAACAAGCAGCAAATCTCCTTTTTTCATTTGTGCCTTTTCCGCCCATTTTTGTAATGCCTCAGAATCATAAAACTTGTCCACAGAAGATTTAAAACTCCCGTCTTCGTTGTATTTTAAATAAATCATCCCTTTGGCTCCAATTTGTGGTCGTTTTACCCAATCAATTAATTTATCTATTTTTTTTCTGCTATAAGAAGCGGCTCCTTGTACATTAATTGACAATACAATCTCCGAATTGTCCAAAACACCAAATCCTTTTCCTTGAGTTTCTTTGGATATATCTACAAATTCCATCGCAAATCGCATGTCGGGTTTGTCAGAACCAAAACGTTCCATCGCTTCTTGATAAGTAATCCGTGGAAAAGAATTCTCAAAAGAAACATTTAAAATAGAGGAGAATAAATGCTTCACCATCCCTTCAAAGGTTTGAAGAATATCTTCCTGTTCCACAAAAGACATTTCGCAATCAATTTGGGTAAATTCAGGCTGTCTATCTGCTCTTAAATCTTCATCTCTAAAGCATTTAACTATTTGGTAATATCTATCTATGCCCGATACCATTAAAAGCTGTTTAAACGTCTGTGGCGATTGCGGCAATGCATAAAACTGTCCTTCATTCATTCTACTTGGCACCACAAAATCTCTTGCGCCTTCGGGTGTAGACTTTATTAAAACAGGAGTTTCCACATCCATAAAACCTTTTGAATCCATATATTTTCTTGTCTCCAAGGCTACTTTATTTCTTAAAAATAAATTATTTTGAACGGGAAACCTTCTTAGGTCTAGATAGCGATATTCCATTCTTAATTCCTCTCCTCCATCGGTATTTTCTTCAATAGTAAATGGTGGCGTTTTTGAAGAATTTAAAACCTGAAGTGTATTAACGACAACTTCTACATCCCCGGTTTGCATTTTTGAATTTTTGCTTTGTCTTTCAATAACTTGTCCTGAAACTTGAATTACATATTCACGACCCAATTTTCTTGCCTCTAAGCATAATTTTGAATTTGTATCCATATTAAAGGCCAATTGGGTTATTCCATATCGATCACGAAGATCAATAAAAGTCATCCCCCCAAGATCTCTAGATCGTTGAACCCATCCGGATAACACAACATTTTTTTGAACATCAGACATTCGTAATTCGCCACAAGTATCACTTCTAAGCATAATTTGTATTTAAATTGAGCACAAAAATAAGAAAACAATAGTCTATTTAAGACGCATAGAAAGAAAAGAAATCACATATTTCTTCTGTATTGCCCCCCAACTTCAAATAATGAATTTGTGATTTGGCCTAACGAAGCATATTTACAAGCTTCCATTAACTTTTCAAACATATTATTATTGTTTATCGCAGCATGTTGAACATTTTTAATTTCTAGAGAAAACTTATCGGAGTTCCCCTCATGTAAGTTCTTTAACATTTCAATTTGATATTTTTTCTCGGTCTCCGTAGCTCTAATAACTTCTTTTGGCAAAATTGTTGGAGATCCCTTTGAACTCAAAAAGGTATTCACTCCAATAATTGGAAACTCCCCGGTATGTTTCAACATTTCATAATGCAATGACTCCTCCTGAATTTTAGAACGCTGATACATCGTTTCCATCGCTCCAAGAACACCACCACGTTCCGTAATTCTATCAAACTCCATTAAAACTGCATCTTCTACCAATTCGGTTAAATCTTCAATAATAAAAGACCCTTGAAGCGGATTCTCATTCTTTGCCAATCCTAACTCTCTATTAATAATTAACTGTATAGCCATTGCTCTTCTTACAGAGTCTTCTGTTGGAGTTGTAATTGCCTCGTCGTATGCATTTGTATGCAACGAATTACAATTATCATAAATAGCGTATAAGGCCTGTAATGTTGTTCTAATGTCATTAAAATCTATCTCTTGAGCATGCAAGGATCTACCTGAAGTTTGAATGTGGTATTTTAACATTTGAGCCCTTGGGTTTGCCCCATATTTTTTTGACAATGCTTTTGCCCAAACTCTTCTTGCCACACGACCAATTACTGCATATTCAGGGTCAATTCCATTAGAAAAAAAGAAAGATAAATTTGGTCCAAAGTCATTTATATCCATCCCTCTACTTAAATAATACTCTACATACGTAAATCCATTTGCAAGAGTGAAAGCTAATTGAGTAATTGGATTCGCACCAGCCTCAGCAATATGATAACCAGAAATAGAGACAGAGTAAAAGTTTCTTACTCCATTTTCAATAAAATATTCCTGAACATCCCCCATTAACCTTAAGGCAAATTCTGTACTAAAAATACAAGTATTTTGAGCCTGATCTTCTTTTAAGATATCTGCCTGAACAGTTCCCCTAACTTGTTTTAAAGTTTCTTTTTTTATTTTACTATAAACCAATTCGGGAAGTACCTGATCACCACTTACTCCCAAAAGCATCAATCCTAAACCATTGTTTCCCACAGGCAAATCGCCCTGGTATTTAGGTCTCTCAATGCCTTTTTCCTTATAAAGGCTATCTATTTTCTTTTCAATATTCGATTGCAAATCGTTTTTAATGATATACTTTTCGCAGTTTTGATCTATGGCAGCATTCATAAAAAAAGCTAGGAGCATTGGAGCTGGACCATTGATAGTCATGGAAACCGAAGTAGATGGATCTGACAAGTCAAAACCTGAATATAATTTTTTGGCATCATCAAGGCAACAAATAGAAACTCCCGCATTTCCAATTTTACCATAAATATCTGGGCGTAAATCGGGATCATTTCCATATAAAGTAACAGAGTCAAATGCAGTAGACAACCTTTTGGCAGGCATGCCTAAACTAACGTAATGAAATCGTTTATTGGTTCTTTCAGGTCCACCCTCGCCAGCAAACATTCGCGTTGGGTCCTCTCCCTCTCTCTTAAACGGAAACAAACCTGAAGTATAAGGAAATGTTCCTGGAAAATTTTCTTGAAGCGACCATCTTAATATCTCTCCCCAACTTTTGTATTTAGGAACGGAGACTTTTGGAATTTTGCTTTGCGATAGAGACTTTGTATGGGTTTGAATACTTAAAACCTTATCTCTTACCTTAAATTCAAATACATCTCGTTTCAAAGCATTTATTTTTTCATCCCAATTTTGAATTATCTCCCAATTTTTAGGATCAAAATTCAACTTCTCTAGTTGAAAAGCTTCTTGAATTCCTTTGATTAATCGGTCTTTATCCTCAATATCACTTTTTCCCAAAACATGAATACTGTTTTCAAGAGAATACAGCTTTTCTGCTACTAAAACCTGTTGATTAACCCATTGATCATAAGACCTATTATTTTCAGATATTTCGGATAGATATCTTGTTCTTTCGGGTGGAATAACAAAAATTTTCTCTGACATTTCCTTAGAAATCTCAAAATTTGAAGACAACGTTGCTTCCGTGTTTTGATTAATGCTATCCACAATAACCTTATACAAGGTATTCATTCCAGGATCATTAAACTGCGAAGCAATTGTTCCATAAACAGGCATTTCATCCAAGTCAGTATCCCATAAATTATGATTTCTTTGGTATTGTTTTTTAACATCACGTAATGCATCGAGCGCCCCTCTTTTATCAAACTTATTAAGAGCAATTACGTTAGCAAAATCAAGCATGTCAATTTTTTCAAGTTGCGTAGCCGCTCCATATTCCGGAGTCATTACATATAAAGAAATATCAGAATGATCTAAAATCTCGGTATCAGACTGCCCTATACCAGAGGTTTCTAAAATAATTAAATCATATTCAGATGCCTTAAGTATAGATATGGCCTCTGAAACATGCTTAGACAATGCCAAATTTGATTGCCTTGTAGCCAAAGATCTCATATAAACTCTTTGGTTTTTAATCGAATTCATTCTTATTCTATCTCCTAATAATGCTCCTCCAGTTTTTCTTTTGGAAGGATCAACAGAAACAACTGCAATTTCTTTGTCAGTAAAATCAATTAAAAACCTTCTTACTAGCTCATCAACTAATGACGATTTACCAGAACCACCCGTACCTGTAATACCTAAGACGGGCACCTTTTTTTTAGATGCCAATTCTCGTACAGAGTTTAAAATATCCACATGCTTTTCAGGTTGATTTTCAGCAGCAGAAATATAATTTGCGATTTGGGTTACCTTTTTTTGAGACAGGTCTTTAACTGGTGAATTTATTTTCTCACCAAGTGGGAAATCACTTTTCTCAATTAAATCGTTTATCATTCCTTGAAGCCCCATTTCACGGCCATCATCTGGATGATAAATTCTAGTAATCCCATAATTTTGTAATTCCTCAATCTCTGAGGGAAGAATTGTACCTCCTCCTCCACCAAATATTTTAATTTGTGAAGCCCCTTTTTCCTTTAATAAATCATACATAAACTTAAAATACTCCATGTGACCACCTTGATATGAGGTCATGGCTATTGCTTGTGCATCTTCTTGAATAGCACAATTAACCACCTCCTCAACTGAACGATCATGACCTAAATGAATCACTTCACATCCAGTAGACTGGATAATTCTTCGCATAATATTAATTGCTGCATCATGCCCATCAAATAATGAGGCTGCTGTTACAATTCGTATTTTATTTTTTGGCTTGTACGGGAGTATTTTATCCATGTTTGATTAAATCGAATAGGGTGTAAATTTAAAAAATAGATTTGTATTTAAGCGCATATAAATATCTTGGACACATAATACCAAGTGTATTTAATCAAACTCAAAAACTAAATTTCATTTTAGGAAGTAATTTTAACTTTGTAATATCAATGGCAGGCATCTATTTACATATTCCATTTTGTGCAAAAAAATGCATCTATTGTGATTTTCATTTTTCTACAAAGGTCAAAAACAATATTGATGCGATGACCAAAAAGATGATCGAAGAAATTAAACATCGAAAGTGGGAACTTGAAAACGAAAAAATAAATTCGATTTATTTTGGCGGTGGCACTCCAAGCCTACTTAAAAAAGTACACTTGACAAAGTTCTTTGAAGAGTTTCAGGCATTTAACATAAATGAAATAAAAGAAATAACCATGGAAGTTAATCCAGACGATATTTCTACCCAAAATTTATCCTTATGGAAGTCCGTAGGTATAAATAGACTAAGCATTGGCATTCAATCGCTTGATGATATGCAATTGAAATGGATGAATAGATCGCATAACTCAAAACAAAACACCAACGCTATTCAACTTGCAAAAAAAGCTGGGTTTAACAATATTAGCATTGATTTGATTTATGGAATTCCAAAAATGAGTAACAAGGACTGGGAAGAACAACTAGATGAAATCAAAAAATGGGACATTCAACATATATCCGCTTACTGCTTGACAGTTGAAAATAAAACCGCTCTGATGTACTCAGTTAATAAAGGGAAAACATTGATGCCAGATGAGGAAACGCAATCGGAACAATTTAAAATTTTATCGAACAAACTCTCTAGTTTTGGATTTGAACATTACGAAATTTCAAATTTTTCAAAACCTAATTATAGAGCAATTCATAATTCTTCGTATTGGGATAGAAAAAAATATGTTGGAATTGGCCCTTCTGCTCATTCCTTTGATGGTAAAACACGAAGGTGGAATATTGCAAACAATAAAACGTATTTAGACAGTCATTTTTATGAAAAAAACTGGTATGAAGAAGAGAATCTAAATCAAAAAGACCAATGGAATGAGCTTGTTCTAACCAAATTAAGAACTATAGATGGAATTAATAAAATGGAATTGCTACGTTTTGGGGAAATCGATCACGCCTTTAAAGAAAAGATTGATAGTTTTGTTAAACTAAAATGGATAAATGAAAAAGAAAATTCTATTATTCTAACTCTAGAAGGCCGATTAAGAGCCGATCATATTGCATCTGAATTATTTAAATAAATGGATCTTTCAAAATTAAACGTATTAGATTTATCAACGGTTTTGGCAGGTCCATCTGTGGCAACTTTTTTTGCTGAATTAAATGCAAATGTCATAAAAGTAGAACACCCGTTAAACAAAGACGTTACACGTTCATGGAAAAGCAAGAATGAAAAAAAAGATTCCAAAACAAGCGCTTATTTTTCCTCTGTAAATTACAAAAAAAAATACCTTGCTCTTGATTTAACAAATGATAATTCAAGAAAAAAACTAGATAAATTACTAATTGATACCGATATTTTAATTACCAATTTTAAAAATTCTTCTGAAAAGAAATTAAACTTAATTCCGCAGGAATTACAAAAAAAATTTCCGGGATTAATTCATGGTCGAATTTCTGGATTTGGAGACAACTCCGATAGAATTGCATATGATTTAATCATTCAAGCAGAATCCGGATTAATGTCTATTAATGGAAATCAAACTGATCTTCCAACAAAATTGCCAATTGCTTTTGTAGATATACTTGCTGCTCACCAATTAAAAGAAGGAATTCTTTTATCCCTTCTTGAAAAACAAAGAACCGGAAATGGAAATATTGTTTCAGTCTCCTTATACGATTCAGCAATATGTAGTCTTGCAAATCAAGCATCTAATTATTTAATGCTAAATGAAACTCCAAAAAGAAGAGGCAGCCTGCATCCAAACATTGCTCCATATGGAGAAATTTTTACTACGAAAGATGAAAAGATGATCACCTTTGCCATTGGAACCAACAAGCATTTCATTTCATTGTGTGACTTTCTTATGTTGGAATATTTACAAACGGATGATCAGTTTAGCTCAAATCAACAAAGAGTTGTAAACAGAAAAATATTAGCAAAAATTCTTCAGGATAAAATATCAACTATTTCTTCTAATGCTATTCTTAAAGAATTAAAACAACTCCATGTCCCTGTTGCTGAAATTAAAACGTTTAAAGAAGTTTTTAAACAAAAAGAAGCTTTAAATTATGTAAGAAAAGAAGTAATCGATAATGAAGAAACATATCGTGTTAGCTCAATCGCATTTAAGCATAAAAAAAAATGAGGGATATCTCCCCCATTTTTTATCATAAATCCTTTTATTGTTTCTTATAGTACAATGAATTTTTTAGTTAGTTTTTGGTTGTTGCTTGTGATTAAGTTGATCATGTAAACTCCAGCGTTTAAGTTGCTTACTGCATACGTACTGGTCATCGATACATTCTCGTTAGTAATCACCTGGCCACTCATGTTTGTGATACTTAAGTAATCTACATCACTTCCTGCCCAGTTGATCGTTGCATTGTCTTTTACTGGATTTGGATATACACTCACCTCTCCGTCTGTTAATTCTCCAACACTACTTAAAGACGTGTTTTCTAAATCTGTGTCTATCGCTACATAACATCCATTTGCATCCGTTACCGTTACTTCGTAGTACCCTGCAGCTAATCCAGAGATGTCTTCTGTCGTTTCTCCTGTATTCCAAGCGTAAGTGTAAGATGGCGTTCCTCCGTTTACATTTAAGTCAATAGATCCTAGTGCTGAAGAATTTGGATCTACGGTAATTAAAGTTGCATCTAATATTTCAGGCTCTATTACGGTATAGCTTGCGTATGTTTTGCATCCGTCTCCGTCAATTACAGTCAATCGGTAAGTTCCAGC
>JAQWKT010000083.1 GCA_029247685.1 Crocinitomicaceae bacterium | reverse complement strand
TGGATGATGGCCGCTACAATAAGGTCGCCAATGTTATTGGTAATACCATGAAGTATCATCCGCATGGCGATGCTTCCATAGGCGATGCCATGGTTCAAATTGGTCAAAAAAATCTCTTAATAGATTGCCAAGGAAATTGGGGGAATACCTTAACTGGTGACGGTGCAGCAGCAGCAAGATATATTGAAGCAAGGTTGTCTAAGTTTGCTTTGCATATTGCTTTTAATGCAAAAACAACAACTTGGTTGTCAAGCTATGATGGCAGAAACAAAGAACCCGAATCATTACCAGTTAAATTTCCATTATTACTTGCTCAGGGAGCTGAAGGAATAGCAGTAGGTATGGCTTGTAAGTTCCTTCCCCACAATTTCATTGAATTAATCGATCAATCGATCAATCATTTAAAAGGAAAAAAAGTGGAGATATTTCCAGATTTTCCAAATGGAGGAATGGCTGATTTCTCTAATTATAATGATGGATTAAGAGGTGGAAAAGTTAGAGTTAGGGCAAAAATTAAAAAGAACGATAACAAAACCTTAATTATCAATGAAATTCCATATGGATCAACCACCACAAGTTTAATTGATAATATTTTAAAGGCCAATGACAAAGGCAAAATAAAAATTAAAAAAATAGAAGACAATACGGCTTCTGTCGCTGAAATTATTATTCATCTTGCTTCTGGTGTTTCACCCGATAAAACCATTGACGCACTTTATGCCTTTACAGATTGTGAATCCTCAATTTCACCGAATTCTACGATAATTGATAAAGAAACCCCTAGGTTTTTAGGAGTTTCAGAAATATTAAAAAACAATACAGATACCACAGTTTATTTATTAAAATTAGAGTTAGAGATTCGACTAAATGAACTTGAAAAACAATGGCATTTTTCTACATTAGAACAAATTTTCATTAATAATGAAATGTATATTGACTTTAAATTGTATTCGGATAGAGAGTCTTTATATACTTACCTTTATAAGTGCTTTAAACCTTTTAAGAAGAAATTAAAAAGAGAAATCACTGATGAAGATCTTCAAAAGTTAACCCAAATTCCAATGATTCGAATCACAAGATTCGACTCGAATAAAGCAGGGGATGCATTGCTTAAAATTGAAGAAGAAATAGAAGTAGTTAAAAATAATCTAGCCAATCTTGTTCAATATGCAATTGATTATTTCAAGGATTTGAAAAAGCGTTTTTCCGATGGAAAAGAAAGAAAAACGGAAATTAAAATATTTGATAATATAACCGCATCTAAGGTAATTATTGCCAATAAAAAATTATATGTCGATTACAAGGAAGGGTTTATTGGTTATGGGCTTAGAAAAGCCGAAACAGTCATGGATTGCTCTGAAATAGATGACATAATTGTTTTTTCTAAGTCAGGTAAAATGATGGTTACCAAAATTTCGGACAAAAAATTTGTAGGAAAAGACATCGTCTATGCATCTGTATGGAAAAAAGGAGATACAAGAACCATTTATCATGTTTTGTATAGAGATGGAACTAGTGGTGCAAGCATGATGAAAAGATTTAGGGTTAACTCGATTACTAGAGATAAAGAATATGATTTAAGCAAAGGAAATAAGGGCTCAAAATTGTTATATTTTTCTGCACATCCAAATGGTGAAAGAGAAATAGTAACGGTTTACTTACGCCCAAGACCTCATTTGAAAAAACTTCGATTTGATATTGACCTTGGAGATTTAATTATAAAGGGTAGAGGTGCTGCTGGAAACAGGGTTACTAAAGAAATTGTTCAAAAAGTTATTCAAAAAGAAGTAGGTGGTTCTACTTTAGAGGCTCGTAAAATATGGTTTGATGAGGTTGTTGGAAGGCTTAATGATGACGAAAGAGGCAAGTTTATTGGTTCCTTTAAGGGGGACGATAAAATTTTAACCCTCTACAAAAATGGAGAATATCGTTTGTGTGGTTTTGATTTGTCTACTTATTTTGACGAAGACATGATTCACATTGAAAAATGGTTTCCTGATCGATCAATAACGGCTGCATATTTTGATGGTTCCAAAGGGATTCATTACGTGAAACGATTTAAGTGTGAAATTACTACCGATAAAAAAGTATTATTTATAAGTGAAAGCAAAGGTTCTTCTTTAAATGTGGTTTCTACTGCCTTTCAACCTGAAGTAAAAATAGTATACAACAAGTTGTTTAAAGAGACTAAAAACCTTCCTGATAATATCGTACAAACCAATGATGTTATTGAGATTAAGGGAATGAAAGCTCAGGGCAATCAACTTACAAAACTTAAAGTAAAAGAAATTGTATTAACCCACCCAATTGAAGGAAAGGAACCATGGCCTGAAGAAGTAAAGGAGCCTACTGAAGAAACCACCAAAATTGAGGAATCAACTGATACAACATCTTCTACCATGGAATGGGACATTGAGTCTAACTCTGATGAAAATGATTCCGATGAACAGATTACACTTTTTTAATTAATTATTTTTGAACCGATTCGTATTTGAATGGTATGCGTTAGTATAAAACCATTAAATATGAAAAGAAATATAATTACGATTGCATTGGCATTATTAATTAATACAGCCATTGCCAACCCAATTGACCGATCTGCTTATTCGATTGATTACACAAAAAAACATCTAGTATCTGCTCCTGTACCTGTTAAAATACAAATTGCTATTCTTTTTGATACTTCCAATAGCATGGATGGATTAATTGATCAGGCAAAATCTAGAATATGGAAAATTGTTAATGAAATGACTGGTTTAACCTACAATGGCCAAACTCCAGATATTGAATTTGCTCTTTATGATTATGGAAATCAATCCTTAAGTAGAAGTGCTAACTTTATTAGACAACAAACTCCATTTACTACAGATTTAGATTTTCTTTCCCAAAAATTATTTGCATTAAGGACGAATGGTGGGGATGAATATTGTGGAGCAGTTATCGAAAGATCAATTATGGATTTGGGTTGGTCTTTTAATAATAACGATTTGAAAATGATTTATATTGCTGGAAACGAGCCATTTAATCAAGGTCCAGTGGATTATAAATCTGTATGTGAAATCGCAACATCAAAAAATATTTTTGTGAATACCATTTACTGTGGCGATTATAACCAAGGAGTTAAAGAATTTTGGAGAGACGGAGCAAGTTGTTCGGGTGGAGATTATTTTAATATAAATTCAGACAATAAAGTAGTGCATATTCCAAGCCCATACGATAATGAAATACGTTCTTATAATGACTCATTAAATAGTACTTATGTTAGTTATGGGTCAAAAGGAATACAAAGAATGCAAATCCAGTTAGAAGAGGATGGCAATGCAGCAGGGCAAGCAGGAGCGGTAGCGGTGGAGCGTTCCATCGTTAAATCCAAGAAGTCTTATAATAATTCTACTTGGGATATGGTAGATGCAGTAGAAGAAGAAGGAGTTGAGATGTTGGATGAATTAAAATAAGAATATCTTCCAAAAGAATTGAAAGGAAAGTCTGAAAAAGAAATCAAAAAATACATTGAGAAGAAAAAACAAAAACGGAGCTATTACCAAAAAAACATTGCAGAACTCGCTAAAAAAAGAGAGTTATTTATTTCTGAAGAAATGAAGAAAAATTCCATCATTTCTGCAGAAGACGATTTTGGAACGGCAGTTTCTAAAAGCATCAAAGAAAGAGCAAAGAAATTAGGGTACGAGTAAATTAGTGTTTAATGAATATGATAAATGCTCCTAAGGGAGCATTTTTTTTTATCCAAAGTTTTTATTTATTATCTTTCCAATCGATGAAAATACTATTTGCTTTATTTGTTTTTATTCTTGTTGGATGTCATTCAAATGATTCTGAAATTGAAGCATTAAAGAAAGAAGTGGAAGAATTAAAAAAACAAAAAGACTTTACTTTTTTAGAAAATAATTACAAAGATACTGTTCGTGTATATTTAGGTACACCTGGTTATCAATGGCCCGAAGAAGTTAAATTAATTACTAAGATGTTTAAGGATTTAAATATTAATTATAAGATTCTTAATAAATGGAAGGGAATAGATGGTATTGATTATAGACTTGCGCCAATTTTAACCAAATCTGCTGATATTTCAGTTTATAACATTACTATAACTGAAGAGCGAAAAAAAGATGTTAATTTTTCAAAACCATATCTATTCGATGAAGTGGCTATTTTGAGTTTTAAAAGTTACCATAATAACTCTTCTGATTTGATTGGAAAGAAAGTTGCTGCTTTTGGAACAGTTTCTAAATGGTTGAAGAAAAACGTTAGAGATATCAGGATTTTTGATCTAAAGCAATATACTGGTAGTACTGAAGAACTATTTAATAAACTCAAAAATGGCGAAGTCGATGCATGGGTTTCTTCTAAAATATATTTAGAAAGGATACTAAAAAAACATGGAAACAACAGGTTTTCAATTTCAAAGGAATATTTATATAAAGAACCAATTGGTATCGCTGTTTCAAAAGATAAAAAAGAATTACTAAACATAATTAATGAATATCTTGATTTAAAATTAAATTTATGAGGTATTATAAAGTAACCCTTTTCATATTTTGAATTAAGTAAACATGAAAAACTTACTATTAACTCTATTTATGGGTTTATCTATTATTGGATTCGCTCAATCGAATGATACAACTAAAAATATAAAGATTAAAAATGATGACCTTGAACTTCAAAAATTAAAAGCTTTTGGAGATGCTTATGCCAAAGAAATGTCTACTTGGACCAAAGAATATAAAAAATGGTTTGTAGAAAACTTTTTTTACAAAAGAGGAGAAATTAAAATCCCAAAGGAACCTATTTCTGCTCCGCCTCCTAAATATAAAAATTAGAGGTCTTTACCGTTGCCTCTTCATTTTATAAGAGTTTCCATAAATGGAACTAGGGTAGAGAGGATTCTCTGTTTTTCGTCTTCTTTTTTGATTTTATTTTTACTTTTTTTTGCTTCTTCTCTTTTTCGTTTTTGATAATTTGGTTTTCAGATCGTGGAGTTCTTGCAACATGTTTTTGATTATCTATTGGTGCTTCATAATCTTCTGGAGTTACCCATTCGTTTGAAATTTTAGTAGATTTTAATTTTCCTTTTCTATTTTGCCCATAGATTTTAATTTTTCGATTTCCTTTTTTATTTATTCCAATAATATCGGTATTTATGTTCCAATATCCAGCTCTCCAATTATAACAGTCGTATGAAAAGTCAGGAACATAAAAAGAGTAAACCCCTTCTAAACTTGGTGTTTCAGGAGAAAGGTGATCAAAAATTATTCGTCGATATTTTTTTTCAAATTTCAACATCATTACCGCTTTGTCCGAATACTCAAAAACAATTCTTTTTTTAATTCCATCTTCTGTTTTAAACATCGGGTATCCCAACACAGGCATTCCTTTATAAAAGCTTAATACATCAATTAACTTATAATTGCTTAGGTTATTTTTCCCATCCCAACCAAGCAGTGTATAGGTGGTTTTACTTCTCTTTTTCTTTGGAATTATTTTATAGTACAAACACCCATACCATTTTTTTGCAGATACATACGACTCAGGAATGATATTGCTTTGATCTGCATTGTCAATCAAATCAAAAACCTTGAATTTGTTTTTTTTGACTTTTTGAATAATAAACCCATAATAAAAGTTTTGGTGTTCTTCGGAACAAATGTTCCAGTTTATAATTCGAATTTTTTTGTCAGGGCTATCCACAACCCCAATTGATTTAAGTTTATTAAAGGGGTATTCAAAAGAAATTGGATTCTTAAGAAGAGTTTTAAATGCCGTTTTAAACTCGATGTTTAATTTCATTTTTTCATCAAAGGAGGAGGCGCTTCTCATTTTTTGTAATAAACTATCCAGTATTTTTTCTTCCTTTTCCAAAGAAACCTCAGAAAATAGGCAAAAAGGCAGTATAAAAAGAAGAAATAAAAACTTAAATTTCATAACATTTATTAAAACGAAACTAAGTGCTGAAAGTTACGAACTTGCAAAAATAAGAGAAATATGAATTTTTCATGAACTATTGACGTTTAAGATTATTATAGTGCCTATAATTTTGCTAATTTTGCACCTATTTATTTGAAACAATTTAAAGTATGTCTATTTCTAGATTTGACAAAATTAAAGAAGGCCTCACATTTGATGATGTTCTTTTAGTTCCATCATACTCAGAGGTTCTTCCTAGAGAAGTTTCTATTACAAGTAAATTCTCTCGCAATATTCATCTTAATTCTCCAATAGTTTCTGCTGCCATGGATACCGTTACCGAAGCAAAACTTGCGATATCGATTGCACAACAAGGAGGAATAGGTGTCATTCATAAAAACATGACAATTGAAAATCAGGCTAAAGAAGTTAGAAAAGTAAAACGTTCTGAAAGTGGAATGATTATAGATCCAATAACCTTATCTGAATCCGCGATTGTTAGAGATGCACTTGGTTTAATGAAGGAATATAAAATAGGAGGGATACCAGTAGTTGATTCTATTGGCTTTTTAAAAGGAATTGTAACCAATAGAGATTTACGTTTTGAAAAAGAATTATTAAGGCCAATCTCGGAGGTAATGACTTCTGAAAACATTGTTACTACCTCTGAAAGCACTGATTTATCAACAGCTGAAGGTATTTTACAAGCCAATAAGATTGAGAAATTACCCGTGGTTGACGATTCGAATAAATTAATAGGATTAATCACTTATCGAGATATAATAAAAGTAAAAGAACACCCTAATTCTTGCAAGGATAAATTAGGAAGATTGCGAGTTGCCGCAGCGGTGGGTGTTACTCACGATTCGCTTCAAAGAGTTAAAGCGCTTGTAAAGGCTGGAGTTGATGCGGTAGTTATCGATACCGCTCATGGCCATTCAAAAGGGGTGGTTAAGGTTTTAAAAGAAGTAAAAAGCAATTTTCCGAATTTGGATATTGTTGTTGGTAATATTGCTACTGCAGAAGCGGCTAAATATTTAGTAGATGCAGGAGCAGATGCCGTAAAGGTCGGAATTGGTCCAGGTTCTATTTGTACTACCAGAATAATTGCTGGTGTTGGTGTGCCTCAACTTACAGCTGTTTTTGAAGTCTCCAATGCATTGTCTGGTACAGGTGTTCCTGTTATTGCAGATGGTGGCATTCGTTATACCGGAGATGTGGTTAAAGCTTTAGCTGCAGGTGCAGATTCGGTAATGTTAGGTTCTATGTTTGCAGGAGTGGAAGAATCTCCAGGCGAAACAATTATATATGAAGGAAGAAAATTCAAATCCTATAGAGGAATGGGGTCTATTGAAGCCATGCAAAAAGGGTCTAAAGATCGCTATTTTCAAGACGCCGAAGATGACATCAATAAACTAGTTCCAGAAGGAATTTCAGGCAGAGTGCCTTATAAAGGAAACCTTGTAGAGGTAATGCACCAGATTATTGGTGGATTAAAAGCGGGAATGGGCTATTGTGGGTCAGAAACAATTACAAAATTAAAACAGAGTGATTTTGTAAGAATAACTTCTGCAGGAGTTAGGGAATCTCATCCGCATGATGTTAGTATTTCCAGAGAAGCTCCTAATTACAGTATAAAATAATTACCAATTGATATCGTTATTATAAACTCAATCAAATTTTAAAATGAAAACACAATTAATTTTATTTATTACCTTATTTCAAATTGCATTTTTTCATGCACAAGATCCAGTATTAATGGAGGTAAACAACGTTCCGGTTACCAAATCAGAATTTTTACAGATTTATCTAAAAAATAATAATAACCCCAAATACGATAAAGCGACTTTAGATGAGTACATGGATTTATTTACTCGTTTCAAATTAAAAGTAGCGGAGGCAGAAAATATTGGATACGATACCATTCATAAATTAATTAGAGAATTAAATGGCTATAAAAAACAATTGTCCTTGCCTTATTTAATTGATTCGGCAAAAAATGAATCATTAGTTAAAGAAGCATATGATCGATTAACTCAAGAAATTAGAGTATCTCATATTTTGATTAAATTAAAACAAAATCCATCTCCAAAAGACACGCTTAGAGCGTATAATCGATTGTTATCTATTAAAAAAAGAATAGAAAATGGGGAAGATTTTGCAACAATAGCAAAAACTAAAAATGGATCTGATGATCCTTCAGCAGCAAAAAATGGAGGAGACCTTGGATTTTTTACAGCATTTCAAATGGTATATCCTTTTGAAGAAGTTGCCTACAATAGTAAATTAGGGAAGATTAGCGATATTTTTAAAACGCGTTTTGGATATCACATTTTAATTCGTACCGATGAGAGAGATGCTAGAGGAACAATGAAGGCTGCCCATTTGATGGTATCTGCTTCCAAAGGAGTTAATAAGGAAGAAACAATCAAAGCTGAAAAGAAAATTAATGAGTTGTATCAAAAAATACAAAATAATGAATCTACTTGGGAAGAACTAGTAGAATTGCATTCAGACGACCCATCTACAAATAAAAAAGGAGGCTTATTGCCTATTTTTGGAACAGGAAGTAAAACGAGAATGATTCCAATTTTTGAAGAAACGGCTTTTTCTCTTCCAAATGATGGCGACATAAGTAAACCTATTCGAACCGAATATGGCTATCATATTATCAAAAGAATAGAGAAAAAAGATCTTAAAAGTTTTGAAGAATTAAAAAAAGAAATTCAAGCAAAAGTTAATAAAGATATACGATCCAAGAAAACACAAGATTCATTTGTTGAAAAATTAAAAAGAAGATATGCTGCTGTAGAGCATGTTAAAAACTTACAATGGTTCTACGAAAACATAGATTCAAGCTATTATACTGGAAAATGGAAAGGAGGAAAATTTAAAAGCAATGAGGTTCTTTTTTCTTTAAAAGGGGTGGATTACAAGCAAACAGATTTTCAATCTTATTTGATTTTTAAATGGAGAGGGGTGCCAAAGCAAGATAACAAGTCAGTAGTAGATAAACAATATAAAAATTGGATAAAGACCATCGTTTTAAAGTATGAAGAAGATATTTTACCTTCCAAGTACCCAGCTTATAAAGCCTTGTTAAAAGAATATCATGATGGAATTTTATTGTACGAAATCATGTCGGATAAGGTGTGGAATAAAGCTGTAAAAGACACGACAGGGCTAAAGGATTTTTATAAAAAAAACAAGCAAAATTATATGTGGCCTAGTCGTTTAGATGCAACTGTCTATGAATGTTTAAATATGAAAATAGCCAAGAAGGTTTATAAGATGTTAAAAAAGAAAAAGAATACCTCTAAGGAAATCATAAAATGCATTAATGCCGATTCTGAATTGAATGTAGATGTTAAAATGGACAAGTTTATTCCACAAAAAACAGACTTCATTAAAAATGATTTAAATATCTATAATCTTGGAAGAAATAAGGCGTATCTTCATGGGAAAAAGTATTACGTGGTTAATGTTTCTCAAAAATTAGATGTCATGCCAAAGGAACTTTCTGAAACCAAAGGAATGGTAACTTCCGATTATCAACAATTTCTTGAAAAAGAATGGATTAAAGAACTTTCTTCTAAACATCAAGTGAAAATTTATCACGATGTTCTTTATTCTTTAGGAAACTAAACTTAAAAATGAGAAGCAATAAAAATAGCTTAATATTAGCACTGTTTATTTCATTGTCTTTTGGTTTTAAGGCACAGGTTATTGATAAAGTAATCGCTCAAGTTGGAGATAATATTATTCTTTTATCGGATATTCAAAAAAGAAAATTATCCTTTCTTCAAGAAGGGAAAGAAATTGATGAAAATACAGATTGTTTTCTCTTAGAAGAACTTCTTTATGAAGAACTTTTATTAAATCAAGCGCTACTTGATAGTATAGAAATTCCAAATCAACAAGTGGATGCAGAGATGGAAAATAGATTGCGATTTTTGGAAAATAAAATGGGGAGCAGGGAAAAACTAGAGGAGTTTTATGGAAAAACGGTTCTTCAGATAAAAGATGAATTTAGGCAAACCATAAAAAATCAAATGTTATCTCAGGAAATGCAAAGACAAATTAATTTAAACATTAGTGTTACTCCAAAAGAGGTTAAGACTTTTTTTAAAAGCATCCCTGAAGATAGTATTCCATTTATCAATATGAAATTAAGTTTTCAGCAAATTGTTTTTTTTCCAGAGATAACTCCGGACGATAAAAAAACAGCAATGGATAAATTAAAAGAGATTCAGGGTTCTATTATTAAGGATAACAAATCCTTTGAAACTATGGCAAGAATTCATTCCATGGATCCTGGAAGTGCAAAAGAAGGAGGACTTATTTCTGCTTCTAGAGGAATGATGGTTCCTAAGTTTGAAGCAACTGTATTTAGTTTGGAACCGGGTGAGGTCTCTCAAGTTTTTGAAACAAGGTTTGGGTTTCATATTGTCAAACTTCTCTCTAGACTTGGAGACGATTATACTTGTCAGCATATATTAATTATGCCTGAGTTTAATAACGATGCAATAAACAATGCTGCTTTAATAATGGATACCTGCTATAATTTATTATCCACAAACCAACTGTCTTGGAATGAAGCAGTAAAAAAATATTCTAATGATACCAAAACCAAACAAAATAATGGCGTTATAACTAATCCAATAACGGGAGAACAAACATGGGACATGAAAGATCTTAATGAAATTGATCAACAGATTTATTTATTAACCGATGCGCTTGAAAAGGAAGATTTCTCAAAACCTAGTTTGTACATGGATATTTTTGAAAGAAAACAAGGGATAAGAATTGTTCGTTTATTAGATCGCTTTAAACCACATAAAGCAAATTTAAATCAAGATTATTCCTTGATAAAAAGAGCGGCAGAAAATGATAAGAAGCAAAAAACAATAGACAAATGGGTTCAATCAAAAATTGGAAATGCATATATTCGAGTTGATGATTCATTACATTCTTGTCCATTTAGAAATGATTGGTTAAATTACGTTCATTAATCCTTGTTATATGTCAGATATTCAAAAGCTAGATCAATTTGTTCAAGATGTTAATAAGTTAAAAGCTGAAATTCACAAAATTATAATTGGACAATCGGATGTAGTGGATCAGGTTTTAATTTCAATGTTTTCTAATGGCCATTGCTTGCTTGTTGGCGTTCCAGGTTTAGCAACTACACTTTTAGTGACTTCTATAGCTAAAACTTTAGGTTTAAGTTTCAATAGAATTCAATTTACTCCTGATTTAATGCCATCGG
>JAQWKT010000062.1 GCA_029247685.1 Crocinitomicaceae bacterium | reverse complement strand
GTCATAAACAATGACCCTTGATAGGTTTTAAACAATGTTTCTTTATCAATAAAAGCATTTAGAATATCAAACATCATTACTGCTTTAGTGGCTTCTCCATCATTTTGATTTCTAAAAATTGGCATTAGCACCTCTAATGCTTTTTCATAAGCAGCATTTAAGTTTATTTTATAAATAAAAAATGAAGGGATGTTTTTAGGGATATATTTTCGTATTTCATTGTTTAAGCTAGTTTTGTTTAGTTCAGAATAAATAGCACCCATTTCTTCCGTATATAGGCTTGTAAATTTAAGTTTAAGTCCATTTTCACTAAAGGTTAAATCTCCAAGGGTCTTGTTATTATTGTATAATGATCCAATTTGTCCTATAGCACTTTTTGTTAAATTGTATTTATTCCAAAACCCCATTGCATTTCTTGAATTGTCAAAATAAATGGATCCATCTGTTGTTTTATTAATCTGCTTTTTAAAATCACTATCCCTGTTAATTAAATTTTCTTTGTTTATTAATAACTCATGAAGAACCTTTTCCTCATAGATTTCATGCATTGCGTATTGAACACTATCTCTTAATTCAAGATACCCTTTTTTTTCATCAGAGTAGACTACTTCGTTTAGATTTTCTTTTTCAAAATCAGAGCCATCAGTAGTTTCTTCAATTTGCTCAAAAACATCTACCTCTTCTAAAATTTTGTCAGAAAAATCAGAGCTATAATTGTTATTATCTGCCCAAATCGAATCGGTGATGCGGTTTATTTCTTTTTCATTACATTCTAATCTAAAAAGCAATGCGGTGGTATTAGAAATAAATAAATTATTAAAATAGGAGCTGTAAAACTCAAAATCTTGAAAATTACTTTTATCCTTTTTGAAATCATCAAAAACATTAAATAATTCTTTTTTATTTTTAATCCCAAAAGTTACTCCTGAAATTGAAAATTTATTGTTTTTTCCAGAAAAAACACTCATTTTTTGATCCATATCGATACCAGAACCTTTTATGCTCTTCCCTTCTGTAGACCCGTCATACTGTTCTTGTTCTAATTCCGACATAAATGGATAAGACATTAATTCATTTAGGGATAGGTCTTCAATCTTTGAGAAGTCATGAATGCTGAAAACAACAAGCGCATCTTTTGGAATAAGAGCTTGAGGAGATTGACTAATAAAAGAGGATGCAATCCATAAAAAAAGCAGGGTGATCTTAAATTCTAACTTGGAAGTCATAAATATGTATAATGCCGTTATAACTTATAAAATTAGATAAATTCTATCTATTATCCCCTTCTTTAAGTTCAATTAAATTATTAAGTGAATTTGGTTTAAAGAGTATATCATACGAAGAAGCTTGAATCATTACTGCTTTTTTATCTTTAGAAAGTTTTGCTTTCTTGTTTGATAGAGTAATAATTTCATTTTCAAACCTTGTAATGCATATATATTTTCCTTGACGTAGTTTATCTAAATCTTTTTTTGGAACTTTTTTTAGTTGATTTTTAGATATTTCGGGTATTTCTCTTTCAAGTTTATTTTCATTCCACGTTAACCAATTAAAATTTGATTTTGGAGTAGATTTTTCTTCACTAATCTTATTGAAAACTTTTTTTAAAGAATTTTGCAGAACAGAAATGCTTTTAAAGTCACAGCTTAATCTAAACATGAAGTTTTCGTAGTCCTTTTCAATTTTTATATTACTTATTCCTTTCTCTAGGCGGAGTAATTTTTCAAATTCGTTGATTTTGTCTTTGATTTTTATAATATCAGGCATTTTTTTTCCATCTAAACTATCCAGTGCTAAAATTGAATTAACCTTTGTTTTGCTTTCACTTAAGTTAAGGGTATATTTTATGGTTCCAGATCCATCTAGGTTTATTTTAATGTCATCAATTATTTCGAGACAAGACGAACAACCTAAAAAAATAAATAATAAGGATATATACTTCACTTTTTTTTTATTGCTAAAAACATGCCATAAAAAAAGCCCAATTAAATGGGCTTTTATTTTTTGTTAGAAGTTCCAAAAATCGTGTTCTAAATCACGCATATCGTCTTTAATTCTTTTAGATTCATGCAAGGCATCTAATCCAAATCGATATTGTTCAATTTTTCTATCAAACAACGAACTTTCTTTATAAATCACGGAAGTGAATTTTCTTTTCCAAAATAAATCGTCATAAGACATCCATTGAGCATCCGTTTTTGGATTGTAGCAATAAAAGTTTTTAAGCACTTGCCTCACATGAGGAAAGTAAAGCCAGAATAATGGTTTTTCAATATCACTCTTTACTGTTTTTCCATTGATTTTTTCCTCAACTTCATCAATAACAACTGGAGCAATTCCGATAATTCGTACTTTAAATCTAGAAGTTTCTTTATCAAAGAACCAGTCTTCCTTTAGGTACCATTTGGTTATTTCTTCTGGTTTGTAATATTTTTTAATCTTGATTCTGTACTTTGCCGCTACTGGGTCTGGTTGTAATCCTCCATAATCAAAAGTAAAAGCTTGATTTTCATCGGTTGTTATATTTGCTTCATGCTCGGTAAATGCCCTTTCGTCTTCTTGATCACCTTGCATAACCGTAAATTGATAAGCTCCAGAATTAGCAACAACTGCATCTTTAATTTCTTGCGGTGCATTATTTGAAATATAGCAAGCAAGGTTTGTGTTTGGGTCATAAATTGGATCATCTTTATCAAAGGTTTGCTTTCCAATCATGTTTTGAAGCTTGGTATCAAAATCAGAATCATTTGGATCTAAAGGATATTTAAAAGAGTCCCCTCCAACGATTGCCGGAATCTCTTCTCCTGTATTCAAATCAGTTGATTTTCCTCTATCAGCATAAAAAGCAGTAATCGTTTTGTCCTGCATGCTTTTAGTTAAAATATAATATAAACTGTATCGTCCTTGAGCAGAAGCTTGTAATTCATTAGTTGCCCCTTTAGATGCACTGGTTAAATATTTCTCAGTTGGAAAGTACAACGAATGATTAATTTTTTCTCTAAGATCAATGTAGCTCCATGTTCTTTTCCCCCAAACATAATCGGATTCTCTAACATGTTCATAGGCAACAGGCTGTCTTTTAGAGATGATATCACTTTTTCGATATACTCCATCAATTACTCCCGAACCTGGATTGTTTGGAGAGGTGATTACATTATCCGGTCCTATTTTAGGTTGCGTATAAGCTAAAGTAGGAATGATAAACAAAAATAATAGAAGAAAATTTTTCATAATTTATATTTTTATAAAGTGAATTTGAAGAAAACTTCACCCGAAGATGTCCCTCCGTAGGAAACGGAGATTGCAAATTCTTTCGCTCCAGAACTTCTCATTGCTTTTAAATACGTTCCTTTTATTGCTTTTCCTCCTCCTGTAAGTGGTTGAGGTAATCCTGGAACAAATAGGGTATATGTTTTCACATAAAAAGAACCTTTGCTTGGAGAAAATGGGACATTATCTCCATATTTTAGGGCTAATCCTCCTCTACCAAGCCTTGCTTTAGGGGAATCACTTCCATTTAAAAATATTTTTGGCTTAGGACATGGTTTTACCAAATATCCTTCGGATTGCTTAAGGCTAACACTTTCACCAGATGGAGTGACGGCTTTAAGAGAAAACTTTATTGTTTTTCCTATTTGAGACTTGTTTGGCTTACAAACATAATCTCTATTTCCTTTCTTTCTTGCTCCTCCACCAGATAAAGTAACTGATTTGTACTGTCCACCTGCGGCACATCTTAAGATATTGTCAATTTCCGCATACAAAACTCGCATTTCTGGCATTTCTACCGTTGCTTCTTTATCGGAGGTTACTACACCTACTTTAACAGACCATGATTCTGATTTTTTTCCTCCAGATTTGGACTGAATAGAAATTGTTCCGGATAATGTTTCTGTTTCTCCTCCAGCTGTTCTTTCAAGAATAGCAGTACCATTACTTGTTTTTAAGTTGATTGCTTTTGGTAGTGCAACTCCATTTACAGAATCTAACGTTGCCTCTGGCTTGTTGTCAGAGTCATATGCACCAAGAACCACTTCAACTGTATATGGGCTATTTGCCTCTGCAACACCAGGTCCACCAGCAAATGCCACTAATTTGTTAAAAGAGAAATCACCTGTAGAGACTCTACCCTTTAGGTGTTTTATTGCTTTTGTTCTTGCGGTAAGCGCATCCAATTGCAATTGGGAAAGTGACGCTATAGCAGCAACCAATGGTGCGTGGTCAAAGGTTTTTCCGATCCAATGCACATTAGCCACACCGTTTACCTCAGGGTGTATCTCAAGCTTTGTTAATGATTTATACAAGTCTTTGATAATGCCTGCATCTTCCCCATGTTTGATGTTTAGTTTGGCCACCATTGCTGAAACCTGCTTGTCTAAGTCTTTTGGATCTTTGAACTTATTTATTTTAGTGGTTTTAGATACATATTTTATTCCACCTATCATTTTACCAAATGTTGGAGACCCTGTAACTGTGTCTTTATCTCCAGGAACTTCATAGCTTCCAACAATGTCACAAACTTTGCTTCTGAAATCAAGCAACCCTTTCCATATTTTCATGCCTCGATTAGCAGGGTTGGGTTTTGCGATTTCTTCACCAACCAATTCGTGCATAGGAATGTCATATTGGTCTTTTGCCTGAATTGCATAAAGATTAAGTCGAGCTGGGGTACATCCATATTTATTTTTTGGCCCTTTTTTATTAAAGTTCCAAACCACATGCTCCTTGCTTTTATCTTTTGCTGTAACTACTTGTTCTCCAGACAATTTCATGATATGAAATTTAGCTTCATCTACCAGTTGAATAAATTTGCCTGTTTCTTTATCTATATCTTCTATATTTTTTAGAAGTCGTCCAATTTTTGCTGCTTTTGCTGGATTTTGTTTTGCGTTTGCAGCTTGCTCACCTACTAGTATTTCCTTAAATTGATCCCCTGCAGCTAGTTGTTCTCTTGCTGCCGTTTGCGTACCTTCTTCAATAGAGCAAAATGCATCTAGAATAGATTTTGACACGTTTAGTGCTAGTAGTGCGGTTAATACGAGATACATCATCCCGATCATTTTTTGTCTTGGTGTTTCCTTACCTCCTGCCATTTTAATTTTGTTTTATATAATTAGTATTATACAAGTAGTTGTTTAGTTTACTTTAAAATTATTCGCCTTTCATTGAACGCAACATGTTTCCATATATGTTGTTCAAATCCGTAAGGTTTTTAGCCATCATTTCCATGTTTTCCTTGTAGTTCTTTGTGTTTTGGGAAGAAGCAGCAAGGTTTTCCATCATTTCAGAAACTTGTCCTTGGAATTTTTCAGTGGATTCAAGATGCGCACTTGCTCCTTGAAGTTGTAATTCGTATACGTTATTTAGAGAAGATAAATTCTTCGATATTTTAGTCATTTGCTCACCTACAGACTCTGAATCTCCAGCAGTTTCGGTAAGATTTGCGATTTTGTCTGATGCTCTAGAGTAAGCATCGGAAAGCATGTTAACATTTTCGGATGCATCTTGAAGGCTAGAAACATATCCGTCTGTTGCTGAAATAGCTGATGTAGTAGATTTAAGTTGTGCTGCATTTTCTCCAAGATTTCTCATTCCATCTCCAAGCTTGTCTATTAAGGCTTTGTCAATTTGAGCTTCTTCTAACATGTTTGTTAGTCGTTGGATTTCGGTTTGATCTTCTTCGATAGCAACTTCGCCATCTTCAGAAGCAACACCCGCAAGTTCTGGATATACTAATTCCCAGTGTAAGTCTTCATGGACAGGTTCCATCACAGACATAATAAAGATACCCGCTTCTGTTAATAAACCAACTGTCAATAGGATTCCTGAACCAGGCCAGTGCATAATTTTAAACAATGCACCAACAATTACTACTGCTGCTCCTAATCCATAAACATATTTCATTATGTTTTTCCATTTCTTACTTGCAAAAAAACTTTGATCTCCTGAACTCATAATATTTGATTTTTTAAAATTTACTTAAATTATTAATAGACTTTTTCTTTCTTTTCTCTTTATTTATCTCAATTGAATATCGCTTTGAATTTCTTCACCACCTTCTTTAGTAAAGTCTTTTCCTCCTCGACCAAGATGTGTCATTACATTTCTAAATCCGATGTAACATTTTGCGGTATCTTGATATTCGTAAGAACGAGCACCAACTTGTAGATAATGACCAATATCTTTCCAAGATCCTCCTCGAATTACTTTTCTCTTCATTACTGGCGGATCCCATTTTTTAGCATCGTAACGATATTCTGGATTTAAATCATGCATAAATTCATAACTAGATTCGTCATATGCAGACTCACACCACTCGGATACATTTCCAGCCATGCAAAATAGACCAAAATTGTTAGGGTTATAAGAAAATACTTTTACAGTATGTAAACCTCCATCTTCAAAATAACGTCCTCTCATTGGTTTAAAGTTTCCTAAGAAACAACCAGATGCATTTCTAATATACGGACCTCCCCATGGATAAGATTCAAGAGCTAAATCTCCTCTTGCAGCTCTTTCCCATTCAGCCTCAGAAGGTAATCTGAAATTGTTTACATAAACATCTCCATTAGAAACTAGATAACTGTTCATGAGTTGTGTTCTCCATACAGAAAATGCTTTTGCTTGTTTCCATGTGATTCCCACAACAGGGTAGTTGTCATAAGCGGTATTCCAAAAATACATGTTAGCCATGTCATCGTTATTTGAATAGGTAAAGTCATGAACCCAACATAAAGTATCTGGATAAACAGCGATTTTCTCATGAATAATAAATCGGCTTCTGTCCGAATGGCCTCTATATGCATTCCATCCCATTTTCCTATTTAGAAATCCAATGTCTTTGTCCTTTCCTGAGATAAATCCATCTCCATCAAAACCTTCATTTTTAGTCTCATCGCTCCATTTCTTTCCTGTGTCATCTTCTCCAGCATCAGTTATCTCACTAAATGAACCGTCAGAATTAACCTTGTTTATTGGGGTTCCGCGATTAACATTGTTTCTACTTGGATTAATTTCAGGTTGATTCTTGTTGTATAATAAGGCACCATCCATTCCGTCAACTCTTGAGTTTGCGTTTTGTGGTGAAGCACTAAAATTAAATGCTCCAGCAGACTCGCCAACTTTTCCTTTTTTTGCAGCTTCTACATAATCAATCCAATAGTACTCGTATATTAGTTTTCGTGTATCGATCTCTCTTCTTTTAAAATATCTCTCATGCGATGGAAGGTACATGTCAACAAGTAGAGGCATAATCCTTGGGTCACTATAATCTATTTGAGGATTGTCATACCAATTAAGAGAAAGCATTTTCCTTGCTTCTTCTAATCTAAGTCGACCATCAGCTGGATCAGCTGCATAGGCAGTTTGAATAAGATCTAATAATTCCCCAGCATCGGTTTCAAAGTTTTCCTTTAAGAAATAATCTTCAGAAGGTTCATCCCAATAGTTTACAGTATCCTCTTGATTTATATTGTCATAATAATCAATAAAAGGAGGGTCATCTGTTTGCGTTTTAAGGAATAAGACGTCTTGTTCAAAATTTATGAAGTCAGCTACTCCGCTAATATCTCCATCCTTTGATTGTTTACCACTTGCTCTTAAAGCAAGTTTTTCAAGAGCAATAGAATCACGTACCCAATCTACAAATTGTCTGTATTCATTGTTAGTGATTTCGGTTTGATCCATGTAAAAGGAAGCAATAGAAACTGTTTTGTGTTTCGCATCTTGGGTTTGGAAGATGTCTTGATCCATTAATCCCATGGTAAATCCTCCAGCTGGAATATAGACCATTCCAACAGGTAATTCAGGATAGAATGGTTTTCTTCCTTGAGTTCCAATTAGTTCATAGGACCTTGCCGGCGTACATGCGTATACAAACGCTCCTAATCCCATAAGTAACAAAAATCTTTTCATAATCATTTATTTTTTTGTCGTCTTAATTTTTTAACCAATACTAACAGCTTACATTTCTTGGCCTTACGTTATAACGGCGGTATAATAAAAATGGTTACATAATTTATGTGTTTTTTTTATAACCACCTTGGATGATGAGTTTTTTGTATAGGTGGTGGTGGAATGTAAATGCAATACTTAACAAACATTTCATGACTGCCTCTTGAGATGCTTGATAATTTATTTAAAGTAATGTCGTAAGAGTATCCAACAGATAATTGATCTATTGGTGAATACCCAAGCATTATAGCAATTGCATCCGATGTTCTGTAGGTTAATCCTCCCCACAAATCTTTTCCAGATAGATTGTATATGTATCGTGCATTAATATCTGCAGAAAATTTGACCATGTCTGTTCTTAATAGCATTTGAACATCGATATCGCCACCTCCTACATCTCGAAAGTTTTTTCCTCCCATTAAATAATAATGTCTTGCAGATTGAAAGTTTTCAGAAAGATTGTTTGTTCCTTCAAGAACACTTTCACTCAAGTGAGTAGAAGAAAATCCAGCGTAATAATCATTTCCTTTAAAGTATAAACCAAAATTAAGGTCAAGATTAACCGCAGACCAGTCCGTTGGTAAGGATGGATCAGGGTTGTTTGTTGGTGGAACCCAGTTAGGTTTCATGCCATAGCTCATTATTCCTACGCCGACACCAATCCCTAAGGTTCCAATGTTGCCAATGGATAAAGGATACGAATAGTTTAATAAAACATTGTTTTGTCTAGCAAATCCTATCGCGTCATGATAAAAAGAAATCCCAACTCCTCCGGGGAAAAACCTGCTTAGGTTTGCTTCTACATTAAGGACTGCAGAGTTCGGTGCTCCATTAACTTTGTCCCATTGATTTCTGTAAATAGATGTTCCACAAATACCAGCATCATTAGTAATACTCATCCCGGTTGCCCCAGGGTTAATGCTCATTTTGTCATACATGAAATGCGTTATCAACTTATCCTGCTGAGAGAAAGCAGAGAAGCTTAAGAAGAGTAACGACCATAAAAAGTTCTTCATAAAAGAGTTTAAAAGCCTAATTGTTGTCCATTTATCAAGAGAAACGAAGTGATTTTACCTAATAAAATGGGCTCTAAAATAATTAAATTTTATAACAAATTACTAATTTATGTACAAAATACCAATACATTTAGTTTTATTGTGATTTATGGCGAATTTTGTTGCCTTTATTTTGATGCATTAGAATGATTTTATTTATTGTAATTTTTGGTATGTTTTCCACCATAAGTTTGGTATTTCATTTTTCATTGCGTTATCATAATCTTCTTTTTCACAAGGAACTAGGTAATGTCGGTCGTATTTTCTTGCGTCTGAAGGTGGGTGTGGTACTTCCATCCACCATCTTGTACTTTTGTCACTTTTGTAGAATATAATTGTCTCGTTAACTTTCTGAAGATTAACAGAGAATTTTGTGTAATTTTTTTTATTTCCAATTGGATAATCTCCTTTTCTTAAACTATAGCCGTTTATGAAATACCAAATTAGTTCTGCAATTAGCGCATTGGATTCGATTGAAGCAAATTCCATGTCATAATTAAAAAAACCAATAGAGCTTAATTTATCACTAATGCCTGCGTAATGCGAAATTTGACATGCTTGTTCTGCATAAAATCCATTGATGTTGTTTTCGAAATAATTTGCATCTGATTTTCTGATACTGTTAAAATCAAAGCTGATTAAATCGGTGTTTCTTAAATGAGGTTCTGCTTTTTTGAAATTGTTGTTAAATTCTCCTAGGCTACAACTCTCAAAATAAAGCTTATTAAACAATTCTATTTCTTTTAAGTTGACATGTGGGGCTTGAAGACCAATATTGGAATGGTTGAATAGGTAACAAGGTCTCTTTATTAACAAATGACTCAAAAAGCCATCTTTAGTAGCATCTTTTTCAATGTCCCCAAGATCTAGTCTAAAATCTATTGCGCATGTATTTATTGTTTGTTCAAGTTTTTCATAGGCATTATACATAGAAAGAGTTAGGTCTTGAGTTCCCCCAACAACTATTGGGAGGCACCCTTTTTTTATCAAAAAACTCATTACTTCAGAGAGGGCAATAAAAGAATCGTTAATGGTTTCGCCAGGAATGATTACTCCTAGATTATAAATTTCAAAATTCCATTTTTTTCTCCAATACAAGTGATAAAAATCATCTTCAAATAAGTAGGGCTTTTTATTCTCATTTTTGTTATTGCCTCGGTTTTCAGGGATTGAAATTAAAGCAATAGAGTTTTTGTGAATCTCCGGAAATGAATCTTCATTGTATTCGATTATGTTATGACCAATCTTTCCATCGGCGAAAGTGCTTGATTTTTTTTTACAAGGGTTTAAATAAATTGAAACATCCATCATTATATATAAATAGTTATGCTAATTTAAGATCTATTTATGGTTTAATGTTTATTACTTCACAAAGTAATAAATAGGCTTTGGTTGAAAACTATAATTACTTTAAAACTCCTGCTCCTTGCCGAATTATTTCTACATCGTTGTCTTTTAGATTAACCACAGTAGACGCAATTAATTTCCCTTTCCCTCCATCAACAATTAGAGCAATAGTGTTTTCGTGCCTTTGAAAAATTTCAAATGGATCTGTGAAATATTCAAGCAGAATATCTTCATTGTCATATAAAGAAGAGACGGCAATTGGGTTTTGAAGTTTATTGATTATCTCATTTATGATGTTATTTGATGACATTCTAATTCCAATTTCTTTTTTGTTTGAGTTAAAGAGTTTTGAAACAATCGATGAAGCATGAAGAATAAATGTAAAGGGTCCAGGTAGGTTTCTTTTTAAAATTTTAAATGTTTTTCGATCTATTGGTTTTACATAATCCGATATAGAAGAATGATTTTCACAGATAATAGAAAAAGAAGCTTTTTTTATGGGCGTGTTTTTGAAATCGCTTAGTTTCTTTAATGCTTTCTTATTTTTTAAATCACAAGCGATGGTATATATCGAGTCAGTGGGAAGAGCAACAAGTTCTCCTTTTTTTAATTTTTGGACAACTTGATCAATTAATCGGGAGTCAATGTTTTTGTTGTTTATCTCTATTAGCATTATTGTATCATTCGTAAAACCAAATGCTTCCAAAAAACTTTTTAAATCTTTCTGAACTCATAAATTTATTACCCCCTGTGGCTTTAATGAGTAAATAATATTTATCGTTTTGCATAATTCGGATGTGGTGAAGTCCTTCAATATAAGTGTCTGAAATACCATCCACGATTACCTCCCCTGTTCCTAGTGTTTTTTTTATCGCAGGAATTCCTTTAGAATTGGAAATGTGAATATTGGCAAGATCTTCAATTTTTTCTTTTTTATTATGTGGGATTATTTCTATAGAATAATGGTTTCCTTGGCCAAATTCAGTGTAAGAGTATGTCTTTGATTCGTTTTCTTCAATTTTGAGGTTTGGTTTTCCAGGAAAGTTTGCATTTAATTTAACGACAGTATCTGTGAGGGTGTAATGTTTTATGTTTTTAATTGCGGTCTTTTCTTTTGATGCAACATTTGACATGGTGTGCTTGATGCTTCTAACTTTAAAACCTTTTCTTTCAAGAATTCTAAGGATGCCATTTGCCCCTCCAAAATGTCCAGAACCAATAACACAAAAAGGGTTTTGGTCTTTTGAAAATTTAAGGATGCTGTCAACCATGCTTATGTTTCTTTTAGTGAAAAGCTCATGGTAATTATTTTCTTCCATCGACTTTTTTACTTCCCTTGCTATGCCATGAATATCTCGATTAAGATATGTTTTTTTTAGTTTGTTGAGTGTTATTATATTATCGCTAGATTTCACTTTGTTTACAGTCAATTTTTTTACTAGATCTAATTGAAAATCAATACTTTCTAAGAATTTAATTTTCATTCCGGAATTTTCGGCATATTCCTGAAAATAAGCATCTAAAAACTGTGGCATGCCGTCTTCATTTCCGTATATAGAGTTGCTAGGTGTTTTACTAGTGCTATAAACTTCACCGTTTGGATCTATTTTAAGCGATTTTTTATTTCCCTGAATACTTGGGTACCCTTCAATCGAAAGGAGGTCTGCTTCTAAAACCAGCAATTCACTGTTTTTAAAATAATAATATAGTGAGTCTGAAAAGTTAAAAAAGGATTTGTCGTTGCTGTGAATACTACCAAAGAGGTATACCTTTTGATTGGTTTGTTTGTTTTTAGCCTCCCATAATAACCCATAGGCATTGCTTTCGCTTTGCGAAAAAGTAGTAATGCTCAAAAAAAGGAAGCTTAAAAAAAATATTCTCATAATTAATTCAAAATTAGACAAAAACTTTGTCTATAAAGTCTTCTCCAAAGAAATATGGTATTTGCGCGATGTTCTCCATTTTTTTGGAGAGAATAATTCCTGGGGAACTTCCTTTTTTTATTTTGCCATGTGATTTTTCAAGCCCCATAGCATATGCGGAATTAACACTAAGGGCGTTATATGCTTGTTCGGGGGTTAATTTCATTTTAATACAGGCCAAGGACCATATTGTGGAAAGATGATAGCAGGGGGATGATCCAGGATTAAAATCACTTGCCAATGATAGTCCAATATTGTTATTAATGATTTTTTTAGCAGCGCCAAATGGAATTCCTAAAAAGTGAGAACAACCTGGAAGCATTGTGGCGATGCAATTACTAGACTCAAGTGTTTTTAGGTCATTTTCATCTAGTTCTTCAAGGTGGTCAACAGATAGGGCATTGTATTCAATTGCTTTTTGGATTCCGCCAAGAATTGAGAATTGATTTACATGTACTTTAGGGGTTAGGTTGTATTTTTTTCCAGCCTTTAAGACTTGTTCCATTTCGTCAACAGAAAAGTAATTTCTTTCACAAAAAACATCTATATATTGCGCTAGATTATTCTTGGAAACCTCAGGAATGATCTCGTTTATTATGATGTCTAAATATCCTTGATGGTTATCTTTAAACTCGTTAGGATAAGCATGAGCAGCAAGAAGAGTTGCTTTAATTTTTATGGCACTTTTTTCTTTAATTCTTTTTATAACCCTCAGTATTTTTAATTCGGATTCTTTGGTTAATCCATACCCAGATTTTATTTCTAATGCTGTTGTTCCGGATTTTTTAATTTTTTCAACGATTTGCATGGACTTTTCAAATAGTTCTTCCTCGCTAATTTTTTCCATGGCTTTTGCTGAATTTAAAATTCCACCACCTTTTAAAGCAATTTCTTCATAAGATAAGCCGTTAATTCTATCGACAAATTCACTTTCTCTAGTTTTTGCAAAAACAGAATGCGTATGCGAGTCACAAAACCCTGGAAAAACAAATTTTCCACTAGCATCAATTACCTCTCTGTTTTTTTCTTCTTTGGGTTTGTATTCAGACATTTTTCCATACGCTTTAATGACGTTGTTTACAACCATCAAATAAGCATCTTTTATTATTGGAAGTTGGTTCATTTCCTCCCCTTTTTTGAGGTCTGGGATATTTTCGCCCGCCTGAACAAGTCCTTTAATGTTTATAAGTGTAAAATTTTTCAAGTTTTAGTTTTTGCTGTTTTTCACCTTGCTAAGGTAAATAATTGTTTAAGTTTGAAGTTCTAAATTTATGTTTTTCATGAAAAAAGGAACCAAATTGTATAGCATTTTAAAGTTTAAGTGCCCAGTTTGTCATGAAGGCGATTTCTTAGTGGCGCACCCATATAACATTAAGCATCTTGGGGATGTTCGTGAAAAGTGTAATTCTTGTGGCCAAAGTTATTCAAAAGAGCCTGGTTTTTATTTTGGGGCAATGTATGTGGCTTATGCATTAGGAGTGGCGCTTTTTGTTGCAGTTTGGGTGTCTACCTATCTTTTTTTTCCTTCTTTGTCTTCATTTTGGAAGATTTCAATAGTTGCAATTCTTTCGTTATTGTTGTCTCCTTATTTTTTTTCTTTATCAAAAATAATTTATGCAAATTTCTTTTTTAAGTATAAGACAAAATAAAAGATAAAGGACTTTTTATTTTGTCTATATTTGTCTATTGAAATTAGATTTTTTCATGAAAAATATTCTTCTGTTTTTTGGTTTGTTTTTTTCTTTATCTGTTTTTTCACAGGTGAATTATGTGGATATAGCAGATACCACTATAACTCCTATTGGAGGGGATTTTGACTACAATCTTGATTTAAATTCGGATGGGATGGTTGATTTTGTGATTAACCTCAATGGTTCGTCTGCTATTGGATATATTCAATTTGAAGCCAACAGTGCTTCATCAAATCAAGTGCTCGAGGCTGGATTGGGAGAGGCAAAAAGAATGCAATGTCAAGATTCTGTTAACGATTTTTCCTCTCAATGGAACTCATTGACTAGTGCCTTACCTATTATAACCTACCTGCAAGGTTCTAGTTTTGGTTCGCAGTTTAATGGTGGTGTAGTGGATGGGTATTTAGGGGTGCGTTTTTTTGATAGCACCTCTTTGGAACATTATGCTTGGATACGAGTAGATGTTCCTGACACTATTATGAGTATTACGATTAAGGATTTTGCATATACGTCAAATACAGCAGGGATTCAAGTATGTGAAGTAGAAGACTCTTGCTTGAATGTAAATATTGTTTTAAACATGTCTTCTGTTGACGAGTCAATTTTAGGGGCAAGCGATGGATCCGCAGCGGTTGTTGCATCTGGTGGCACGGCTCCATATACGTATCTTTGGAGTAATTCCATGATTTCTTCTTCCATGTCTGGATTATCACCAGGAACCTATTCGGTCACCGTTACCGATGATGCAGGATGTTCATCTATTGATTCTGTTGTTGTTGGTTATGGTCAACCTTCTATTCAAGTAGGAGAAATAAATTCGTCTGCCTTTGTTCTTTATCCAAACCCTTTCCAAAATCAACTTTTTCTTAACACAAACTTTTCTGGGGAAATAGAACTCTCTTTGTTTAATTTGAGTGGAGAGTTGATTTGTTTTTCAAACTCCAAAAAAATAAACACCAAGTCTCTGAAATCGGGGGTGTATTTAATCAAAGTAGCTTTAGGAGAAAAAATTTATCGACAACGCGTTTTCAAGTATTAAATCAGCATAAACGATGAAAATTCATGTTCTAAATACCGGATATTTTAAATTAGACGGTGGAGCCATGTTTGGTGTAGTGCCAAAGTCTTTGTGGCAAAAAACAAACCCCGCAGATTCCAATAACATGTGTACTTGGGCATTGCGAAGCATGCTTATTGAAGATGGAGACAAGCTCATTTTGATAGACACTGGAATTGGTAACAAACAAAGCGAAAAGTTTTTTTCTTACTATTATCTTCATGGGGATGATGATTTGGATAAAAATCTACACAAGTTAGGGTTTCAAAGATCAGACATCACGGATGTTTTTCTTACGCATTTACATTTCGATCATTGTGGTGGAGCAATTGCTTGGAACGCCAAAAAAAATAGGTATGAACCCGCTTTTCCAAATGCAAAATTTTGGAGCAATAAAGAGCATTGGGAATGGGCTATTAATCCAAATAACAGAGAAAAAGCATCCTTTTTAAAAGAAAATATTCATCCAATAAAAGAAAGCGGACAGCTTGAGTTTATCTCAAAAAATGCCACCCAATTTGATCTCCCTTTTTCGGAAATATTATTTGTAGACGGACATACCGATAGCATGATGATTCCGCACATACAGTACAAAGGAAAAACCATTGTTTTTATGGCGGATTTGTTACCTAGTGTTGGTCATATTCCACTGCCTTATGTAATGGGATACGACACTCGCCCACTTCTAACCTTAAGTGAAAAAGCAAAGTTTTTAAATAGAGCAACAGACGAAAATTTTGTCTTGTTTTTTGAGCACGATAGTGTCAACGAATGCTGTACGCTTCAGCAGACAGAAAAAGGAGTTCGTTTACAAGAATCCTTTTCTTTTAAAGAGTTGTAGGCATTAATAAAATAGCTTGGTTTTTAGGGTTTTACTTTGAGTTTATTAAGGGCCTTTTTCTTTCATTATGCTCCATTATCTACTCATCCATCGTCTTCCAATTATCTACTTTTCCTTTGAGTAAAAGCTCCTTTGTTTTCAATAAAAAACACCCTGCATTTAATTTTTTATATGTGTTTGAAATGTCAAATTTCATTTGATATTGCTTCTGGTTTTTGTCTAGCATGTAGTTATTAACAATTTTTATTCAGTTATTAACAATCCACTTTTTACCACTTTTATAAGTTATTGTTTTACAATGTTTTATATTTTAAAAGAAACTTAATATCTTTGTTTTCGTAAGAAGTTTTCAACAATATAAACTATTGGTGGTAAAAAGTGGTAATTATCACTTAATTTTATCCATTATAAAGCTATGTCAGGATTAGTAGGAGAATATGAAGTTAAAATCGACGCCAAAGGGCGTTTCCTTTTCCCTTCTTCATTAAGAAGGCAACTTTCTCCTGCAACACAGCGAGACTTTATGCTCAATAAGGGTTTTGAGGATTGTTTAACCTTGTATCCTCTTCCAGATTGGGAAAAAATAAGTCTAAAGCTTTCCAAGATGAATTTATTTAAACCAAAAAACAGAATGTTTTATAGGTTATTTCATCAGGGAGCAAAGCTGGTTTGTCTAGATAAGGCTGGTCGTGTTTTAATTCCAACTGGACACATGGAGAGGGTTGGAATGAAACAAGAAGCAATGATAATTGCCTACAACGACCGGGTTGAAATCTGGGAAAAATCCAAATACTTCGAAATGATCGAAGGAAACATGGCTCAGTTTGCGGATTTAGCAGACGAAGTAATGGGTGATTTGGAAAATGAATAAAATAGAAGACTACCACATTCCGGTTTTACTTGAGCCTAGTATCAATGGGCTTGATATCCAGTCCAACAAAATATATGTAGACGTTACCTTTGGAGGTGGTGGGCATTCCAAACTTATTTCTGATAAATTAAAAGGAAGCGGGCATTTGTATGTCTTTGACCAAGATGCCGATGCGCAAAAAAACGCTTGGAAGGCAAGTAATTTTACTTTTATCCCATCTAATTTTAAATACATGACCAACCATCTTCATGCGCTTGGCGTGAAAAAAGTAGATGGTATTCTTGCCGATCTTGGGGTTTCTTCCCACCAATTTAACGAATTTGAAAGAGGGTTTTCATTTCGATCCGATGCTTTTTTAGACATGCGTATGAATCAACATGCGCCGCTCTCAGCAAGCGAGGTGATTAACCAATATAAAGAAAAGGATTTAGCTAGAGTTTTTAGAGACTTCGGAGAATTAAAAAATGCGTTTAAAGTTGCTTCTAGGATTGTCTTAAAAAGGGAGGAGCAGAAAATTGATTCTACGCATAAACTAATGAATGCCATCCAAGACATGGCTCCTGCTAAAAAAAGAAATCAATTTTTAGCACAGGTTTTTCAGGCGATTCGAATCGAGGTAAATCAAGAGATAGAAGTCTTAAAATCGTTTTTGCTTCAATGTGAAAAGTTGCTAAATGTAGATGGAAGATTAGTGGTAATATCCTACCATTCTTTAGAAGACAGGTTGGTTAAAAATTTTTTCAAAAAAGGAGATTTTAGCGGCATGGAGCAAAAGGATTTTTTTGGTCATTCGCAAAAACCATTTGACGAGATAAATAGAAAAGTAATAGTGCCTGATGAGGTCGAGTTAAAAAGAAACTCAAGATCTAGAAGTGCTAAACTAAGAATAGGAAAAAGAAATGATAAGTAAAAAAAACGAAAAGGCTGAAAAAAAGAATAGTGCAAAAAAATCCTTTGCGATGATCATGAATGGGGAGTTTTTGACAAAGGACTTTGTGTTAAATAATCTTCCGTTTATTTTCTTCATTATTTTTTTATTAATCATTTCTGTGGCCAAGGGGTATTACAGTAAAAAGTTGATAACGGAGCGAGATCAATCCGAAAAAGAATTGCAGCAAAAAAAGGCCGAATATGTAGAGGCAAATGCTCGATTTGAAGAGGAGAGTTTGCGTTATAAATTAATAGATAAAGTGGACACAGGGCTTGTGGAAACGCTAAATGCAACAAAAGTAATTAGGGTTAAACGATGAAAATAGCAAAAGAAAAAAAATACATGTTGTGGAAGGTGTATTCCGTGTATTTCGGATTTGTTTCCATTTTGCTTTTTGGATTTACTAAAACGATTTCAATTCAGCTCGAGGGTTCTGGAAATCTTTTAAATTTTGGTTCTAAATCAATCAAAACCAGAACGGTCGATAGAGAGGCTAGATTTGGAGATATTTTAGATGCTAACTTTTCTCCTTTGGTTACTTCCGTAACTTATTTTGACATTTACATGGACCCAACCATTGTTAGTCAATCGGATTTTGATGAAGGAATATCCGGATTATCCAAGGGGCTTTCTAGGTTGTTTAAAAAAGAACCTTCTTATTATCAACAAAAAATAACAAAGGCTAGAGAGGAAAAAAACAAATACCTTTTAATTAAAAGGTCCGTTACGAACAAGCAACGAAAAGAGCTTTCTCTTTTGCCAATATTTGAATTGGGAAAATACAAAGGAGGGTTTATAGATAACAACCAAACGAGCAAAAGAAAGCGTCCAAATGGAGAGCTTCTTAAAAGAACTCTTGGTTATTACAAAAACGATAATGGCAAAGAGTATAGAGTTGGTTTAGAGGGAGCGTTCTTGTCTTATTTAAAAGGAAAGCCTGGAAAAGAAATAGAACAAAAGATATCTAGTGGGTGGAAAAAAACCGGCGAAGTGATAAAGGAGTCCGAAGATGGGGCAAACATTATAACAAGCATTGATAAGGATATACAAGAGGTTGCGCACTCAGAACTTGAAAAGCAATTAAAACTTCAGGAGGCAAGAAGTGGTTGTGTGGTAGTAATGGATGTGAACACAGGTTTTGTTAAGGCGATTGTTAATTTAACCAGAAATTCAAATGGTAGGTATTTAGAAAGTTATAATCATGCGGTAGGGACAAAATCTGTTCCGGGTTCCACGTTTAAATTGGCTTCATTAATGGCCTTGTTGGAGGACGAGAAGGTAAAGATAAATGATCTGGTTAATGCAAATGGAAAATATACGTTTTATGATAGATCTCTTCACGATTCAAGGGCCGGCGGTTATGGCGAAATAACCATCAAAAGAGCATTTGAAAAATCCTCCAATGTTTTTTCAAAAATTATTCATGATGCATATAAGGATAATCCGGATTTATTTATTAGTAGGTTGGAGTCTTTTGGATTAACGAAAAAATTAGGAGTTTCTATAGCGGGAGAAGCAGTTCCAAAGTTTCATAGTCCAGGAAGCAAGGGTTGGTCTGGGATATCCTTGCCTTGGATGGCTATAGGATATGAGTTCGAGCAAACGCCATTGCAAACACTTGCTTTTTACAATGCAGTTGCAAATAATGGGAAAATGCTTCGCCCTCAATTTGTTAAACAAATTGTTCAAAATGGAAAAGCGGTTAAAGAGTTTTCTCCTCATGTTTTGATTTCCAAAGTTTGTTCAAAATCAACGGTGGAAATATTGAGACAATGCATGATAGGGGTGATGAAAAAAGGGGGGACGGGAGAAAAGTTAACCTCCACTCAATTTGAAATTGCTGGCAAAACGGGTACCGCAAAATTATTAAACGAAACAAATCAATACGATGGAAGAGATAAAGGTAAATACCAGGCTTCATTTGTTGGTTTTTTTCCTGCTAATAAACCGATTTATTCCTGTATAGTAGTGGTTAGTGATCCGAAGGTGGAGATTTATGGAGCAAAGGTTTCAGGAACTGTTTTTAATGCAATAGCCAACAAGGTTTATGCAACAAGGTTGGAGTATCATGAAGCGATTAACGAATCAAATGTTAGGTCTTCTTCTTTGCCAAAAGTTGCAGTTTCTTATAAAAAAGATTTGACTTATCTGATGAGTAGACTGGGGGTGAAACATCAGAAAAACACCAAAGATATTTGGGTAAAACCTGTTGTGAAAAATAATCAGATTTCCCTAAATGAGATGCGATTAAAAAAAGGATTGCTGCCAGATTTTAATGGAATGACGGCAAAGGATGCGGTTTTTCTTATTGAATCTCTTGGATTGGTTCCTCAAATAAAAGGATTTGGGCGAGTGTATTCTCAATCAATTTCCGTTGATGCGCCTGTTGTTAAAGGTTCTTTAATTCAAATTAAGTTGAAGTAGATAAATGAAAAAAAAGATACAAGATATAATTTCTGATCTAGACTATGTTTCAATTATTGGAGATGCTAATTTGCTGGTTGAAGAATTAATTTTTGATTCTAAAAAAGCAACTCCAAAAAGCATATTTTTTGCAATTAAGGGAACCATTCATAACGGGCATGATTTTGTCCAAAACGCATACGATAATGGTTGCAGGGCATTTGTGGTAGAAAGCGACATGAAGCTTGGGGAAGATTGTGTTTGTGTAATGGTCAAAAATTCTTCTAAGTTTTTAGCGCTAGCATCTTCAGTTTTTTATGATGCTCCTTCAGATAACATGAATTTAATTGGTGTTACTGGCACAAATGGAAAGACTACAATTGCCACTCTTTTACACGATTTATTTTCTTCATTGGGTCATTTTGTTGGTCTTCTTTCTACGGTTGAAAATAAGATTGGTAAAGAGGTTATTCCTTCAACCCATACCACCCCGGATTCGGTTGCAATTAATATGCTACTTCATAAGATGGTGCAAGAAGGGTGTGAATATGTGTTCATGGAAGTTAGTTCCCATGCGATTCATCAAAATAGAACACTTGGCTTGAAATTTAAAGGAGCTGTTTTTACAAATATCTCTCACGATCATTTGGATTATCACAAAACATTCACCGAATATTTAAAAGTAAAAACTAAACTTTTTAATCAATTGGATAGGGAGGCTTTTGCGTTAACAAATGTAGATGATAGAAATGGAAATGTGGTGGTGCAAAACACAATGGCAAATCGCTATAGTTATGCATTAAAAAGTCCGGCTGACTTTAAAGTGAAAATCATTGAAAATCAATTAAGTGGTTTGCTTGTAAACTTAAATGGCAAAGAATTATCCACACGCTTAATTGGGAGATTTAATGCGTATAATTTAACGGCGGTTTATGCCTCTGCTATTTTAATGAATCAAGATGAATTAGAGGTTTTATGTGCATTGAGCAATTTGAGTTCTGCAGAAGGACGTTTTGACCCTTATAAAGGGAGCAATGGTGTAACCGCTATTATTGATTATGCTCATACTCCTGATGCATTAGAAAATGTATTAGATACCATTTTATCTTTTAAGAAAAAAGGAGCAAAATTATATACGGTGGTTGGTTGTGGTGGAAATAGAGACGTCGATAAACGTCCCAAAATGGCGTCTATTGCATTTTCTAAAAGTGATTATGTCTTTTTTACTTCAGACAACCCAAGATCCGAGGATCCGCAAGAAATAATAGATCAAATGCTTTCTGGTATTCAAGGGAAAGAAGACTCGAATGTTTTTGAAGTACTAGATAGGCAACAGGCTATTAAAATGGCTTTGTCTTTTGCCTCTGAAAATGATGTGGTATTGATAGCTGGGAAAGGACACGAAAAATACCAAGAAATAAATGGCATTCGTCATCATTTTGACGATAAAGAAATCGCAAAAAAATATTTAAAAAATTAGAAATTATGCTTTACTATCTTTTTGATTACCTCAACAATTTCAATTTTCCAGGAGCTGGTCTTTTTGGCTATATTTCTTTTAGGGCTGCATTAGCATTAGTTTCTTCATTAATTGTTTCTGTGGTAATCGGAAAAAGAGTAATAAAGACTTTGCAAAAACAGCAAATTGGAGAGACGGTTCGAGATCTTGGTTTATCGGGACAGGTCGAAAAATCAGGAACCCCTACGATGGGTGGATTAATTATTTTGGGATCGATTCTTATTCCAACCCTCCTTTTTGCTAAAATTCACAACATTTATGTGATTACGATGATTATCGCTACTGTTTGGCTTGGTTTAATTGGTTTTATAGATGATTACATCAAAGTTTTCAAAAAAGATAAAAAAGGCTTAAAGGGTATTTTTAAGGTTATTGGTCAAATTGGTGTAGGATTAATTATTGGTTGCATGCTTACTTTTTCAGACGATGTAAAGGTGCATAAAAAGGTTGGTTCTTCTTACGAATTAAAAAAAGGAGAAAGTTTTGTTTCGCATCAACATTCCTCTGTAGAAGGAGAGCCATATAAATGGATAGAAACAGATCAGTTAACCACCACGATTCCTTTTGTTAAGAACAATGAATTTAACTACAATTGGCTTTTGGGTGGGGATTCAAATTATGTATGGATGATTTTTATTCCATTGGTCATTTTTATTGTTATCGCGGTGTCTAATGGAGCAAACATGACCGATGGTTTAGATGGCTTAGCTACAGGAACATCTGCGATTATAGGAATTGCTCTTGCGGTATTGGCTTATGTTAGCTCTCATGTCAAATTCTCGGATTATCTAAATGTGATGTATATCCCTCATGCCGAAGAAATGGTAATATTTATTTCTTGTTTTATTGGTGCTTGTGTTGGTTTTTTATGGTATAACTCCTATCCAGCTCAAGTATTTATGGGCGATACAGGCAGCTTAGCTTTGGGCGGGATTATAGCGGTATTTGCGATTTCTATCCGAAAAGAATTATTAATCCCTGTTTTATGTGGCGTATTCTTGATTGAAAATTTATCGGTAATTATTCAGGTTGGATATTTTAAATACACCAAGAAAAAATTTGGAGAAGGTCGTCGGGTTTTTCGAATGGCTCCAATTCACCATCACTATCAAAAAGTTGGGCTACATGAAGCAAAAATTGTTGCTCGTTTTTGGATAATTGCCGTTTTGTTGGCTGTAGTGGCTATCGTAACTTTAAAAGTCAGATAAGTTGAATATATCACCAGGAAATATCGTCATTTTAGGAGCCGCAGAAAGTGGTTTGGGAGCTGCAATTTTGGCAAACAAAATGGGTTGGTCCGTTTTGGTTTCTGACAATGCTGTTATATCTGAGGAAAATAAAAATAAGCTAGATGACATTGGCGTTAATTGGGAAGAGTTAGGGCATTCATACTGCGATTTTGAAAACACCGATTTAGTGGTTAAATCTCCAGGTATTCCAGATAATGTTTCGGTTGTCGAGTATTTTACTAAACGATCCATAAAAGTAGTTTCCGAAATTGAATTTGCGGGGTATTATAACAAGGCAAAAACAATTTGCATAACAGGAAGCAATGGCAAAACGACCACTGCTAAATGGACCTACAGCATATTAAAAAATGCAGGATTTAAGGTAGGGTTAGCTGGAAATGTTGGAGATAGTTTTGCAAAACAGGTTGCTGAGTCTGATTACGAATGGTATGTGCTTGAAATAAGCTCTTTTCAATTGGATGGAATGTTTGATTTTTGCGCAGATATTTCGATTCTAACAAACATTACCCCAGATCATCTTGATCGGTATAATAATTCGATTGAAAATTATATAAAATCCAAGTTTAAAATTTTACAAAATCAAACGAAAAAACATTGGTTCATTTATAATGAAGATGACAAAAGAATCAGAAGTCATCTGCAAGAAATGAATTTGAAAATGAGTGTGGCTTCATTTTCATTGGAAAAGAAAGTAATGGGGGGGTATATAGATAAAAAGGAAATAATAATAAATATAAATACACAGTTTAATATGTCAATACACGAGTTAGCTTTAAAGGGGAAGCACAACACGCAAAATGCTTTAGCTGCAGGAGTGGCTGCTAGAGTACTTGAAATTCGAAAAGAAGTGGTTAGAGAAAGTTTGCAAAACTTCAATAATTTAGAACATCGCCTAGAAATGGTTGCAAAAATTAATGGGATAGAATTCATTAATGATTCGAAAGCAACGAACATAAATTCAACTTGGTATGCCCTTGAAAGCATGGATAAGCCTACTGTTTGGATAGTTGGTGGGGAAGATAAAGGAAATGATTATTGCGATTTAAAAGACTTAGTCAAGGAAAAGGTAAAGGCAATAATATGTCTTGGGGTTAACAATGAAAAAATCATTGAATCTTTCTCTGAAGATTACCCAGAAATTATTGAAGTTGATTCTGCGCATAGAGCAGTAATGCAGGCCTATAAAATAGCTTCAAAAAATGAAACAGTTTTACTTTCACCAGCTTGTGCAAGCTTTGATTTGTTTGAAAGTTATGAAGACAGGGGAAACCAATTTAAAAAAGCGGTTAGAGCGCTGTAAAAACTTTTTTCTTTTTTAGTAGAAAATTCATGCGAGAATATTTAAAATATTTAAAAGGCGATTCAGTTATTTGGATTATAGCTATTTTGATGCTTTCTTTTTCTTTAGTTACGGTATATAGTTTTGTGCCAATTTTAATAAAAATTGAAGGAGGTTCCCCATTTAAATATTTATACAAACATTTTATATATGTTGTGCTAGCATTTTTCTCAATGTATTGGATGCATATGAGAAATCCAAAGTATTTTTTTAAACTAGCTAAGTTTTTATATTATCTTGCTATAGGTCTTCTTTTGTTCACCATGTTTTTTGGATTAAAAGTAAATGATGCTGGGAGATGGATTAGAGTTCCCTTTATTAATCTAACCTTTCAATCATCCGATTTTGCGAAGCTAGCTTTGATTTTGTATTTGTCAAGATTGCTTGAAGTAAAAAAAAATAAATTAGACGATTGGAAAGAAGGAGTTTTCCCAGTTTTTCTTCCTGTTTTTGTTATTTGTGGCTTAATTGTAAAAGATAATTTTTCAACAGCAGCAATGCTCTTTGCAATTTGCATTGTGCTAATGTATATAGGAAAAGTTCCTTTAAAAAAAATAGCATTGATTTTGATGGGTGTTTTTTTGGCTGGCTTTTTTACTATTCTTATTCATAAGGCATTTCCTTCCGCAAATTTATTGCCTCGATATCAAACATGGGAGAATAGGTTTGTGAATCATGAAGCTCCTCAAGATGCTCTTTCGAATTTACAAGTTTCTAATTCGTATTTAGCGATCAGTAATGGTTCATTATTTGGCCAAGGAGTTGGTGGTGGTAAATTAAAAGAATTTATTCCTGAAGCTTATGCCGACTTTTATTATGCAAGTTTTGTCGAAGAGTTGGGTGCTATAGGAGCATTTTTTCTGGTTCTATTATACCTTATTTTGCTTTTTAGGGTTTTTAAAATAGGATTGAATAGCGACAAGCTATTTGAAACATATATTTGTGTTGGTATTGGTATGTTGATTTGCTCTCAAGTTAGTGTGAATATGCTTGTTTGCACTGGTTTTTTCCCGGTTACAGGGCAAAATATGCCTTTATTGGCAATGGGAGGATCAGCGTTAATAATGGCATGTGTTTCTATTGGAATTACGCAGTCAGTAGCTAGGGTTAAATTAAATTCAATTAAAGAATCCATTAATAAATTTGAATAATAATGGCAAAATTAAAAAGAGTGATTATTTCTGGTGGTGGAACAGGAGGCCATATATTTCCTGCAATTTCAATCGCTGATGAAATAAAAAAAAGAAATCCTACAGCAAAAATATTATTTGTTGGAGCAATAGGTAAAATGGAAATGCATAGGGTGCCAAAGGCTGGTTATAAAATTACTGGACTACCTATTTCAGGGTTCCAAAGAAAGTTTACATTATCTAATTTTTTACTTCCATTTAAAATTTTAAAAAGCCTCTTAAAAGCAAGAAGAGTTATAAAAAAATTTAAACCACAATTAGTAATAGGTGTTGGTGGATATGCAAGTGGACCAACTTTGAAAATGGCAAATTGGTTAAAGATTCCAACGGTGATTCAAGAACAAAATTCTTTTCCTGGAAAAACGAATAGAATGTTGTCCAAATCTGCAAGTTCTATTTGTTGTGCTTATGATGGTGTAAAACAATTCTTTCCTGCAGAAAAAGTAGTGATAACTGGAAATCCAATAAGAAATAATGTGATTGATATTTTTGATAAAAAACAAAAATCGATTGAATTTTTTGGTTTAGATGCCTCTAAAAAAACCGTATTAGTTATAGGAGGATCCTTAGGAGCTAGATCCTTAAATAAATGCATCAGAAAAAACAGGAAAAGATTAAATGATTCAGGGATTCAAGTAATATGGCAATGTGGAAAGTTGTACCATGCATCCCTTGCTCAACTATTTAAGCTTGGAAAATATCCAAATATTCATCTCCATCAATTCATTGATAGGATGGATCTTGCTTATGCAGCTGCAGATTATATAATTTCTAGATCCGGAGCTATATCCGTTTCTGAATTATGTGCTATTGGAAAGCCTGTTATATTAGTTCCTTCTCCAAATGTTACCGACGATCATCAAACTAAAAATGCAATGGAATTGGTAGAGAAAGGAGCGGCTATATTATTAAAAGATTTTGAGGTGAAAGAACATCTTATTGCCAAGGTTTTTAAATTAAGTAAGGATAAAGAATTATCGACCACTTTAGGTACAGAGATTTCTAAATTATCCATTACTAATGCATCAGAAAAAATTGTTGATGTTTGTGAAAAAGCATATAAATGAACAAAGAAAGTAACCAGGTTAATCTGAATTATACCAATTATTATTTTATTGGTATTGGCGGTATTGGAATGTCTTCTTTAGCGAGATATTTTTTAAGTCAAAAAAAGAAAATTGCTGGCTATGATAAAACATCCTCTACCATTACAGAAAGTCTTCAAAAAGAAGGGGTTTTAATTCATTTTAAGGAGGAAGTGGATCAAATACCAAATGATTTTTTAAATCCTAAAAGAACCTTAGTTATTTATACACCAGCCATTCCGCCGATGCATAAAGAATTACTTTATTTTCAAGATAATTTTTATCAAATATATAAAAGAGCGGAAGTTTTGGGTTTAATTACATTTGAATCGAAGGCTTTGTGTGTAGCAGGAACTCATGGCAAAACCACATCGTCAACTTTACTCGCTCATCTTTTAAATGAGAGTGCATGGGGTTGTAATGCTTTTTTAGGAGGAATAAGCACAAATTATGGTTCTAATTTTTTGCTTTCCTCAAAAAGTGAATATACCGTAATTGAGGCAGATGAATATGATCGATCTTTTCTTCATCTTAGCCCTTTTGCAAGCATTGTCACTTCGGTTGATCCTGATCATTTGGATATTTATGAGGAAGAGGATGCTTTTATTTCAAGTTTTCAGGAGTATGTTAAATTAATTAATCCTCTCGGGGTTTGTGTGATTAATCATGGTGTTAATTTGGATGTTAATTGTTCCAAAATAACTTATAGTATACAAAATCAAAATGCGGATTATTCTGCTACAGAAATAAAGATAAAAGATTCTGCCTTTTACATGATAATAAAAACTCCAGAAGGCCAATTTCATACAGTAAAACTTGGTTTGCCGGGGATTCATAATGCAGAAAATGCACTAGCTTGCTTTGCTCTTTTAAAAGAATTGGGAATGCCTGTAAATAAATTATTAAGAGGCTTGGAAAGTTTTATGGGTGTAAAAAGAAGATTTGAATTTATAATAAAGAGTAAAAAGCTTATTTATATTGATGATTATGCACATCACCCAAGTGAATTAAATGCACTTATTGATTCCGTTAAATTGTTGTACCCAAATAAAAAAATATCGTTGATCTTTCAACCTCATTTGTTTTCAAGAACAAGAGACTTTATGAATGAATTTGTAGAGCAGCTAAATCAAGTGGATGAGTTGATTTTGATGCCAATATATCCGGCTAGAGAAGAGCCTATTGAAGGCGTTTCAAGTGATGCCCTTTTATCAAAGATAAGCCTTAAAAGCAAACATCTTTTAACTCCTTTTGAGGTGCTTGATTTCTTTTCTTTAAAAACCCGAGATATTGTGGTTACTGCTGGAGCTGGGGATATTGATAGATTGGTTTCAAAACTGAAAAATGTTTTATTAAAAAAATAAGGATGCCCAAATGGAGTAAGATAATATTGCTTTTAATTTCATTTATTGGAATAATACTGCTCTTAAATTGGTCTCAAGAAAAAGATGCCAATAAGGTTTTGTTAAAACCTGTTATTTCAATAAAAGTTAAAGGAGAAAATGTTTTTTTGACTGAATCAGAGCTATATGCTAGATTGAGACTAAAGAAGTACGTGTATAACAAACAAATTGCTGCCCAACTTCCAATTCATGAAATTGAAAAATTTATCTCAGAAATGACAGAGGTTAAATCGGTTAAAGTATATAAAAAGCATGGAGCTAAATGGTTAATCGATGTGGTTTTAAAATCTCCAATAGCACGAGTTTTTGACAGCAATAATAATACATATTATATAGATAAGGATGGCGATATTATTGAAAGGTCAAGTTTGCATACAGCAAGAGTTATTTTGTTTAGTGGAAATATTAACGATCCTGTTCCTGACAAAAAGCTTAATTTAATTATTAACAATGACTCATTGAAAAGTAAACGAATTTTGGATGATATTTATAGGATTTCAAATTATGTTTGTAATAGTCCGTTCTTTGATGCGCTTATAGGCCAGGTTTATATTAACGCCAAAAAGGAATTTATTTTGATTCCAAGCCTTGGTGATCAAAGAATTATTTTTGGAACAGCTGAAACAGATAAGGTGGTTGCAGATAAATTTAAAAGGCTACAAGTTTTTTATGAACAGGCTATGCCATATGAAGGTTGGCAAAAGTATCGTGAAATAAGTGTTAAATACAATGGACAGATTGTATGTAAGAAAAGATAATTTAATGGAGGAAAAAAAACGAATAGTAGGTTTAGACATTGGTACAACAAAAATTGTTTGTTTTGTTGGGGAAAAAAATGAACATGGTAAAATAGATATTTTATCCATGGGTAAATCAGAATCACTTGGGGTTGTTAAAGGGGTGGTTCAGAATATTCAAAGAACTATTGAATCTATTTCTACTGCTGTATCAAGAGCACAAGAAAAAATGGAAGATGATTTTATAATTTCTGATGTATATGTAGGG
>JAQWKT010000060.1 GCA_029247685.1 Crocinitomicaceae bacterium | reverse complement strand
TAAGGAAGTTGATCATCACAAACCGTGATGTTTGTAGTACTAGTGACCACAGGATTAACCGTTAAGTTCAAAGTCGCTACTGAATCACAGCCTGCAGCAGTCGTTAATGTAGCAGACTGACTTCCTGCAGCATTAAACGTTAAACCATTCCAACTATAAGGCAACTGATCATCACAAACAGTGATGTTTGTTGTACTAGTGACAGCTGGAGAAACTACTACATTAGAAATTGCTGATGAAGTACATCCACCTAGTGTATAGGTAACCGTATAATTTGAAGAGGAACTTGGTGTTAAAGTAATTGATGGACCAACCTGACCATTAGACCAAGAAAAAGTTCCACCTGGTATAGTGGCACTTGCTGTTAAAGTAACGGAACCACCTTGACATATAATTGCATTATTAACGGATACAGAAGGAGTATCTACAATAACTGTAACTGTAGCACTACAATTAACTGTACCATTAGTCATCACAATGGTATAATTAGTTGTTTGTGTAGGATATACAGGGGTTGGATTACTACCAGATGTTACATTTGAAGGAAGAGAATAATTATCATGAGTAAACGTAATTTGTGCATTTGCACAAAAAGCAGGGTTTATGTCAATATTATCAAGTCCCCAATGATCAAAAATATTATTTGATGCATCTACTTGGTTCCAACGAAGGGAAGTTTGAGATGTTTGAGCTCCTGGGGGTATTAATTGACAATATTGTTGCCATTGCGTAAAAGGCGATGAAGCTTGCCCCCCATTTGTAGGTGGCCAATAACCCATTGTAATCCAAGGACCAGCAGGACCATTTGTGGAATACTGCAAATAAACCCCTTCACTAGCAAGATCCGGACCTTCGCAAGGAGCTGCCTGACCTTGAATAGCATAACGCATTTCAAAACAAATATCTCCACCACATGATAAGTCAAGTGGAACAGTTGTCATGGTTCTAGGAAAACTAGCTGCAGAACCAATCCATAAAAAACTTGAACCATCCAAAGATGGAACACCGCAAGTATTATTTCCAATAGTTGGTGTTTGCGTAAACAACCAACCAGTAGGGGCTCCACTATTAAAATCTTGATTAAAAACAGCACTAATATTCCCATTGGCAGATAAGATAGAAGAATCCCCACAAGTTATATTTTGTGGAGATGCTAATCCAGTTAAAGAACAAGGAGCAGAACCAGGCGTAACACCACTACAAATACTATTAATTGGAACCAAAACATTTGATGCTGGAACATTTCCAAATGCAACCTGAACACCATTATAAATCACACTCCAATGACTAGAGTCATTTGGGTTGGTTGAATTCGTTACACTCATGTAATAACATCCATCAGGAATACAAAAAAACAAGGTATCTAAAGTTCCATTATTTAATCCTCCAGTTGCCACTGTTGCACCTAAAGAATCAACTAGTGTAAAAGTCGCTCCATTCCATCCATTTCCATTACCTCCCGATCCAGGATGATCTATTACAGCTATCGCAATGGTATTTGAAGTACAACAAATAGCAGGAGACGTGTAACTTTGCGTTAAAGAACAATTAGTGTTTTGAGAAAAGGATGCCGTGATAACACATGAAGAACCATTAGCAGGAAGATTTGGAATAGAATAATTTAGAGGAGAATTAAACGGGGCATTAAAGGTCTGAGACCCACCACAAGAATTAGTAACAGTTAAAGTTCCAGATGATGGCGGGTTACTAAAATCTATTAAACCGGAAACTGAATATTGACTATTTGATGGATTACAAGCCGATGGTACTGCTGTAATTGAATTTACAGCACAAGTAAAACATGGTGAATTTATGGGCACATCTTGATTAGTTACTATTCCATTAGGAGCAGTTGCAGAAGCAACCGGAGCGCCACCATTGACCGTGATATTCCAACCCACCTCATTTTGCCATGCCCCTCCTCCAACGGTAATTGTGTAACAATCATCCGGCAAACAATAGGTATCTGCTCCAACAGCTCCGTTTGGAAGTGTTCCAGTTGCAACAACCGCACCAGTACTATTAGTTAAAGTATATATGTTTCCATTCCATCCATCTCCCCAAGTATCAGTCATATTAATAACAACAGTATTAAATGGACAAACAACCGTACAAGGTGAATTTATAGGCACATCTTGATTGGTTACTATTCCATTAGGTGCGGTTGCTGAAGCAACTGGAGCACCACCATTAACGGTAATATTCCAACCTACTTCATTTTGCCATGCCCCTCCTCCAACAGTAATAGTATAACAATCATCTGGTAAACAATAAGTATCTGAACCAGCAGCTCCGTTTGGAAGTGTTCCAGTTGCTGCAATCACTCCCGCACTATTTGTTAAAGTATAAGTGTTCCCATTCCATCCATCTCCCCAGGTATCCGTCATATTTACAACAACCGTGTTCAATGGACAGCCAGAAGAACTACAAGCAGACGAACCAACATCAACTGTTATTTCATCAATAGCAATGTCAGATTGCCATGAATTTGTCGATGAACCAATAAATTCAATTAAGACATTAGATTGCCCCATATATGCAGCTAAATCAATTGTCACTTGAGTATATGCAGCATTTCCAGAATTATGTTGTTGTCCATTTAAAGGGAATCCAGGCGCACTTATGCCATTAATTTTAACATCTAATCTTCCTGTACCAGCACCATACATATGATAGTAAAAATCTAAACAACCAGATGTCTGTCCCGAAAAATCATACTCGCAAGCGATATTTGCATATTTATTTGGATAATTTGGTGTGGATGTTTCGATGTATAAATAATAATTGGATCCATTAGCCCCTGTATTTGGCCCAGTATTTCCAGATAATGTACCTGCGTTGTCAATAGTCCAATTAAAATTATCCACTGTACACTGATACCAAGAATTGGTTGTAAGATTATCAAAAGAAGTAAAATGAGGAAAAGAATTAATTGTTGGTCCTGCATAATTAGCAGAACATTGAGAGTGAAAATCGTTACCTATAAAAAAAGAAAAAAGAAAAACTACACACAGAAAGGAACGAAAGATACTCATCCTCAGAAACTTACATCCTGAAATTGTTTTACAAATAATAATCTTTTTTTTATAATTGCCTTAAACTCATATATTTAGACGAAAAAAAAACATAATAGTTGCCAAGGAAATAATGAGCTTATAACTTGCACAAGTTACAAAAAAAACATTCCTTAAACAATAAAAATATTAGAACATTTCATTGCATTTAAAACCCCTAAAATTCAACAATTACTATATTTGCTTTCTAATTAATTTATATGTCTTTAAAATGCGGAATTGTTGGACTACCAAATGTTGGTAAATCAACCCTATTTAATTGTCTTTCAAATGCAAAAGCACAATCAGCAAATTTTCCTTTTTGTACCATTGAACCAAATGTTGGCACTATTTCAGTACCTGACAATCGGTTAATTGAATTAGAAAAATTAGTTAATCCTGAAAAAGTATTGCCAACAAGCATGGAGATTGTAGATATAGCTGGATTAGTTAAGGGAGCTTCAAAAGGAGAGGGTTTAGGCAATAAGTTTTTAGCAAATATTAGAGAAACGGATGCCATTATTCATGTATTGCGTTGTTTTGACAATGGAAACATTATTCATGTTGATGGATCAATAAATCCGGTTAGAGACAAAGAAATAATTGACATTGAACTTCAATTAAAAGACCTTGAAAGCATTGAAAAAAAGATTCAAAGTCTTTCTAGAATTATCAAATCAGGAGACAAACATGCGATTAAAGAAAATGAACTTGCTCTTGTTATTAAAGATAAATTAGAACAAGGAAAATGTGTTCGGGAAATAGAATTTTCAATCGAAGAAAAAAACATTATCTCGAAATTTGAACTTCTTACCTTTAAACCTGTTCTCTATGTATGCAACGTAGATGAAGCATCGGTATCGAAAGGAAACAATTATGTGAATCAAGTTAAAGAATTGGTAAAAGGTGAAAATGCAGAGGTATTGATCATTGGTGCAAAAATTGAATCCGACATCATGGAACTTGAAACATACGATGAAAGACAAATGTTTTTGGATGAATTAGAACTTGAGGAACCTGGTGTAAATCGATTAATTCAATCAGCATATTCGCTGCTTGAATTGAGTACTTATTTTACTGCAGGAGAGAAAGAAGTCCGCGCATGGACATTTAAAAATGGAATGACAGCACCACAAGCTGCGGGCGTTATTCATACTGATTTTGAAAAAGGATTTATAAGGGCAGAGGTTATGAAGTACATGGACTTTGTTTCAATGGGTTCAGAATCTGCAGTTAAAGATGCTGGAAAATTAAAAATTGAAGGAAAAGAATATATTGTTGTAGATGGAGATATCATGCATTTCCGTTTTAATGTTTAAATAAATTAATTATGAGTATAGAAGCAAACAATCCAAATCTTAAATCGTGGATAAAAACACCAGAAAACAATGATTTCCCAATTCAAAATTTACCTTTTGGGATTTTTAAAACTCCCAATCTTTCTAAAAGAGTTGGAGTTAGAATAGGAGATTACGTTATTGACTTAAAGTCACTTCATGTATTGGGATATCTGGATAACACTCCTTTCAAAATAGAAGATTTTGATACGGAATATCTAAACAATTTAATGAAAAAAGGGAAAAATGGAACTCGCCTTTTAAGAAATAGAATATCTAAATTATTAAGCTCCAATTGTGGAGATTTAAAAAACAATCAACATCATGTTGATCAAACTTTTATTGAAGCTTCTTCAGTTGAAATGTGCATGCCTATAAAAATTGGAGATTACACTGATTTCTATTCAAGCAAAGAACATGCTACAAATGTAGGAACCATGTTTCGAGATCCAAATAATGCTCTTTTACCTAATTGGTTGTGGATTCCAGTTGGATACCATGGTAGAGCTAGTTCTGTAATTCCATCGGGTGTTGCAATACACCGACCAAAAGGGCAAACAAAACCCGACGAAGCAAATCCTGTTTTTGGGCCATCAAAATTAATTGACTTTGAATTGGAAATGGCATTTGTAACTTATGAAGGAAAACAACTTGGAGACAGTATATCAACTATAGAAGCCGAAGATTATATTTTTGGACTATGCTTATTTAATGACTGGTCAGCAAGAGATATACAAAAATGGGAATATGTACCATTAGGACCTTTTTTAGCAAAAAACTTTGGATCTTCCATATCCTGCTGGATTGTTACTCTAGATGCACTTCAGCCTTATGCAGTTGACACTCCATCACAAGAACCTGAAGTTCTAGATTATTTAAAATTTGAAGGAAAGAAATCTTATGATATTAATCTAGAAGTTTATATTAAACCAGAGAAATCTACTGAATCAAAAATTTGCAAATCAAATTTTAAATTTATGTATTGGAATATGGCTCAACAATTAGCTCATCACTCCGTTAATGGATGCAACATTAAGTGTGGTGACTTAATGGGTTCAGGGACAATCTCTGGCCCAACAGAAGATAGCTATGGATCTATGTTGGAATTAACATGGAAAGGAAGTAAACCAATTAAAATGAATGACGATACCGAAAGAAAATTTATTAATGATTTTGATACGGTTATCATGAAAGGCTATTCTGAAAAAGATGGAATTCGTATTGGTTTTGGGGAAGTTTCAACCAAATTACTACCAAGTAAATAGATGAATTCTCAAAAGATTCATATTGAAAACTTTGAGAAGGAAAGAAAAGAGATTTTAAATGCCTACAGAGGGTTGATTCGGTCTATAAAAAACAGATCTAAAGAAGAAACCAAAATCATACGAAAGGCATTTGACATTGCTTTAGAAGCGCATAAGGATATGCGAAGAAAATCTGGTGAGCCATATATATATCACCCTATAGCAGTTGCAAAAATATGTGCTGAAGAAATAGATTTAGATGTAAAATCTGTTATTTGCGCAATTCTACACGATACTGTTGAGGACACCTATTTAACACTTAAAGATATTGAAGAATTGTTTGGAGCTGAAGTATCAAAAATAATCGATGGATTAACAAAAATCCCCGATGTTTTTGATGAAAATGCATCAATTCAAGCTGAAAACTTCAGAAAAATGATACTAACCATTTCTGATGATTTTAGAGTGGTTTTAATAAAGCTAGCTGATCGCCTACACAACATGAGAACCCTTTCTAGTATGAGGCCAGATAAACAGCTTAAAATTGCTTCTGAGACAAAATTTCTTTATGCTCCTCTAGCTCATAGACTTGGATTATATTCCGTTAAAAGTGAATTAGAAGACTTATCCATGATGTATACAAATAGAGATGTATACGAGACTATAGAAAAAAAATTAAAAAGCTCAAAAGAAGTCAGAAACCGTTTCATAAGAAGGTTTATGGCCCCAATAAAAGAACAATTAATCAAAGAGGGGTATATTTTTAAAATTAAAACAAGAACAAAATCTATCTCTTCGATATGGAAGAAAATGAAATCAAAAGGAATTCCTTTTGAAGAAGTTTTTGATTTATTTGCGATTAGAATTATTATTGAAACACCACCCGAACTAGAAAAACCTGATTGCTGGAGAATATATAGCATTGTAACGGATTACTATCAACCAAGCCCAGAAAGACTTAGAGATTGGGTATCAACACCAAGAGCAAATGGTTACGAATCTCTTCACACAACTGTAATGTCACCAAAAGGAAAGTGGGTTGAAGTACAAATTCGCTCAGAAAGGATGGATATTATTGCTGAAAAAGGATTTGCTGCTCATTTTAAATACAAAGAATCTAAATCAAGTGAAAATAAATTTGATCGATGGATTACAGATATAAGAGATTTACTAGAAAGTGCAGATGAAAATGCAATAGATTTTGTAAATGAATTTAAACTTAACCTCTTTAAAGAAGAAATCTATGTATTTACCCCTAAAGGAGACTTAAGAGTTCTTCCAACAGGGTCAGCTGTCATCGACTTTGCTTATGATATTCATACCGAAGTTGGAAATACTTGCATTGGCGGAAAAGTAAACAATCGCTTGGTCCCATTAAGTTATAAACTTCAAAATGGAGATCAGTTAGAAATAATAACTTCTTCAAAACAAAAACCTCATGAGGATTGGTTGAAAATTGTTATATCTGCTAGAGCTAAACAAAAAATTCGATATTCTTTAAATGAAGAAAGAAGAAGAATTGCAGAAGATGGAAAAGAAATATTGGATCGAAAGTTTAAACAGTTCAATCTTACCTTTAACTCAGAAAATGTCACTTTTCTTGTTAAGTTCTACGAACTAGAAGGAGCAACAGAACTTTATTATCGAATAGCTAAAGGAAAAATAGACCTTACCAAAATTCGGAGTATTGAAATTAAAAATGGACACTTACAAGAAAAGGTCTATATTAAAGAAGAAGTCAAAAAAGAAACAAAATCTCCAAAAACAGATAAGAAACAAAATCCAATAATTATAGGAGAAGATTTCAAAGGATTTGAATACCAAATGGCAAAATGTTGCACCCCTATTCCTGGAGATAAAGTTTTTGGATTTATTTCTATACATGAAGGAATTAAAATTCATCGATACAACTGTCCTAACGCTGAAAACCTTATGTCTAAAATGGCATATCGTTGTATTGCCGCTAAATGGAAATCCAAAGAATTAAAAGAAAGAGAGGTCTCTATTAAAATTACAGGAATTGATAGAAAGGGACTTATAAACGTCTTGACAAAATCTATCACCAACGATAGCAACATAACTATGAAAGGAATTTCTTTTGATACAAATGACGGCCTGTTTGAAGGATATGTTAAAGTAATGATCTATGACACTAGTCATTTAGATACTTTAATTACTAAAATTAAAGAGATTGATGGGATTGAAGATGTAATTAGACATGAAACTTTAAACTCAAGCGACTTATAAGCTTTTTGAACGCTTTGCCTTAACTGAAAAATCTAAGATAATCCCTATTGTTGGCTGAATTATTCCAGTTGCATTTTCGATAAACTTCGTTTTATACCTAGTAGGATCAATTGGGTCTACAATAGGATTCCCATTGGTATCCCTTTCTAATAGAAGAATAGGTGCTTGCATGGTTTTATATCCATATACATTTTGAATATCAAGATAAAAATTAAGCGAAAACTTCTCTAGATATAATTTTTTGTCAATCCGTACATTCAAAGAATGAAAATTTGATTCTCTTTGAGTATTTAACAAGTTATAATTTGGCAACCCTCTTCCATTAATATCCCATACATTAATCAAACTTGAAGTGGAAACATCAATTGGGGTGTAAGGAACACCTCCTGAAAACAACCAACGAAAGCCTACCTCCCACCCTTTTTTAAATCTTTTTCCGCCAGTTAATGAGACAGAATGCGTTCCATCCCAAGATGATGGAACATACGAATTATTTTTATCTGTAAATTCAGATCTAACATAAGTGTATGCTATAATACCAAAGAAGCCTTTAATAAGTTTTTGTTGGTACAAAAATTCAGCTCCATATGCTCTGCCATTTGAAGAAGAAGTAACTTCTTCATTCCCTACAACTCCAAAATCAGACCCAACATTTGCTAGACACAATGAATCGGTAATTGAAAAAGGATAATTCATGTAATTCTTAAAAAAACCTTCCACTGTTATTCTTGATTTAATTTTCGTCAAAAACTCTAAACCTAATACATAATGATCTGCCTTTATATATTTTAAATTGTTGTTTTTATTAATTAAATCTAAGTTATTATCTCTATATCCAAGTATTGTGTAAGCAGGCAACTGATTGTATCTAGCAATATTCCCATTAAGTGAAAATTTGTTGGTAATGGAATAAGAAAAAGAAAACATTGGCGACAACTGATTCAATGGATTTATCATCATGTCTGAGTAATTATTTATATCGGATCTTAAACCTATAGACAGGTTTAATTTATCCTTTAAAAAAGATTTATTTAATTGTGAAAAAACAGAACCTTTATGAAGAAATAAATCAGAATTATAGTCAATAGTAATTGGGAATCCTTGAATCGTTATTTTATTATAAGTTGAATTGGAATATTTAACATACTCATATCCAAAACCAACATTGAATCTCCAACCAGATTTATTGTAAGTGTGTTCAAAACGTAATTTATTTTCTGCTTCTATGGATGAATAATCCAATAATTTATTTGCCTCTTCTTCAATATTATCTTGGTATCTAATAGCAACATTTTTTAACATATTTCTACTCAAAACAAGCGTCTGAAAAGAATTGTTTGCATAATGTGTCCAATTAACACCAAAGGTATAATTCCATTGATCATTAACTGGAATGTTTCCTAGAATATAATCGTTATATTCAATTGTACTTGAGTCAGTTACACCATTATTAACACTAGCGTTCAACGCGAAGTCATCTAAAGCTCCCAATCCAATAAAAGTTAATTTATTTTTTGCATTTACTTTATAATTTAACTTATATTGAAAATCATTATATGTTGGCAAAAAAGGAAGTTTCAGAGCAGCAAATAAAAATTGCAAGTATGATCTTCTTACTGAAAAAATAAAATCCATTTTTTTTCCAATTGGGCCATCGAAAGTTAATGCAGCATCGCTTGAACCTAACGCAAAATTTGTAATAAACGCGTCAGGATTTCCATCTTTTTGTTTAAATGAAATGACCGAACTTAAACCATTGGCTCTATTCGCAGGAAATGCCCCAGAGTAAAAATCAACTGATTTTATAAAATTTACATTTAGTAAACCTACAGGGCCCCCACTACTCCCTTGCGTAGCAAAGTGGTTAATATTAGGCACTTCTATTCCATCTAAATAGAATCTATTTTCTCCTGGGGAACCTCCTCTGATGATGATGTCATTTCTAAAACTTGCTCTAGATGCAACTCCTGGCAATGCTTGGAGAACTTTACTTACATCTCTGTTAGCACCTGGCAATCGCTCAATTTCAGTAGAATTTAAAGTTTTTAAAGATACAGGAGATTCATTTCTTTTTCTAAATGGTGAGGCTTCAATAGTGATTTCGTCTTGCTCTACAACAATCTCTAACATTGAAAATTCAAGTACCGCTGTCCTTGAATTGGTTACCGTAATTTCATTAATAATTTTATCCTGAAACTCCGAAGCAGAAGATTTAAACGAATATACTCCTGGATCTAATCCAGATATTTTAAATAAGCCATCGACATCTGCAATTGCTCCTTTTGAAATTCCTATAACTTTTATTTTTGCAAAAGGAATAGATTGATTGTTTATTGCATTAAAAACCCTTCCCTTAACTATTCCATTTTGAGCTGCAATAAGGAAAGGAAAAAGAAATAATAAACAAATGATTTTGGTCATAATTAATATACGTTATGTTTAATATAATGCCATAACAAAATGGTTGCTAATATGTTTAATAAAAATGAAATTAAACATTAATTTTTTCAAGAAGGTTTATTAATTCAATAATACTTGAATTTTCCAAAACATAATCCGATTCATGTCCATTATTTTTTAAATAATTAGAAGTAGAATCACCCCAACTAATGAGTTTAGAGTTCTTATTTATTTTATTCTTCAAAAGAAAAGATTCTACATTGCTAGGACTAGTGAAAACATATATATCATGTAAATCAATTAACCTTGATTTATTTAGGGTTTCATAAACTTCAACTACTTTGAATTGCCCTTTAGGCAATCCAGTTAACACAGTCTTTAGGGAAATCGTAGAGCAAGGAAATAAAACTTTTTTATCTCCAAGCCAATCTTGAAAAACAGCGGTAGAATCAGAAACATTTCCTGGATTTTTTAAAACAAAATCTACATTTATTCCATTTGATTTTATTCTATCTGATGTGCGAAGACCTGAACATGCTATTTTTTTTCCAATAATTGAAGTGACGGGCATTTTTTTTAAGTAAAAATCAACTGCCCTAGGGCTAGAAAAATATACGACATCAAATATAAAATCAAACTCAAATGGTAATGAGCTAAAAGAGATCATGGAATGGGCCGATAAATTATAGTTATTAATCTCACAATAAGAATTAAGTTGGAAAACATCTTTTATATTTTTTGAGATAAAGATGGAAGAAATCATGCCCCCTTTAATATTTCATTAACAATTTCCTGAGGAAAATTGCTGTTTTCGGAAAAAGGAAAGGAATAAAGCTTAGCCCCCACTTTCCAATTAGCACTATAAGAAACAAAAACAGATTTCAAATCACAATATACCCCAATAGGGACTTGACATCCACCATTAAACAACTTTAATATTCTTCTTTCTAAAGAAATTGCTTTTGCTGATTTAGTATCTGTAATTTTTAATAGTTCGTTATGTAAAAGTTTATTCGAATCTCTTATCTGAAATGCCAATGCTCCTTGGGCAGCAGCAGGCACAAACTTATGTGGATCTAAAGTTATGTGATGAAAATCCTCAAGGTTTATCTTTAACCTTAAAACCCCTGCTTTAGCCAAAATAATTGCATCATAATCGCCCTCTCTTAATTTATTTATTCGGGTAGGTACATTTCCTCTTAGATCAAGAATTTGTAAATCTTTTCTTTCAGAATATATCAAAGACTTTCTTCTTGCAGAAGAAGTTCCAATTTTGCCATTTTCAATTATGTTCCACATTTTTGACGCATCAAAACTATTTTTGGATACTAATAATAATTCCGAAGGATCTTCTCTTTTAGAAACACCTCCTATAAATAAACCTTGAGGTTGATTGGTTTCAAGGTCTTTATGCGAGTGTACTGCAAGATCAATTTTATTAGAAAGCAAAGCATCTTCAATTTCTTTAGTGAAAAACCCTTTTCCTTCCATTTTGTCAAAACCAATATCTTGAATCTTATCTCCTTTGGTTTTGATAACAATAATTTCTACAGAATTTCCATTTAACTCTAAAGCCTTTTTTGTGAAATTTGCTTGCCATAAAGCTAGATCACTGCCTCTAGAACCAATTTTAATGTGATTTTTATGCATTTTTAAGCATAATTTCTTTGGCTAACTTCATGGGTTCGCTGATATACTTTTTTTCCATATATCCAAGAACTCTTTCAAGTACCAATTTAGCATCTTTATCAAGTGCATCTATATCTCCTCTAAAAACTTCGTTAAGCGCAATACTTTTTATTTCTTTTATTTTAATTGGAACTTCACGCATTGCAATTTCCACATTTCTTTCTCGAATTACCTCCATAAAGGATTTTTCTGAATCTAATAAAATATTATTCACGTTCTTAATTTCTTCGCTACGTTTAATTAAGTTCGCATTTGATTCTTTTTGAAGTTCATTAATAGAGATATACCTTGTGAAATTTTGTTTTACAATACTTGAAGATATATCTTGAGGAATAGCAAGGTCAATAATCGTTTTTTTCGATGTATCTCCATTTAATAATTTCGCATAGAGATGTTCGTCAATAATATAATTTTCTGATCCAGTACAAGATAAAATCACATCAAAACCATTTTTATAATTTTCTAAATCACTTAAATGTTTAGATGTTCCACCAAAATCATTAACTATCGCATCTGCATTAGATTTGGTTCTATTAAAAACAGTAAAATTGGAGTATCCTTGTTTTTTTAATCGCCCCAAGAAAGTAGAAATAGTTGATCCAGCACCAATCACCAAAATCTTAGCATCAAGAGGAATTTGTTGATCTTTAAGTTTTTTATAGGCAAGAGAAACTACTGAAACTTGGCGTGTTGCGATGTTTGTTTGGGAATAAACCTTCTTTCCAGTTTGAATGGCATGATTTATTGCCATTCTTAAAAAATCTCCGGTTAAATTGTGTTTCAAAAACCAATCGTATGAATTTCGAACTTGGGTAATTATCTCTCTTTCGCCTATAACCATGGAGTCTATAGAAGAGATCAATGAAAACAAATGATTAATGGCAAAATCTCCATGATGTAATTCAAGTTTATCACAAAAAAAAGAGACTCTTTCGCTTGATAATTTTGAATAAATCTTTTCGAAGATTTTTTTGACAAAATCTTTATCAACTAACAAAGAAGAATATACATGAATCTCTACGCGATTGCAGGTAGAAATAAATAGCACCTCATCTAATTCAAAAAACTCTTTAATCTTTTTAAAGCAAGGAATCTGGTTTTCTTTTTCAATATGCAAAGAACCGATATCGGACACATCAAAATTTCGATGGGTAAAAGCAATAATGTGATAGTTGTTTAACAAAACAAAAGTTTATTAATACAAAAATCGACAACTTGTGTTTTTAATTGTCATATAAGTGTCACAAAAAGCCGTAGAAACTAATTTATAATCAATATAAATAACAGTAATGTATCTAGAATAATATTGATTAAAGTGATCTATACCATTGAAAAGTTGGCAATGGAATTGGAACAACAATTCCATCTGCAATTACCCCAGAAACCCCTATTTGAAATGCTTTTTTCTCAGAAACATGCCATCTTATTCCGGGCATTACTAATGC
>JAQWKT010000027.1 GCA_029247685.1 Crocinitomicaceae bacterium | reverse complement strand
AAAAATTGGAATTCTAGAATAACCGGACTCTTTAATATGCATCAACACTTGTTGAAAGTCTGTTTTTTCATCAAGAGCCGATATTTCTATTCTGGATTTCATTATTTGACTTACTTCCGTGTTTCCAAACTTCACGATACTTTCCAAAATCTTTTGTTCTTCTTCTGTTGAAGATTCTTCTTTAGTTAGAGCAAGTGCTTGTTCTATTTCATCTGAAGAAGTTTTGACCTTTTTCTTTTTTAAAAGATTATTAAAAACAGATGTCCCTACCACTAATAAAAATCGAAACCAAGAAATTGGTGGAATTTTATTTAAAACAAACAAAAGAGTCGATGTTATTCTTACCGTTCTTAGTACATTACGAGTTGCATAAATTTTTGGAACAACTTCACCGAAAATTAAAATAAACAAAGTAATTCCAAGAACATCGATTAATATTTTGGACAAATTACTAAGACTTGAAGGGTAAAAGGAGTTCATTAAATAAGAACTTACTATAATTACCCCAACATTAACAAGATTATTTGTAATTAAAATAGTAGCTAATAGATCTCGTGGTTTTTCAAGTAATTGCAAAATGGTTTTCGATGACTTTGAATCTTCAGTTTGTAGAGCATTAGATTCTTTGGGACCAAGAGAAAAAAAAGCAGCTTCTGAAGCCGACATCATCATAGAAAACAACAATAATATGAGTATAACAATAAGATATAATAATTCATCAAGTCCAAAAATCAAGTTGCTTGTATTTAAAAAAATAAAAGAAGAAAACAGATTTATAATTGGCATCTAAAATGGATCATCTGAAACATCGTCTAATACATCTGGCTCCGTATTTATGCTAGTAGGATTAGGTGATTGAGGAGTTCCAGTGGACGAATATGGGGCAGTTGAAGAAGCTTGAGGGGTAGGTTTAGACAACATGGTCATGTTATCAGCAACTACTTCAACACTATATCTAGTATTTCCTTCTTTGTCTTGCCAAGAACGTTTTTTGAGCCTCCCTTCTATATATATTTTATGGCCTTTTTTTAGATACTTTTCGGCTAATTCAGCAAGCCCTCTCCATAAAACAATATCATGCCAGTCGGTAACTTCTTTTCGTTGACCTGTTGATTTGTCAAGATAAGATTCAGAAGTTGCTATAGGGAAATTTCCAACTGCTACACCATTATCTAACCTTCTTATTTCTGGGTCTTTACCAAGATTACCAATCAAAATAACTTTATTAATACTTCCTGCCATGAAACAAAGATATATAAATTAAGATATCTTTTTTTATTTATTAGATATAAATAATCAATCCTTATTTTTTCTTTTTTGCAGCTTTTTTACGGGAGGATGGAGGTTGATTGGATATCTCAATACATTTTTCAAGGGTTAATGACTCTATTTCTGTTCCTTTAGGAATTTTAAAGTTTTTTCTTCCTATTTTAATATATGGACCCCACTTTCCATTTAATACAAATACATCTTCCCTATCTGGAAAGGTTTTCAAAATTCGACTAGCATCTTCTTTTCTTTTTTCAATAATAAGCTCAATAGCTCTATCCAATTCAATTGTCATTGGATCTTCCTCTTTAGGAATAGATGCAAAAAGCCTTCCCAACTGGACATAAGGACCAAAACGACCTATATTGGCTTTCACATCTTGTTCTTCGAAAGAACCCAAAACACGAGGAAGTTTAAATAACTCTAGAGCATCTTCTAGAGTAATCGTTCCAATAGAATGTTCTTCTCTTAATGAAGCAAAAACTGGTTTTTTATTATCTTTTTCTTCATTTCCAATTTGAACCATTGGCCCAAATTTACCCATTCGAACAATTACATCTCTTCCTGATTTAGGATCTATTCCTAATGCTCTTTCTCCAGTTACTCTTTCACTATGCTCAAGCGTTTGATCAACCGTTTCATGAAAAGGCTTGTAAAATTCCTTTATCATTTCGGTCCAACTTTTCATTCCTTTTGCTATTTCATCAAATTCTTCTTCTATTCTAGCAGTGAAATTATAATCCATTATCTTGGAAAAATTGTTATTTAAAAATTCGGTTACCAACATTCCTATATCGGTTGGAGATAACTTGTTTTTTTCCTTTCCTGTGATTTCTGTTTTGTTTTCTGAAACAACTTGATTTGTTTTCAAGGAAATAACTTCATATTCCCTTTCTTTTCCTTGTTTTTCCTTTTTCTCAACATACCCTCTATTTTGAATAGTGGTGATTGTTGGAGCATAAGTAGAAGGTCTTCCTATACCAAGTTCTTCAAGTTTTTTAACTAAAGAAGCTTCCATAAATCTTGATGGGGCCCTAGAAAACTTTTGAGTAGCAACAAGAATATCCCTATCAAGTTCTTCTCCAACAGTAACAGAAGGAAGTATAGAATCGTCGGAAGAGTCGTTTTCTTCTTCCTCAATTGCAGATTCAAGATATACTTTAAGAAAACCATCAAAAACAATCACCTCTCCTTTAGCAATAAATTTATCCGATACTTTTGTATTTGAAATTTTTATAGTTGTTCGCTCTAATTTAGCCATAGACATTTGACTAGCGATTGCCCTTTTCCATATTAATTCATACAATTTTTCTTGATCGGCATCTGCTACCACTTGATTTATTTTAAAATCTGAGGGCCTTATCGCTTCATGCGCTTCTTGTGCATTTGAGTTTTTGGTAGTATATTTTTTTGGGTTCGAATACTTTTCACCATAAGATTGAATAATTGCCTCTTTTGCAGAATCAATAGCGGTGTCTGACAGATTCACCGAATCTGTTCTCATGTAAGTTATTTTTCCTGATTCATATAAATTCTGTGCCACTCGCATGGTTCGAGAAACAGAAAAACCTAATTTCAAACTTGCTTCTTGCTGAAGAGTAGATGTCGTAAAAGGAGCTGAAGGAAATTTGTTTGCAGGTTTTGTTTGAAGATCGCCCACATTAAATGTTGCATCTGCTAGAGCATTAAACAACTCTTTTGTTTTTTCTGAAGAATCAATCGTTTTATCTAGTACCGATTTTAAAATCCCATTGTTGGATTTAAAAACCCCTTGAATTCTGAAATATCCTTTAGATTCAAAAGAAGTAATTTCATTTTCTCTATCTACAATTAATTTAACGGCAACAGATTGCACTCTTCCAGCGGAAAGACTTGGCTTTACTTTTCTCCATAAAACGGGAGAAAGTTCAAAACCAACTACTCTATCCAATACTCTTCTTGCTTGTTGTGCATTAACAAGTTCTTGATTAATTTCTCTTGGATTTTCAATGGCATTTAATACTGCTTTATTAGTTATCTCATTAAAGCTTATTCTTCGCGTATCCTTGTTTTTTAAATTCAATGCTTCAAACAAGTGCCAAGAGATCGCTTCTCCTTCACGGTCCTCATCCGTTGCTAGCCAAACAACCTCGCTTTCTTTTGCTAGTTTTTTTAATTCCGATACCACTTGTTTTTTTTCAGGAGAAATAACATAATTTGGCTCGAAATTATTTTCAACATCAATGGATAAACCCTTTTTTGATAGATCTCTAACATGGCCAAAACTTGACCTAACTACAAAATCCTTACCTAAATAACGTTCTATAGTCTTAGCTTTTGCTGGTGATTCGACGATAACAAGGTTTTTTGCCATAATTATTTTTTAAGATTTTAAGAATGCCAAAATAACTGCTAAAAATCAAAAAGTCCAAATCAAAACAGGTTAATTTTATTTTGAAAGTGAAAAAAGTAATGCAAAACAAGCCTATATCTTTACAGTAAATCTAAGATTTTAATTTTGAGAAAATGTAAAATATTTCTCTTGCAATTTCTTTTGCAGTTTTTTGATATTCCGTTTTAAAAGAAGAAGTATTATCAAATCTTTTTGGATCTTTAAAATTTAAAGAAACTTTGTTTTTTGCATAAGGGATTATTGGGCAATTTTTATCGGCATCTGAACAAGTCATCATTGCTATTGTATTTTCTTTTGAGATACTAGCATCAGAATATTTTTTGGAAAAAACATCTATACATAACTCTTTCCCATAAAAAGCAAGGAATGCATTATTAATATTTGGATGATCTTTTATTTGAAGACCTAAATCCTCGAAGGCTTGAATCGTGTTTTCACTTACAATCGATCTTTCAGTTCCGCAAGAATAACTTTTTATCGAATTTAAATTATAAAAAGCAGCTGCTATTTCTGCCCATACATTTGCAAATTGACTTCTTCTTGAATTATGTGTGCAAACGAAAAGAAAATTAAGATCCTTTTTGTTATCCCGTAATTTATTTATTTCTAAAACAATTCCATCTAAAAGTACCAGACGACTTGAAGGAATGTAGGAATAAGAAGAAGTAATTTCACTGCAAAACAATTGAATTTGATCGTAAAACACAAGTATATTTTTTTAGTAAATATAAATAAATATAGAGAATACAAATAGCAAAAAAGATTGCTTATTTTAATAATACGAATAAGATTACATACGGCTTAAAAAAATAGCTAATTTCGTGATTCAATAAAAATAAAAATCATGGGAAAAGGAGATAGAAAAACGGCAAAAGGAAAAAGAACAATTGGTTCATATGGAAATAGCAGGAAGAGAAAAAGTTCTGTAAAAGCATATACACCTCCTAAAAAGAAAGTTACCAAGAAAGCAAAAGAAGAAGAAACAGCTGCACCAAAAAAAGCTACAGCTAAAAAAACTACTGCAAAAAAGACTACTACAAAAAAGACTACTACAAAAAAAGCCGAATCAAAATAAAAACTAACAATAAATTTATGAAACATAATTTTGGTGCTGGACCATGTATACTCCCTCAGAAAGTATTTAAACAAGCTTCTGAAGCAGTGCTTGATTTTAATGGATTATCCATTCTTGAAGTTTCTCACAGACATAAAGATTTTGTGGAAGTCATGGATGAAGCTACTAGCTTAGTTAAAAAAGCATTAAATGTTCCAAGTGGGTATAGCATTGCTTTTATTCAGGGTGGAGCGTCTTTGGGTTTTGTTGTTTCGGCATTAAACATGATGCGAAAAAATAAAAAAGCTGGCTATATTGATACAGGAACATGGGCCTCTAAAGCATTTAAAGAAGCAAATTCTGTTGGATTAGATGCAAGTATTCTTGCTAGCTCAAAAGATAAAAACTACGCTTATATTCCAACTAAATATAACATTCCTAGCGACCTTGATTATTTACACTATACTTCCAATAATACTATTTTTGGAACCCAGTTTAAAAACACACCTCAAACAGACATTCCTTTAGTCTGTGACATGTCTTCCGATATTTTTTCAAAAGAAATTAATGTCTCGGATTTTGACCTTATTTATGCTGGGGCGCAAAAAAACTTAGGTCCAGCAGGTGCAACGCTTTACATTGTAAAAGATGAGGTACTAGGTGCATCAACATCTGATTTTTTACCTACGTATTTAAATTTAAAATCGCATGTAGAAAAAGACTCTATGCTTAATACACCACCTGTTTTTTCAGTATATGTAGCCATGTTGAACTTGCGTTACTTATTAGAAAATGGAGGCGTGAAAGCTATCGAAAAGAAAAACATCGAAAAAGCAACTCTTCTTTATAATGAAATTGACACTAATCCCTTATTTAGATGTCCAGTAAATACCGATGATAGATCAAACATGAATATCACTTTTCTCTTGGAAGATGATACTAAAAAAGAACGTTTTGATTCTCTTTGGAATCAAGCTGGAATAGTAGGTTTAAAAGGACATAGATCCGTTGGTGGGTATAGAGCCTCTATGTATAATGCACTTGAATTAGATAGTGTTAAAGTACTGGTTGACATAATGAAAGAATTAAATAGAACTGCTTAAAAAAACAAAAATGAATGTATTAGCAAATGATGGAGTTTCTCAAGTTGGGATTGACAGACTAAAACAAGCTGGATATACGGTAATTACGGATAAAGTAGCACAAGAAAATCTGGTGGAATATATCAATGAAAATAACATTTCGTGTTTATTGGTTAGAAGCGCAACCACTGCTCGTAAAGAACTAATTGATGCCTGCCCAGGTCTAAAATTAATTGGTCGTGGTGGCGTTGGAATGGATAACATAGATGTTGCATATGCTCGTGATAAAGGACTTAAAGTAATTAATACTCCTGCTGCTTCTTCTCAATCTGTTGCTGAATTGGTAATGGGGGAATTATTTGTGCTTTCTAGATTTTTTTATGACTCATTTAAAAACATGGAAAATGGAGAGTTCTCCAAACTAAAAAAAGCATATGCAAAAGGTTCTGAATTGCGAGGAAAAAAACTTGGCATTGTTGGATTTGGTAGAATTGGACAGAGCTTAGCATCTTATGCATTAGGAGTTGGAATGGATGTGGTTGCTGTAGATCGTTTTATGGAAGGGGCAATAGAGATTAAAATCCCAATTGGAACAGAACAGAATGCAAGCGTTAGCATTACTCCAAAAAAAAATCTACAAGAAGTTATTAGCAGTTTAGACTATCTTTCGTTGCATGTTCCAAAACAAGCAGATGGAAGTGCTGTAATTGGAAAAAATGAATTTAATGCCATGAAAGACGGCATTAAAATAGTTAATGCAGCACGAGGAGGAGTTATTGATGAAGATGCTTTAATTGATGCGCTTAACACTGGAAAAGTAGATTGTATCGCATTAGATGTATATGAAAACGAACCTAATCCAAGAAAAGACTTGTTATCTCACCCAAAAATTGCTTGTACACCTCATATAGGAGCAGCAACTAAAGAAGCACAAAATCGAATTGGAGAAGAACTAGCGGAACAAATTATCAATGAATTTGCTTAACTTGTCCTCATGCAAATACTAGATGGAAAAAAAACTGCCGAAAGTATTCGAAATGAACTTGCTTTAGAAGTACAAAAACGAAAAGAATCTGGAAAAAAAACACCACACCTAGCTGCTGTTTTAGTTGGGGAAGATGGTGGATCATTAACCTACGTTACCTCCAAGGTTAAAACCTGTGAAAAAATAGGATTTGAAAGTTCCTTGATTCGATATGATAGTTCGGTAAGTGAAAAGACTTTACTCGATAAAGTCAATGAACTAAATAATGACGATAATATTGATGGATTTATTGTGCAACTTCCACTACCCGACCACATAAACGAATCGCTTATAAAATCTAGCATTCATCCGAGTAAAGATGTCGATGGATTTCATCCTGAAAATATTGGAAACATGGTATTGAATGTTCCGGGTTTTTTACCTGCAACTCCTGCAGGGATTTTAGAATTACTAAAACGAAATGGAGTAGAAACAGAAGGAAAGAAATGTGTAGTAGTAGGTCGAAGCACTATTGTTGGCATGCCACTTAGTATTTTACTTGCAAGAAACAGTAATCCTGGTAATTGCACTGTTACATTAGCACATTCTAGAACTAAAAATTTAAAAGAAATCTGTCTTCAGGCAGACATCATTGTGGCAGCTATCGGAAAACCTGAATTTATTACAGCAGACATGGTAAAAGAAGGCACAGTGGTTGTTGATGTTGGAACAACAAGAGTTCCTAACCCAGAAAGAGAAAGAGGCTGGAGTTTAAAAGGAGATGTTCACTTTGAAGAGGTCTCTAAAAAATGTTCATTTATTACTCCTGTTCCTGGTGGCGTTGGCCCTATGACTATTGCATCCCTAATGTTAAATACCCTAAAAGCACTTGAACTTAAAGGACAATAAACCGATTTTATGAGTGTCCGATCTAATATTCTTGCATTTGCTTTTAAAATCATTCCATTTAGACATACCGTAATAAAAAATTATTTATCTCTATCGAGTAGAAAAAAAAATTATTTTAGATCTTCTGCCCCTCCTTTTTGGTTTAAAAGAAAATGGAGTATTAGCAACAATAAAATTAATGGGCATGAAGTTTTTCAGATCGAACAAAAAGACAATACGGAACCTGATCATGTTATTTTTTATCTTCATGGAGGTGGTTATATATTTAAAGCAACCAAACACCATTGGTGGTTTATCAATCGCTTTTTAAGAAGATTTTCTTGCGCGGTTGTTTTACCTGATTACCCAATATCTCCAGACTTTAGCCAAGAAGAAATGATGGATATGGTGTTAAAATCTTATCATCAAACTACTGCTAAATATGGCGCTGAAAAAATCATTATTATGGGGGATTCTGCTGGTGGTGGACTCTCTTTATCTCTTGTTCAACAATTAAAAAAAGAAAAGGCAAGACAACCAAAAAAAGTAGTCCTGTTGTCTCCATGGTTAGATGTATCCATGAATAACCCCGAAATTCAAAAAATGGCATACCTTGATCCATTTTTAAAGGTTGAAACTGCAAAAATGGCTGCCAATGCTTTTTGTTCTGGGAATAATCCGGAATCCGAAAAGTATAGCCCTATTTATGGAGACATTATTGGGCTCCCTCAACTTAGTTTATTTATTGGAACGCATGATATTTTATATCCAGATTGTAAAAAATTTAAGGAGTTGTGTCAAAAGCAAAACATCCCCTTAAACTATTACGAATATCCTAAGATGATTCATGTATGGATGTTATTCCATTTGCCTGAATCAAAAATGGCCATGAAAGAAATCTTCTCTATTATTGAATAAAAAAAGGGGCTTAAAAGCCCCTTTTTTAAATCGTTTCCAAATTTAGAAATTTACTCTGAAACCAACTTTATAAATTGGTCCATGCTCTTGATATAAGAAAGTCATTTCTTCATATCTTGAGTAAAGTAGAACATCTTCATCAGTTACGTTAATACCCTCAACAAATACTGCTGCTTTATCA
>JAQWKT010000013.1 GCA_029247685.1 Crocinitomicaceae bacterium | reverse complement strand
AAATAATTCTAATGCTAATTATGCTCCTGGAATTGCGGATATTAATAATACCAATGTTACTCTTTATTTAACATCTAATGCCCCTATAAACTCCTGTTTATATGCAATTGATTCTATGGTTATCTCCTTTAACCCTGTTGCAACTGTTAATGCTGGTTTAGATACTACTATTTGTGCTGGAGCAAATGCTGCTTTAGCTGGCACAATAGGAGGAAGTGCCTCCTCTATTACCTGGACCATTGGTTCTGGTTCTTATTCTCCAAATGCTAATGATTTAAATGCTATTTACACTCCTAGTCTAGCAGAAATAACTAATCAGGAAGCGATACTTATTATAACTACAGATGATCCAATTGGACCATGCCCAGCTGTATCCGATTCATTAATAATCTCTATAGATTCTTCATTAACTGTTTCCTTAGGAAATGACACAACTTTATGCCAAGGAAGTGCAGATTCATTAATAGCAACGTTCTCATCAACCCCATCAATAAACTTTACATGGGCCACTTCGGGGGATGGTGCTTTCTTATCAAGTTCTAACGATACTACGATATACACACCCGGTCCTGGAGATTATGCCAACGGATCTGCAGTGATTTCATATACTGCTAATGTGCCTACTTCATCTTGTTTATATACTTCAGACACATTAGTCTTAAGCTTCTTGCCTGGTCCAACAGCAAATGCAGGAATTGATACAACTGTTTGTGATTCTAGTCTTATTAACCTATCTGGAGCTTTTGGAGGGACAGCATCTTCTGCTACTTGGAGCACAAATGGTTCTGGAACATTTACCCCAAATAACACTTCATTAAATACTGTATATACACCAACGACCTTGGATGTTAATGGAGGTAACATTACTATTTATCTTACCACAGACTTAACCCTAGGCGCTTGTGGTCAAGCAATTGACAGCCTTATTGTAACGTTTGAAACCTCACCTACAATTTCTGCTGGAATTGATGACACTATTTGTAATGGAAATAACACTCAGCTACAAGGAACAAGTAGTATAAATGCTTCTTGGTCAACAATATTGGGTGATGGAACATTTAATGATCCAACGAACCCTAATGCAATTTACACTCCAGGTTTTGGAGATATTGCTAATGGGAGCGTCACTCTTTATTTCACTTCAGACATTCCTGCATCAGGAATCTGCCCTTCTGTTTATGATAGTGTGATTATTACCATTGAAAGCACACCAATAGTAACTAGTTCAAACATTGTTGACATTTGTTCGGGAGACACTGTAAATCATTTTTTAACAAGTTCTATTCCATCTTCTTTTGATTGGATAGCAACAGACAACCTAAGTGTGACAGGTGAAAGTCTTAGTTTACAAAATAGTTCTACAATTAACGACACTTTAATAAATACTACTTCTTTTGCTCAAGCAGTTGTTTACACCGTAACACCAACATCAAATGCCGCAGGGTGTATTGGTCCTAATCATGCATTTATTGTAAATGTTAATCCTAAACCAAGTCTATCAGCCGTTCAAAATGACACTATTTGTGCAAATTCTAATAGCAGTAATATTATTTGGACTTCTAGCATTGTTGGTACAACTATTTCATGGACAAACAGCATTCCTAATATATCAATCCCTACTCTTTCAAATGGAAATGGAGATATTTCTTCTTTTATAGCACTTAATAATACAGGAGCTATATTAAATTCAACGGTAAATGCTGTTCCTGAATTAAATGGATGTCTAGGAGATACTACTTCATTCGATTTTGTCATTCTCCCTGAAGTTATTGCAAACCAATCATCTGACCAGGTGGTTTGTCATGACGACACTACTACTACAATTATTTTTAGTGGAAATAACCCAGGAATCATATACAATTGGTTAAACAGTAACCCTGGAATTGGATTGGGGGCTAACGGAATTGGAAACATTTCTTCTTTTACAGGGATAAATAACACTAATATTGACATCACAGCAACTATTTCTGTTGTTCCAACTTTAGGTACATGCGTAGGGGACACGATGTTTTTTACCATAACAATTAAACCCACCCCAACACTTGCTGCGCCAGCAAATCAAACCATTTGTGTTGGTTCTGCTACAAATGCAATTATTTTTAATCCTTCTCCGGCAACAACAAGTTGTTCATGGACCACTTCATTACCTGGAATTGGATTTTCTAATGTAAATGGGGTTGGAGATATCCCTTCATTTATAACCTCAACTGTTAATGCCGGAATTATTGACACTGCCTTTATTTCAATTGTTCCAAACTATAATGGTTGTCCAGGAGACACTGCTAATATGTTTATTGCAGTTATTCCAACATTAACGGTTAATGTTCCGGCCAATGATACTTTATGTGCTAATGAAACATATCCAGGAGCTGTGTTTACTAGTAATGTTACTGGCGCCACTTTTGATTGGAATAATAACAACATATCTATTGGGCTCGGTACTAGTGGAAATGGAAATATAAACCCATTTGTTGTAACTAATACAGGCACCATAGATCAAGAAGGAACTATCACTTGTGGGGCAATTTATTCGCTTCCTTCTGGTTCCGTATGTTCTGGGGTAACAAACACATTTAAAATAGTTGTTAAACCCACACCAAATGTTTTCCCGGTTGCTTCTCAAGCCGCTTGTGCTAATGACTCCATTGACACCATTATTTTTAACGGCAACATTCCGTTGACTGTTTATGAATGGTCTCACAACAATGTTTCTATAGGGCTTAATGGTTCAGGAGCAGGAGACACTATTCCTGGATTTATTGGCATCAATACTGGTTTGGTTTCTCAAACAGCTAATGTGGTGGTTGTTCCAGAATATAATGGTTGTTATGGAGATACTGTTTTCTTTAACTTAACCGTTAGCCCTGTTCCAACAGTCGCCGCTGTTTCTCCAACATCTTATTGTGCTGGAGAATCTAGCACACAAATTGTTTTCACTGGTAACCTTGGAACTTCTGCTACCTATAATTGGTCCACTGGAAATAATACAATTGGCTTGTCTCCTATTTCAGGGATAGATACTATTCATTCTTTTACAACAACAAACAACACTAATAATATTGAAATAGCTACAATTACTGTAGAACCAGAGTATAATGGTTGTTTTGGAGATACTATTTTCACTTCTATTACCGTTTTCCCTACCCCTGTGGTCAACCCTGAACCAGATCAAATTCTTTGTGTTAATACATTTACAAATGCAATTAACTTTACAGGAACTGTTAATGGAAGCACCTACAATTGGACTAGTGTAAACGGAAGTTCTATTGGATTGAACCCAACTACTGGAAGCAATACTGTTCCGGCTTTCAATACGATAAACACAAGCCCTAGCTCAATAGTTTCACAAATACTTGTTACACCAATAGCAAATGGATGTGCGGGGCTACAAGACACTATAGAAATTACAGTAATAGATCCACTTCCTATAATTACACCTACACCTGATGCTAATTATTGCAGTGGAAACACTATATCAACAATTGCTTTTTCTGGAAACAATCCTAGTATTCAGTATAATTGGACAACAAACAACACCTCTATTGGAACTGGTCTTGCGGCTAATGGCACAGGCAACATTCCGTCATTTACCGCTGCGGTTGTAACAGCGCCTCAAACAGCTGAGTTTGTGGTTACACCAACAATTGGATCTTGTCAAGGAATCGCTGACACTTTTTATCTTACTATCAATCCTACCCCTAATGTATATAACCCAGGTAACCAAGAACTTTGTGCAAATGATACAACAAATGATGTAATTTTCTTTGGAGACCTTTCGGGTACGTCTTTTGACTGGAACAACACAAATAGTTCTATAGGAATAAGTGGACCACAAAGTGGGGATATTCTTTCTTTTACTGCTTTAAACTCTAGTAATATTGTGCAAACAGACACGATAACGGTTACCCCATCTCTAAATGGATGTGTAGGAATGGACTCTACATTTATTATTACCGTAAACCCTGTATCAACAGTTAATGTTAATAATTTCGAATATTGTCACGGAGACATTACTACAGCAATTAACTTTACAGGAAATAATCCTGCATCTACTTTTGACTGGATTAATCCAAACATCACTATTAGCGCTGCTCAAAACGTTATTAATGGAGTAAATACCGTTCCTAGTTTTACCGCAAATAACACTAGTTTAGTTAACCAAATTGCCAACTTCCAAGTGATTCCAATGTTACAAACCGGATCCATGACTTGCCCTGGAGATACTAGTTATTTCGATATTACCGTTAAACCAATACCAACGGTTATAACTCCTGCTAATATTGTTTTATGTTCTGGTCAAAATACTGGTACAATTGTATGGGATGGAAACATGGCTGATAGTACTACGTTTGATTGGACCAATAACAATACTTCAATTGGTTTAGGTGCTGCTGGTGTGGACACTATCTTCTCTTTCACGGTCTCAAACATTAGCCAATTAATACAAACAGCTATCATTACTGTAACGCCATCATTAAATGGTTGTATTGGATCGGATTCAACTTTGTCAATAACTGTTAACCCTGTTACTATTGTTAATACAGCAAATGATACCGTTTGTGCTGGTGATTATGTCGATACAATTACATTTACTAGCCCTAATGTTGGAACAACTTTTGATTGGGATGCACAAAATATCTCTATTGGGATAAATCAAAATGGTTCCGATACTATTCCTGGCTTTACAGCAACCAATACTGGCACTAACCTAGAAACATGCGACATTATTGTTATTCCAAATGTTGGAGCGTGCGCAGGAATTCCAGACACTTTTCAAATCGTTGTTAGGCCAATGCCTCTAGTTGATCAAACATCTGATCAAGTTCTTTGTGCAAATGACACAACAAATGGGGTTATTTTTACAGGAAATCTTTCAGGAACAACATATAATTGGACAAACAACAATACTTCTATTGGAATTCCGGGAACGGGACAAGACTCCATCTCGGCTTTTGCAACAGTTAATTCAGGTATTATTGATCAAACTGCAACGATCATTGTAACTCCAGGATTTAACTCTTGCTTTGGTCCTGCAGATACATTTACTTTCTTAATTCATCCTCTTCCACAGGTATTTGCTGGAATAGACACCTTGCTTTGTTTTGGACAATCTTATACTCCTATCGGGTCTGGAGCAACAAGTTATGCATGGACACCAGGGAGCAATGGAGTGCCTCATTTTATTAACAACACTACCGACTTTATTGTTATTGGAACAGATAGTAATCTATGTCAAAACAGCGACACTGTGACCGTTAATTATATTTTAGACCCTCCACCTATTGTTAATGCAGGAATAGATAGTGCTATCTGTGATGGATTCCCTTATACCCATGTTGCTACTGGTAATGCAGACTTATATGTTTGGCAAAACTTAACTCCACCAGATTTAGGCATAATGGACGGTGTACAATTTATCCCAGATACTACTGAAACATATGTAGTTATTGGATATGATGCAACAACTGGCTGTTACAATAGCGATACTGTTGAAATTATTGTTTATCCTTATCTTGATATAACCGCAAATGCAAACAGCGTTAGTCTTTGTGAAAATGAACTGTTAACATTATGGGGAAGTGGCGCAACAGGATCCGCAATATACACTTGGGACCTAGGTGTGCTTGACAGTGTTGACTTTATTCCTCAAGTCGGAACACAAACTTATACTGTTATTGGTCTTGATGGAAACAACTGTACAGATACAGCTAACATTACCATTGATGTTCATCCAAATCCGACAGCCAATTTTAATACCAACATGAATATCGGAGGATGTTTGCCTTTCTGTCCAACATTTTATGATCTCTCTGAACCTGCTAGTCATTCTGTATATTGGGACTTTGGGAACTCAACCTCTTCTACTGAACTTGATTCTGCAACTGCTTGTTACGACAACTATGGAACTTTTGATGTGACCTTAACAACTACAACAATACATGGTTGTTCAGACTCTATAACAATTCCAAGTATTGTTAATGTTGAGCCGGTAATCGCTGATTTCACTTCAGATTATATTGAACAGCCAATAGCAAACCCAGTTTTCAACCTATCTAATTACTCTGTAAATGCTACGCAATTTCAATGGGATTTTGGTAACTCTACGCAAAGCAACATTATTCACCCAACAGTAACTTATGATTCCATTGGATACTATTTAATAACATTAGTTGCATGGGCTCAAGATGGTAGAGATTGCGCAGACACTGCTACTTTACTCGTTAAAATAAATGATGAAATAATTTTATATGTACCTAACGCATTTACTCCTGACGGAGACGATTTAAATGACATCTTCTTACCCGTTGTCACTGCTGGGTATAGAGATGGTTCTTATGAGTTTAGGATTTTTAATAGATGGGGTGAACAAGTATTTATTACAGAAGATCCAACTATTGGATGGGATGGAACATACTTAGGTAAACCTGTTCAAGATGGCACATATATCTGGTCTATATTGTTTAAGGACCCTCTTAACAATGGGAAGTTCCCTTATCAAGGTCATGTTAACTTGATTAGATAATTGCTATAAAGTAGCAGCACACATTATTTTAATGCCTGTTATTAACGCCTCATCATCTATATCAAATAAAGGGTGATGAACCCCGTGAATTATTCCTTTTTTTTCATTTCTAACACCTAGTCTAAAAAAGCAAACTGGCACACTTTGAGAATAAAATGAAAAATCTTCAGAAGTCATTCTTATAGGAAGATCAATAACATTTTGATTTCCTAAAATTAATTTTGCTTTCTCTTTTAGTTCACGTGTTAATTTAATATTATTGTCTAAACACGGGTAGCCTTTTATAATATTTATCTTCGCTTTTGCTCCATTTGTTTCTGCTATTGCTTTAACCTGCTCTTCAATTAAGTGAACTGCTTTACTTCTCCATTCTTCATCCATAGTTCTGAAAGTTCCTTCGAGTTTAACTATAGATGGAATAACATTCGTTGCTCCAATCCCCTCAAAAGTCCCAAAGCTTAGGACCGAAGGTGTTTTAGGGTCACACTTCCTGCTTATCAATTGTTGCAACTGCATTATTATAGAAGCCCCAATGGCAATAGGATCAATACATTTGTCGGGCATCGCAGCATGACCTCCTACCCCTTTAATCGTAATGTAAATTTCATCACATGATGCCATATATCTGCCTTCTTTAAACCCAACAAACCCCGCATCAAGCTCCGGAAAAACATGTAGCGCAAACATTTTATCCACTATTGGGTTTTCCAAAACGCCATTTTTTATCATTAAAGTTGCTCCACCTGGGAGCTTTTCTTCTCCGGGTTGAAAAAGAAGTTTAACCGGGTTATTTAATTCTTCTTTGATTTCATTTAAAATCTCCGCAACACCTAATAAAATTGCCGTATGAACATCATGGCCACAGGCATGCATAACCCCATTAACTTTTGATGAGTACGACTTTTGTGTTTCTTCTTGTATTGGAAGAGCATCTAGTTCAGATCGTAAGCAAATAGCACTTTTACTTTGTGTTTTTTGTGTTGAAATAATTGCTGTTATTCCTGTTTTTCCTATTTTTTTATGAGGAACACCAATCGCTTTTAAAGCCATAGAAACATATTCTTGTGTCTTTTTTTCATTAAAAGACAATTCTGGGTTTTGGTGAATATGGTGGCGATACTTTAGTACTTTTTCTTTTACTTCAGTAGCGCGTTTTTCTATATGGATTAATAACTCAGGATTCATCAGAAAAAATAGAAGTGTAGCCAGAAAAAATTAAATTAATAGAAACATAGGCCATTAATAAGCCAAAAATCAATTTTACCCAAGAGGGGGGCACTTTTAAAGCTAATTTAGATCCAAAAAAGCCACCCAAAACAAAAAAGATGGCAACAATTAACCCAAATTTCCAATTAATAAAACCAGATTTGGAATAATTTGAAACTGCTAATATCCCTACGGGTAATAAAAGGATAAACAAACTAGTTCCTTGTGCTAAATGTTGTGAAAAACCTAGAAAATAAACCAATGCAGGAACAATAATAACCCCTCCTCCTATACCTACAAAACCACTAAGAACACCTGCAAGTAAACCAATACTAATTAAAATAATTGTTGTTTGTAAACTCATTTATATTTTTTCTCCAGATTGTTTTAATCTTTCTTTCAAAAACTCTTCTTTATCAGACGGAATAAGCAAAAACTTATCTTTTGAGTCTATTAAAATAAAGTTTTTTAATCCCTCAATAATATACTTCTTTTTTTCTTCTCCACGAAACAAGCAATTTTCAGAATCAAAAAAATAAACCCCTTTGCTAATAGAAGCGTTATTATTTTCATCTTTATCTATCTCTTCTTTTACGCTACCCCATGTACCTAAATCACTCCAATCAAAATTTGTTAAAACCATCGTTATGTTTTCCGCTTTTTCCATAATCGCATAATCAAACGATATGCTTATTGAATCTTCAAAAGCCTGGTCAATAAATGCTGCTTCTTTTTTTGTCCAATAGATATCGAGCTCCTTATAAAAAGAGTTGTACAGGGTTGGTGCATTTTGCTTGAAAGATGCTTTTGCTGTTTTTGTGCTAAGCACAAAAATCCCTGCATTCCAAAAAAAATTCCCCTGTTTTAAAAATGATTCCGCTTTAGACTTATTAGGTTTTTCACAAAATCTAGCTACATCAACAATAGCACCAGGTATTGGGTCTTGATTTGATTTGAATTCAATATAACCATATCCTGTGTCTGGTCTTGTTGGTTTTATTCCCAAAACAACAAGGTTGTCTTTTTTAGAATTATTAATCGCTTTTTCTAGCTGGGCACAAAATTTATTTACATCAATTATTAGATGATCTGAAGGGGAAATTACCAGTGTGGCATTTTCATTTATTGCATGGATTTTTGCGGAGGCATATGCGATACATGGAGCAGTGTTTTTTCTCTTTGGCTCGGCTAAAACTTGTGATTTTTTCAATGCAGGCAATTGTTCTAACACCAATTCTATATAGATCTTGTTTGTTAAAACATAAATGTTTTCTTTAGGTATTGTTAGACACAATCTTTCATAAGTTATCTGAAGTAAACTTTTCCCCATGCCAAGGATGTCTAAAAATTGTTTTGGTTTTTTTTCAGTAGACACAGGCCAAAACCTACTACCTATTCCCCCAGCCATTATTAATCCAAATGTGTTTTTATTTTTCATTACTTATTAATTGGTTTAACGCGAGCTAGAAAATGAACCATGTATTTTTTATTTGTTTGTTCTTCTATACACAATGCTCTAGTTCTTTTCATTTCAAGCTTAACAAAGGTACGCCCATTAAACGAAAATTTAGCCCCTGTTTTTATTTTTTCTAAAAAACAACCTTCTTTTTTATCATCAAACTCTGAAAGCTCTTTATATAAGTGATAATCCAAACATGAAGAAGTTCGAGTTTTAAACAACGAAAAAATTAAAGCTTCTTGAAGTTTTTTAGGAAACGTTTTTTCTTCAATAACAGGCCTTAAAAGGCTTCTATAATTATCCCTCCATTCAACACCATGTGGCTTAACTCTGCCTTGATATTGCTCAAATGTAACTAGATGAGAAAACTCATGAATGCTTGTTATTAAAAAAGAATACGGATTTAAATCGTTATTAATCGTTATTTTATACTTCCCACTTGAATTAAGTGGACGAAAATCCCCAAGTTTGGTTTTTCTATTTGGCCTTAATTTAAGGGTGATTTCTTTAGAGCAAAACAAATCAATCATATAACTAGAAAAAGCAAAAGGTACATGAGCTTTAAAAACTTGTTCTATTTCGTCCTTTGAAGTTTCACTCATTTACCAAAAATATAAAATTAGAAAGCCTTTCTATTTAATTTATTCAATAAAAAGAAAAAAATATACCTTAAATTAGCATTCATGAAACTATTAATTGAAATTGGACGGTATTTTATTATGCTTTCCTATGTGTTTCGTTTTCCAGAAAAAGGTGGGGTTTTTCGTAAAAGAGTAATGGCGGAAATACAAGAGATTGGGGTTGGATCAATTCCTCTTGTCGCTTTGTTGTCTGTTTTTATTGGTGCTGTGATAGCTCTTCAAACTGCATCAAACATGGACAGTCCTTTTCTCCCAGCATATACCGTTGGATACATCACACAGTCAAGTACTATTCTTGAATTCTCCCCAACCGTTATTTCTCTTATTTTATCTGGCAAAATCGGCTCTAACATTACTTCCGAAATTGGCACTATGCGAATTTCAGAACAAATTGATGCCTTGGATATAATGGGAATAAACTCTCTTAATTATATAGTTCTACCAAAAATTGTCGTTGCCATTTTTTTCTTCCCTGTATTAATAATCTTATCTATGGCACTTAGTATGACTGGGGGTTGGATTGCATTAACTCTTTCAGGACTTGTGTCAACAGAAACCTATATTCTTGGACTTCGCTCGTTCTTTTTAGTAGGAAATATTTGGTATGCATTAACTAAATGCATTGTTTTTGGATTTATAATTGTTTCGATCTCTGCCTTTTTTGGATATTACACAAAGGGCGGGTCTATAGAGGTTGGTAAATCATCCACAAAAGCTGTTGTTGCAAATAGTGTAGTAATATTAATTGCTAATTTTTTACTAACTCAATTGATCCTTTTTTAATGATTGAAGTTAAAAACTTAAACAAATCTTTTGCTAATAATCAAATTCTTTTTGATATTTCATCCAAATTTGAATCCGGTAAAGTTAATTTAATTATTGGGCAATCAGGACAAGGAAAATCTGTACTTGCAAAGTGTATGGTTGGGCTTCACAACCCAGATACCGGGTCTGTTCTTTTTAATGAAAGAGACTTTTGTAAAATGTCTTTGTTGGAAAAAAAAGAAATTAGAAAAGAAATAGGAATGCTATTTCAAGGTGCAGCATTATTCGACTCCATGACCGTTGAAGAAAACATAAAATTTCCTTTAATCATGTTTAAAAAATGGACAAAAAAAGAAATGCTTGATCGCGTTAACTTCTGTCTTGATAGGGTTGATTTAAATGGTAAAAATCATTTATTTCCTTCTGAATGTAGTGGAGGTATGCAAAAAAGAATTGGCATAGCAAGGGCAATTGCCATGAATCCAAAATACTTGTTTTGTGATGAACCAAACTCTGGACTTGATCCAAAAACAGCTATTCGAATAGACTCTTTGATAAAAGAACTTACTTATGAATATAAAATGACCACCATTGTCATTACTCATGATATGAATAGCGTAATGGAAATGGGAGACAATATTCTTTTCATTAATAAGGGGAAAAAATGGTGGGCAGGAAACAAAAAAAGCATTATTAACACCGACAACAAAGAAATTTCTGATTTTGTTTATGCTTCAGGATTTATGAAAGAAATCAGGGCAAGTATTCAGGAAAAGCATAAAGCTTAAAAATAAGACACATAACCAACATGCAATTTCCCATTCCTTAATTCAATGGGATTATTCAACTGGCTTCCAAGTGCATATATTACTGAAAAAACACCCAACTTAGATCCAAAAGAATACCCAACACCAAATCCAAATGGATAATCATTATAATAAATCGATGTTGTGCTGTTTTCATACCAAGCTTGATTATAAAACACAAAAGCATTTGAATTTTTATCCACTAAAAATCGATACTCAAACAATACCGAAACATTTGCACTTGCAAAAAGCTCCTCTTCATTAAAGCCTCTCAATGAATTTAATCCCCCAAATCGAACTAACTCATTGTTAAATAAATCATTCGCATACAACTGTTCTCCACTAAAAAGACCATGAAAGATGTGCCTATTGAAAATGGGATAATAAAATTCAAAACAAAACTTTGATCTTGTCGTTAGAGACTTTTTCTCTTTAATCAAAGAGTCTTCATAAAACATGGTTTTTCTATTTCCAAAACTTAATTCTGAAGAAAAAAGAAATCCCTTGGAAGGATTTGGTAAATAATCCAATTTCTGCTTAAACAAAGAAATTCCGTATGAATTTGATCGGATATTTAAGTATTCTTTACTGTCAGAAGGCTTGCTTAAAAAAGACCTGTTGTTATAAAAATTATATAATCCTTTTATATAAAAACCTCTTCCTATAAAATATTGAACATTTGCAGAAGATTTTAGCTCTAAAAAAGACGAGTCTTGCTTGTATAAAAGAGTTTCTCCTCCGACACCAAAGGAAGTGTTAAATAAAAAAGGTGCGCTTGCCGACACAAACAAAGACTGCGTTTGCGGCCTTAAACCTTTCCAGTGCAACTCCATTTTTTCCCCTCTTTTAAGAACATTACTCAATTTCAATTTAAGCTCTCCTGCCAACCTATAGGTGTTTGAAGTAGTGTTGGGCTGCAGCCCTACCATTCCATTTGCAGAGCTTGCTTTTTTAGATTCCAAATACAAAAAAACCTCTACTCCTTCGGGCGTAAATAAAAGGTCATGGGGTTTTATCTCTTTTATAAATAATAGTTGCTCTAACTCTTTTGTTATTTTTTTTAATGAGGATTCATTATATAACTGCCCCTTTTTAAGGCTTAAAAGTTCTGTTAAAAACTTAACAGATATACTTGAATCTCCCTTTATCTGTAAATTAGACCAGGTGTAACTATTTCCTTTTTCAACAAACAGTTCGGCTTTTAAATTATTTTTTTCGTCTAATGCTATCTTTTCTAGTTTAACCTCTACAAAAGGATAACCAGAATTAAGATAAGAGTCTCGTATCTGAATTAATAATCGGTTTATTTCCGTTGATCTAAAAAGCAATTTTTCAAGCTCTTTATTTCTAATAGAGGTTTCATTTAAAAGACTTTTTCTTTGAGCTTTGTTTATTTTCAAGTACACATTATGGAAACGATTTCCACAATTAACATAACAATTAAGACTAGAATCTTTTTTCACAATTGAATCATAGGAAAACAACAAGTAGCCATCTGATATCATTTGTTGCTGAAGCTTTGTTAATTTATTTTTGAGCTTACTTTTTTTTAATGTGATGGAATCTGGAAAAATTAGTTTTTGTGGGAAATTGTTTTTTTGAAAAACAACCTTGACATTTTGAGCACAAAAAAAAGGAACTATAAACAAAAAAAGAATGAATGAAAACCAACGCATTTGTATAATAACGTAAAAGATTAATTAACTAGTATAAAATATACTCTTTTACTCTTGAGATAGCTTTTTGTACTTATCCAAAAGAAACTCCAGTTTATTTAGTTTTTGAGATTTGATAGAACTCTCTTCTTTTTTAAGCTCTTCGGATAAACCAAGAACTTGATCTTGCATGTAATACGTTACATAATTTAATAGTTGAGGCATGTATTTTTTGGTATAGCTACCAGCGTTTTTGCTTAAAAATGTGAAAACATGAAACAACTCTTCTTTGTCAAAAAGGTCCCTTTTAATTACAAAGTCCATTAAAAAATTAATCATTTCTAACTCGCTATACCCTCCGCTTAAAGATCCATTTAATAAGGAAGATTTAAAAAAACTTAGTTTTTCTTCTGAACCATATTTTGAATATATCTCCGCTATTCCTATTAAAAGCTTTTTGGATTTTTCCTTTTCTAATTTAATCGCTTTGTTTAATCCTTTAACAGAGTCTAAACTGGTTATTTTTTCGAGCGCCTTGATTACTACCCAATAAGAGGAGTCTTTCTCAATTATTTGATTGCAAAGAGCAATCATTTCATTCTCTTCAATATATTCACTTAATACTTCGATTGCTGTTTTTCTAACTAACGATTTTGGGTCATTTAATGAAATCTCCTTGAGTTTGATACTTATTTCATTTTTATCTTTTCGAGGTAGTTTGTTGAGCAACAAAATAGCATCTCCCCTTATTCCCCAAAAAGGATCATTAAGCGCATCTAATATCATTTTATTTGAAAAAATAGAGTTTTGTCGGCTACCTATCAAAAGTCCTTTTCTTCTTGCCTTATAACTTTTGCCATTATAGTACTGATGCACATAACTTTCATTAGGTTTATCGTGATAAAAATGCCCTAAAAGGACTTTGTTTTTATCAAACAAAATGTTTTTTAACTTGCCTGTATAAGAAAAAGTAAATGTTTGAGTTCGCTTATCAAGCAAAATCTTCTCTGTTCTTTTTCCCATTTCATCATAAATTACAACTTCAACAGGTAGCTTGAATACTGGGTATTCTGTTTTTTGCTGTTGAACCGTTTTTAATGTTATTGTCGATTTATCATTATTAATCGTTTGATATACCTCAACCACCGGATGCCCTTTATCTGTATACCACTGATTAAAGAACCAATTCAAGTCTTCTCCAGTTACCTCTTCAAAAGCAAGTCTTAAATGAGTAAACTCTGTTGCTTTAAAAGCATTTCTTGTTAAATATAAATTAAGACTTTTAAAAAATGCACTGTCGCCCACATACGCCCTTAACATGTGTAATATTCGCCCACCTTTGTTATACGAATGGTTATCAAACATGTCATCTTTATCTATGTATGAAAACCAAATTAAATCGTGATACCCTTGATATCTTGCAGAATTAAAATAAGCTTTAGCTTCCTCTTCAGCATTGAAATCTGCTTCATCTTTTCCATATCTATGTTCGTCCCATAAATATTGAGAATAGTTTGCAAAAGATTCATTTAATGAAAGGTTTGCCCATGATTCACAAGTCACTAAATCTCCAAACCAATGATGAAACAGCTCGTGAGCTATTATGGATTGGTCATTCTCATCCAATAACTCTTTATCTGTTTTATAAACAAAGTCTCCAAAAATAACCGCCCCTGTATTTTCCATTGCTCCAGAAACGAAGTCTCTAACAACAACTTGATCATACTTGTCCCATGGATATGGAACACCTAGCAGTTCCGAAAAAAAAGAAATCATTTTAGGCGTTTCTCCAAAAATATCTTTAGCATAGGGAGCATATTCTTTTTCCACAAAATAATTAACCCGCATTTTTGAACCATCTGGTCGAATATAATAATCTTGTATTTCGACAAATTCACCAACAGCAAGCATAAATAAATAAGGAGCGTGAGGGGTTTCTTGTTTCCAATGATCTACTCTTTTTCCATTATTCCCTGAACTAGAACTTATTAATTTTCCATTGGATAAAGTTTTAAGGTTTTGGTCCACTGTAATAAAAACTTCTTGAGAGGTTTTAGCATTTGGAGAATCAATTGTTGGAAACCAAACAGAGTTAGATTCCGTTTCTCCTTGGGTCCATATTTGAGGCATTTTATTTGGCTCTTTTCCATTGTTATTTATGAAATAAAGCCCCTTATCAGACATAATTGCAGATCCACCACTCGTTTCTCTTTCATTTGGTTTGGAGATATAATCAATTTCAATAGTATATTTCTCATTTTTATTAAATGTTTTTGCTAAATTGATTTTTAATTTATTTCCATCATACGTGTATTTTAAGGGTAAATCCCCTCTTTTGACTAACTTTATTTCCATGCCTTTTGCATCTAAAACAAGCTCATTAGTTTTATAAAAATGTGGTTTTGCCGTTATCGTTGCTTTTCCTATGAGGGTCGCCTTTTTCCAGTTAAATGCAATTTCTAGCTTCGTGTGAATAAGGTCGGTTAAAATTGTTTTAGATGCTTTATAAATGGTTTGTTCGCTATTTGCTGGCCACTCTTTTGGGCTAGTGGATAAAAAAGAAGGTTCCTTTTCAGAGGTTTTTTTTGACAATTTAGGGATATTTTCTTCTTTTTTATCCTGTTTGAAAAAAGTGGATTTACAAGAATAAATAACAATTAATAAAAAAGATATATAGAGGCTTATTTTCATTTTTTTAAGGTTTTTTAAATGTGTTTAGGTAATTGGACGAAAAACGTGGTCCCTATATTTAATTCAGACTCATAGTTGATTGTTCCATTATGATTTTCTATTATTTTTTTTGCTATTGGCAAACCAATTCCTGTTCCTGTTGTTTTTGTTGTAAAATAGGGTATAAATATCTTTTGTTTTTGTTCTTCACTCATTCCGTGTCCATTATCTTTTATAGAAATTAAAAAATCATTGGCTTTAACATCTATTTCAATTTCAACCTCCCCTTTTTCTCCCTTAGAAATTGATTGAACAGCATTTTTAATTAAATTATTAAACACCCTTAAAATTTGGTCTTTATCAACAAAAACAATTGCTTCATTTCTGGTTTTTTTCAATTTGAATTCAAGCTTATCTTTTTGTTGAAAAATGGAAATTACGCTTTCTATCGTTTTATACAAATCCACTTCTTTTTTTTCTGGTAAAGGCATTTTTGCAAATGCAGAAAATTCATTAGCAATTTTACTTAAACCATCTATTTGCTCTATTAAAGAATTTGCAACCTTTTGTAATTTTTCAGCAGATTTAGGGTCTTCTTTATCAAAGACACGCACAAATTGTTGAATACTTAATTTCATTGGAGTTAAGGGGTTTTTTATTTCATGGGCAACTTGTTTTGCCATATCTCTCCATGCTGACTCTCTTTCACTTTTTGCAAGTTGTTCTGCTGTAATGGCCAACTCTTCTAACTTTTGGTTATACTGTCTTACCAACGCTCCTATTTCGTCTTGTTTGTTGTATTCTATTTTTTGATTCCCTTGGCCAAACTGAATACTTGAAATGTTTTCATGTAACACTCTAAGAGGTTTTGTTACCCAATTAGATATAAAAACAGAAATAATTACCGAAATAACTAATAACAAAATAAATACATTAATTATTGCCACTAAAAACTCTTGTATTTGATTTTCAAGCTCTTTTTGTTGGCCAAAATGCTGAAGATTAACATATGCCAGCAAGTCTCCTTTAGAATTATAAAACGGGAGATATGCCGAGGTGTAATCCAATTTCCCTATTCTTTCTTTTTGACTAAAGTCGCTTTTGTTTTTGATTCTTAACATGTGAAATGCCTGTGGATTTATTTGCTCTCCCATTAAGCCTTTATTAAAAACCTTTGGACGTGATGAAGAAAGAAGATGCCCATCAGGTGCATATAAATTGATATCCGTAACAAAAACTCTTGATAATTTAGATAAAACATACTCCATGTAATTAGCATCATTTTCGATAGAAAGCTTATCGAATTCCCCAAGTTTTGCTCTTAATTCAATTTCGAGTGAAACTAATTTTTCTTTTACATTTTCAGAAGTGTTTTTTTTATATTGATCTTTAATAAAGATTCCACTTCCCCATCCAAAAGCAAAAAGAGAAGAAAAAACTAGAAAAACTAAAACAATTTGAATTCTGACGGATAAAGTAATTGTTTTTTCAAAAATAGATTTTGCTCCTTTTAATAATTTATAAACGAGCAAAACAAAACCGAAAAAAGCAAACAAATAAGAAAACCTTGTTATAATTTCTAAAATTGTCGATTCTTTTTTTGAAACAATCACTAAATTATCTCCGGATTTATTGAAAATGAAATGCTCATGACCTCCATCCTTTGTTATTCCTCCTGATAGCTGAATATTATATTCGCCATTAGATCGAGATGGATAACTGTATTGTCCATGCTTCGAAACCAATTTACCTTTATGATACTTGGCAAAAGAATACTTATCTATATATTCTAAAATTGGTGTTTTTGAAGATATTAATAATCTTGGAAATCCAATTCCTTCAGGGATTTTTTTTGACTTAAGTTTTGCTGTAAATATTACTTTTTGATTATTTTCTACTTCTATTTCTTGTCTTATAAGATAGCTTAGCTGAGACTTATAGTTTCTAACATAATAAATACTTTGATCAAACTTTGATCTTTCACAATCCTCTTTTATTAAAAGATTTAACTCTTTAAAGCCTTTGTTATTTTTTGTGAAAAAGGAAATCCCTTCAGAGCTAAAGAGGTTATACTTTATTTCATAAGACTCCCAATAATCATTGAAATATTTGCCTTCCATCATTTCTTCAAAATCAGAAATACTTATTTTAGAATTGCCTTTTATTAGCCTTTTTATAAAGGTTTCATCTTTAATTTGGGAAGCTATTTTAGCGTATTGTTTTTCTGTTTCTTCCTGTTTTTCTGTTGCTAGATAGTTTGCTAAATATCTTCTTTGTTCATTTGATTTTTGCTCAGTTAATGAAAAAAGTTTAATTGAAACAAATAAAGAACAAAAAAACAAAACAAAAAAAGCAGATACGCTTCTAGAAGAAAAAGCGCTAGATTTAAAAAGAACATACAATGTTAAAATAATTGGTGTTATTAAAGAAATTAAATTTTCTTCAAAAACAAATACCCCTAATATTAAATTTATACCTCCAATTAAAACTAGATAAAAGGCAATTTTATTTCTATCAAAACAATCAAGGATTTTAGCGGTTAACAAATCAGAAACACCCCTATAATATGAATAAAACAATAACCCTATTAATGCTATTATTAAGAAAGAAAAATAGTTTAATTCAAATAAATGATCGATAACAAAAGGAACCCTTGTTCCTATAACAACGTTTGAAAATAAATAAACAATTAAAAACCAAAAAAAGTAGGAGAATAACAACCCAAAAATGAATAAAAACAGGCTTTTTATTCGATTCGTTTTAATTTTCTTTATGTGCATGAAGACATAAACAAATAAAAACATAAACAATAACGAATTAAAAACAAAAGAACCTATATCTGGATTTAAATAGTTAATAACTCCAGTGTTTTGATAAGATATTGTAGGCGTTGACCCAAAAATCGATACTTCATTAACTAACAATAAAAATCTAGCTACAATTAAGCCTACTGGAATTAAATGTATAAGTTTTGATGAACTTCTGGTTACAATATCATAAATGGCTAAAAAGAAAAAAACAAGAGACAAGAAAAGTAACGAAAATGCCATTATGTCGGTTTTTTCTGTGGATTTTTTTTCTTTAGAAATCAAACTAAAAAGATATTCTTTATTTTTTCCGAACACCTTGTTTTTTTGTTCTTCATCCACAACTATTTTAACATCATCATAAGAACCAAAAGATTTTGAAAAAGAATTAACCAAATCTTCATTTTGATAGGAGTATTCATTTTTAATTAAAAAAGAACAACAAATTTTTATTCCATTCTTTTTTCTTGTTACAGCATAGTACCAACCATTTTGGGCTTTAACCACTCCATTAACGGGATAGTGTAAGTCATCTGAAAATCTATTTATTGGCATACTATTAGTATTCCAAAATAAGAGCGAGTCATTTCTATATACATGTACTTTAAACCGCTCTTCAAAATAAGGAGGTTTTTCCCAAATTTTTTCTAAACCGCTTTTTGATATTCTTTTTTCATATAGATCTATTAAGTTATTTGATTTCTTATCTAGATCTAATAATTTTGATTGTATGAATTTTGTCTTTGATTCAATTGCTTCAGAATCCTTTTTTTTATAGACCGTTTGAATTGCAAGTAAAGCAATAAATAATATAAAAAACTTGTATTTAAGTACGGATTTAATCAACTATTTTGCTCTTTTGGAACTTATTAGACTCCATTAAGACCATCAATTTCCGCTTTAAGTTTAAAAAATCAAAGTTTGCATTATCATCATTTCTAAAAACATAATCTGCTTGACTTTTATATGGTTGAATAAACTGGCTATAACAAGGGTTAACATGATTTTCCCATTGATACATTATTTCATTTTCCGAATAACCTCGATGTTGTTTGTCTCTTTTTAATCTTCTTTGTAATTGTATCTCAGAATCAACAACAACATAAACTGTCATGTCTAGCATTTTAAGGAGTTCTTTATAATGAAATAAAAACAAGCCTTCCACGATAACAAGATGTGATGGCTTTATCTCAATGAATTTATTAAGGTATGGCGGGCTATTAAAGTTGTATTCTTTAACTTTAATAGGACTTCCCTCCATCAACATCTTTAAGTCTTTTATGATATTTTCTCTATTAAGGGCTGTAGGTAAATCAAAATTAACAATACCATTGTCGTCTTTTTGTTGACTTTCAATTGGGAGATAATAATTATCCAAAGAAAAAACAGAGGGATTATATCTTGAGAAATCTTTACATATCTTCCTCAATAACGTCGTTTTTCCTGAACCACTTCCGCCGCATATTCCTATAATCATACTAATCCATTCGTTGATTTACTAAGTTACAAAAAGCTTTTAAAACTCATGCAATTTTAATTCTTTGTTAACTCTTTGAAAAATTGTTCCATTGTTTTTTTCTTTAATTGAAGGGCATCTATTACTAACCCGTTGTTGCTAGCAAATTCATTGATGTTTTTTCTTATTTCTATCTCTTTATCTGACTCTAAGAGCCAGCCATCATTATGATAAGAAACTGAATCAACTCCTTTTATTTTAAGCATTTGAGACCGTGTTGTCGTTTTGTTAAACTGAAGAAAAATAACTTGTTTTTTATTTGATGCCTGTAAATCTTTAGACAATCTATCTGCAACAATTTGGCCTTTATTTAGAATAATAATCCTATCGCAAATAGCCTCTACTTCTTGCATAATATGTGTGGATAATAAAACGGTTTTTTCTTTTCCTATGCTCTTTATCAATTTTCTAACACTATCTAATTGATTCGGGTCTAAACCCGAGGTTGGCTCATCCAATATCAATACTTCGGGATCATGAATTATTGCCTGTGCTATTCCCACTCTTTGACGGTATCCTTTTGATAAGGATTCTATTTTTTTATGTTGCTCTAACTCTAAACCAACTAAAGAAATGACTTCTTTTACCCGTTCTTTTTTGTTTTTTAATTTATACATTCCAGCAACAAACAACAAGTACTCCTTTACATAAAGATCTGTATATAATGGATTATTTTCGGGTAAATAGCCTATCTTTTTTCTAATATCAAGGTTTTCGGTATCTACCTCCTGGCCACAAACATTTACCAATCCATTAGAGGAGGAAATATAACCTGTTATTATCTTCATGGTCGTCGATTTTCCAGCGCCATTTGGTCCCAAAAAACCTGTGATTTGGCCACTAGGAACTGAAAAAGAAACATCCAGAAGAGCAGCCTGCTCTCCATAATACTTAAACAAATTACTAACCTCTATGGACATCTTAAAATCAATTTAATCCAAAAATAATCTTTATTCTCCTATTTTGGAAAATGTTCTTTAAATAAAAAAAGGGGCTATGCCCCTTTTTATTCTTAAAAATTTGCATTTTATTTATCCGAGACCTCTACATCTTCAAAATCAACATCCTCCGCTACATTTTCTCCCTCTTTTTTATTCTCATCAGTTGTTTGATCTGATGATCCTGTTTGTTGATCTGCATTAGAAGCATTGTACATCTCTTGAGATGCTGCTTGAAATACCCCTTCTAGTTTTTCTATTGCCGCCTGAATATTTTCAAGATTTTTAGACTCATGTTGCTTCTTTAATTCAGCTAGAGCCTCTTCAATCGGTTGTTTTTTATCTGCTGGCAACTTATCTCCCATTTCAGAAAGCTGACTTTCCGTTTGAAAAATTAACGAATCTGCTTTATTTAACAGCTGCACCTCTTCCTGTTTCTTTTTGTCAGCATCTGCATTTGCTTCTGCTTCTGCTTTCATCTTATCAATTTCCTCTTGATTTAATCCGCTAGAAGATTCTATTGTAATTTTTTGTTCTTTTCCTGTTCCTTTGTCTTTTGCACTAACATTTAATATTCCATTAGCATCAATATCAAAAGTCACTTCTATTTGAGGCACTCCTCTTCTTGCTGGTGGAATATCAGATAACTGAAACCTTCCGATAGATTTGTTATCTGCCGACATTGGTCTTTCTCCCTGTAACACATGAATATCAACCGCTGGTTGATTGTCTGCTGCAGTGGAAAAAACTTCACTTTTTTTCGTTGGAATTGTCGTATTTGATTCTATAAGTTTAGTGAAAACTCCTCCCATTGTTTCTATCCCAAGAGATAATGGAGTAACATCTAAAAGTAAAACATCTTTAACCTCTCCTGTTAGGACCCCACCTTGAATAGCAGCACCAATAGCAACCACCTCATCTGGGTTAACTCCTTTACTTGGAGATTTTCCAAAAAACTTTTGAACAGCACTCTGAACAGCAGGAATTCTAGTGGTTCCACCAACCAAAATAACCTCATCAATATCCGAAGATGACAAACCAGCATTTTTCAATGCAGATTTACATGGATTTATCGTTCTATTAACTAACTTGTCAACTAATTGTTCAAATTTTGCTCTAGTTAATGATCGAACTAAATGCTTAGGCACACCATCAACAGGCATTATATAAGGCAAGTTTATTTCTGTAGAAGTAGTGCTAGATAATTCAATTTTTGCTTTTTCTGCAGCCTCTTTTAATCTTTGAAGCGACATTGGATCTTTGCTTAAATCTAAGCCTCCATTTTCTGATTTAAACTCTCCAACAAGCCAATCTATAATCTCTTGATCAAAATCATCTCCTCCCAAATGCGTATCGCCATCTGTAGAGCAAACCTCAAAAACACCCTCTCCTAACTCGAGAACAGAAACATCATGCGTTCCACCTCCACAGTCAAAAACAACTATTTTCATGTCGGCATTTTTCTTATCTAATCCATAAGCAAGAGCAGCAGCAGTAGGTTCATTAATTATTCTTTTAACAGCTAATCCTGCTATTTCCCCTGCTTCTTTTGTCGCTTGTCTTTGAGCGTCATTGAAATAAGCAGGAACTGTTATAACGGCTTCAGTAACTGTTTGTCCTAAATAATCTTCTGCTGTTTTTTTCATCTTTTGAAGAATAATCGCAGAAATTTCTTGTGGACTATATTTTCTGTCATCAATTTTAACTCTAGGAGTATTGTTTTCTCCCTTTACTACCTCGTAAGGAACCCTTGAACTTTCCATTTTGGTTTCATCAAAAGAATTCCCCATAAATCTTTTAACGGAGTAAATGGTTTTGGTTGGATTTGTAATTGCTTGACGTTTTGCCGGATCTCCAACTTTACGTTCACCACCATCAACAAATGCAACAACCGAAGGAGTGGTTCTTTTTCCTTCCGCATTAGATATAACAACTGGTTCATTTCCTTCCATTACAGAAACACATGAGTTTGTTGTTCCTAAATCAATTCCTATTATTTTTCCCATGTTTTGTTTTTTTTCAAAATTTTACAATTTGACTTACCCAATTAATATGCCACCCCCTTTTTTTAGTGATTTTCATGACAAACTCAAGGAAAAACAATGTTTTTTTGTGATTTTTGTGACTAAATGTCATGTTTTGTTGTCATAACACGATATTTATTTTGGCTTTCCTATATTTGTCATCTCAATTATTAAAACAAATGCAAAAAGAAGACAAAATATCGACGAATAAAGCTCCAAAGCCCGTTGGTTTATATCCACATGCAAGAAAAACAGGAAATCTACTTTTTTTATCTGGTGTGGGGCCAAGAGTAGCTGGTTCTGATAATACTGATTCAAAAGTTCCAGGATTAAGAATTGATAAAAATGGAAACTTTTTAGAATTTAGTTTTGAAGCACAATGTAGAAGTGTTTTTGAGAATGTTAAAGTTATTTTAGAAGAAGCAGGTTCAGATTGGAATAATCTTATTGATGTTACTGTTTTCTTGGTAAATATGAAGCGTGATTTTCATGTGTACAACAAAATTTATGCGGAATATTTTGAAGAGAACCAACCATGCAGAACAACTGTTGAAATAAATTCTCTTCCAACCCCTATAGCAATAGAACTTAAATGTATTGCTTCAATTAATTAATTATGATAGTATTTATTATACGATGTTTATTAAGCTCTTTTGCCTTAAGCTTTAACGTTTATCTATTCTATTCTGGCTCTTGGGGATGGGGAATAAGTTTCCTTCTTATTTCCGTTCTTCTTGTTTTATCTTTCTTTAGAAATGAAAACATGATTTTAGCTCTAAATCAAATGAGAACAGGTAATACAGAAAAAGCAAAAAAATACATCAACCGAATTTCACACCCACACTTAATGCCCAAAAAGCAACATGCATATATCCTTTATTTAAAGGCCGTTATAGGTTCTCAAGAGCTTGGTATGGCTAAAAGCGAGCAACTACTGAGAAAAGCCTTGTTAATGGGTCTTAGAACAAGTCAAGATCAAGCTGTTGCAAATATGCATCTATCTGGAATTTGTGCTCAAACCGGTAGAAAAAAAGAAGCCTTAAGTCTCCTTTCAGAAGCTAAAAAATTAGATAAAAACGGGGTGATGAAAGATCAACTTTCAATGATGCAAAAACAACTGCGTGGAGCTCCATCGAAAAATCAAATGAGAATGGCTCAAATGATGGGAGGGAGAAGAAAGTCCCCGCGTTCCAGATAGCTTAAAAGAACAATATGCCCTTTGACAAAAAACTTTTTACTACTGGGTGGAATGATTATGAACTAATCGATGTTGGTGGATTAAAAAAACTTGAACGGTGGGGGGATATCATTACAATAAGACCTGAAAGTCAAGCTTATTTTAAATCAGAAAAAAGCATTCAAGAATGGAAAAAAATCGCAAATTGGGAATTTCAATTAACCGATAAAAAAAATGGAAAATGGATTTCTTTAAAAGAGCATAGTCCAAGAGAATGGGCCATTAATTATAACTCGCTAGTTTTTAATTTAAAACTTACCAAATTCAAACATTTGGGCTTATTCCCAGAGCAAAGGTGTAACTGGGATTATATATTGAATAGCATAACAAACAAACACTCTTTTTTAAATTTATTTGCTTATACTGGAGCTGCTTCATGTGCAGCAAGAGAAAAAAAAGCAAGAGTCTATCATGTAGATTCTGTAAAACAAATTGTAAGTTGGGCAGACAAAAACATGAAAGCCTCAAGCTTAAACAACATTTATTGGATAAATGACGACGCGCTTAAATTTGCAAAAAGAGAAGAAAAAAGAAAAAACTTACACGATTGCATTATTCTTGATCCTCCTGCTTGGGGTTATGGGGTTAAAAAAGAAAGATGGAAGTTAGAAGTTTTGCTTGAAGAACTTCTTTTATGTTGTGAAAAAATTCTTAAAAAAGAAGGGCATTTAATTTTAAACACCTATTCGCCAAGTTTAGATAAAAACCAACTATATCAAACCATAAAACGTGTTTTTCCAAATTCCAAAACTAGCTTTTTTGAATTATGGATGAAATCAAGTAGCAATAAAGAACTATATTTTGGAAACCTTGTTAGAATTATAAAATAACTCTTCAAATGAAAAAAATTGGCCTCCTCTTCTTTCTTATTTTTTGTTTTTGCATTGGCTTAGGTTATTACTTTAATATAGAAGCTATTAAAAAAAAGAAAGAGAATCAAACGCTTCCTGATATAAATCCTGCAGAGATTGACACAAGTCTTGTCCCCCTTAGTCTGCGAAACGTAGGCCTTGGTCACAAAATACAAGATTTTGAATTTACCAATCAGTATGGAGAAACTATTGGATTAGAAAATGTAAAGGGAAAAGTTTTCATTGCAGAATTCTTTTTCACTACTTGCGGATCTATTTGTCCAATCATGAATAAGAAAATGCAAAAAGTTCAAAAAAACTTTTTAAACGAAAAAAATATACAAATTCTTAGTTTTACTGTTAATCCAGAAATAGACACTCCAGAAATTCTTTTGGAGTATGCTAAAAAACATAATGCTAAAAAAGGGCTTTGGCATTTTCTTACAGGAGAAAAAAAACAACTTTACAAAACAGCGAGAAGGTCTTTTTTTCTTTTAAAAGCTGCAGAGGTTAAAAATCAAGGGGATCTTGGTAGTGATTTTATTCACACAAACAACTTTGTGCTTGTTGATAAGAACTTGGGAATTAAAGGGTATTATGACGGTACAAATGATTTGGAAGTATCTAAACTAATAGATCAGGCTCAAAGACTCTTAAGAGAATAAGCTTACCTTTTTCTCTTGCGTTGAGCATCCAACCATTTTGGTGTCTTATTTGACTTCTGCTCAGAGTCTCCCAATAGCCTTTGGGTAAGGTCTTTATTATTTAATTTATTTAACCTTCCCTTTATCCATTTGTAATTTTCTCTTTTATACCAGAAAAAATATCTGTTTTGGTCCTTCTTTTCTTCTTTTGTTTTTACTGTTTTATATGGCTTCAAAGTGTATGGATGAACTCCTGCATAGTAAATCACTGTTGCCACAGTCATTGGCGTTGGAGTAAAATCCTGCACTTGTTCTAGCTTAAAACCCATTTCTTTGGTTTCAGCAGCCAAATTAGCCATGTCTTCATCTTCACAGCCCGGGTGGGAGGAAATGAAATAAGGTATTAACGGTTGATTTAAGTTATTTTTTTTTGAAATAGCATCGTATTTCTCTTTAAACTTATGAAAGTGCTTAAATGATGGTTTTCTCATGACACGAAGAGTATTGTCAGAAGTATGCTCTGGAGCAACCTTAAGCCTACCACTAATATGCCTTGTGATTACTTGTTCAAGGTATTCATCATGATTATTGTCTTCATTGTTTTTATTAAAATCATCTACCAATAAATCATATCTTATTCCGGAGCCAACAAAAGCTTTTTTGACTTTTTCATGTGCATCCACTTTTTTATAAATTTCCGTCATTGGCTTATGAGAAGTGTCAAGATTTGAACACACTACAGGATGGATACAGCTTGGTGAAGAGCATTTTTCACAAATAGATTCATCTTTCCCTTTCATTTTATACATATTAGCAGATGGCCCTCCCAAATCAGAAATATAGCCCTTAAAATCCTCCAATGAGGTTACCTTGTCAACCTCATCTAAAATAGACTTCTCACTTCGAGAAGCAATAAATTTCCCTTGATGCGCAGAAATAGTGCAAAAGCTACACCCTCCAAAACATCCCCTATGCATATTAATTGAAAATTTAATCATTTCATATGCAGGAATATTTCCTCTTTTATTATACCTAGGATGAGGCAATCTGGTGTAATTTAAATCAAAAGAACGGTCTATTTCTCCCTCTGTCATTGTTTTATAAGGAGGATTAATTACCAACTGCTTATTTTTAACAGTCTGAATGAGTCTATTTGCCTGCCATTTGTTCGACTCAACCTCTATTATTTTGAAATTTGAAGCGTACTTTATTTTATCCTCCAAACATTTTTCATGACTATTTAACTCTAGGGTGACCCAGTTTTTGTTTTTTGGGACTTCAATACTTTTATCTTGTAAAAAGGCAACTTGTTTGATTGTATTCAAATTAGAAAACGGGACGCCTTTTTTTAAAAGCCTTAATATTTCTCGCAAAGGCTGATCGCCCATTCCATAAACCAATAGGTCTGCATTTGAGTCTTCAAGAATGGTTGGTCGTAACTTATCTTCCCAATAATCATAATGAGTTACACGCCTAAGAGATGCTTCAATACCCCCGATTAAAACAGGAATGTCCGGAAACAGAGATTTTAGAATATTGGTATAAACAATCGTAGCGTTATCAGGCCTAAAACCTGATACTCCCCCTGGAGTATAGGAATCTGTTGATCGCTTTCTTTTACCAGCCGTATAATGATTTACCATTGAATCCATACATCCAGCTGTAACTCCAAAAAACAACTTAGGTTGGCCAAGCTTTTTAAAGTCTCTTAAATCATCCCGCCAGTTTGGCTGAGCAATTATACCCACCCTTAAACCTTCATCCTCAATAATTCGTCCAATAACAGCTGTTCCAAATGATGGATGGTCTACGTATGCATCTCCAGATATCAGAATTACATCAAAGGCCTCCCATCCTTTTTTTTCAGCCTCTTTTATTGAAAGAGGGAGCCAATCAGTTAAAGGTCGTTTTTGCATTGTTCAATTTGTGTAACAAATTCATTTACGTCAATTGCATCTAAAATGTTAAAGTTCCCTGAGGATTCTCTTCTTAACTTGAGTAAAGTTGCCCCACTATTGAGTCGCTTTCCAAAATCAGACGCTATAGATCTAATATATGTTCCCTTGCTGCAAGATATTGCAAAATTTATTTCAGGAAACTTTTCAGAATCTATTTCAAAGTTAACAATTTCTATTGTTGAAGGCTTTAAATCAATTGATTCTCCTTTTCGAGCCATTTTATATGCTCTTTTACCATCTATTTTTTTTGCTGAATAAATAGGCGGATATTGGTCTTGCACTCCAACAAAACTAGAGGTGGTTTCCTTTATGTCATTAGATGTAATATGATCGGTTGGAAACTCCTTATCAAAATCAGTCTCCATATCATATGATGGGGTTGTTTTACCTAACAAAAATGTGCCCGTATAATGTTTTTCACCTATCATATACTCTTGGATCCTTTTAGTGTGTTTTCCGATACATATAATTAATAAGCCCGTCGCCAATGGATCAAGTGTGCCGGCATGCCCGACTTTTATTTTCTTTAAACTATATTTTTTCCTTATAGCCCATCTAATTTTTTTAACAACATCAAATGATGTCCATCCTAATGGCTTATCAATTAGAACGGTTTGACCTTCTAAAAAGGCTTCTTTTGAAAACATGAATTATAATGTAATAAGTAAAATAGAGAAAATTCCGGCCAAGACGCAATAGTAACTAAAATACTTAAGTTTGCTGTTTTTAACAATCTTTATCATCAGTTTACAAGCAATTATACCTGATAAAAATGCAGCTAAAAAACCCAATAAAAGTGAAGGCGAGTGTTCACTAGAAAGTGATAAATCCCCACTCATTAAATCTTTTAAAATTTTACCAAAAATTAATGGAACAACCATCAAAAATGAAAATCTGGCAGCTTTTTCTCTATCAATTCCTAACAAAACAGATGTCGCTATTGTTGCTCCCGATCTTGATATGCCGGGCAACATCGCTATGGCCTGAGAAACGCCAATAATGAAAGCTGATTGATTTGATAAGTCAATAACCGTTCTTTTAGATTTATCAGCCAAAAACAAAAGTATGGCAGTTATAAATAACATAATTCCTACTAAAATTAATTTGCCACTAAAAAGGGTTTCTAAAAACTCCTCAAAAAACAAACCAACAATGACAGCGGGAATCATTGAAATTATAATTTGAAAAGAAAACTTAAACTCCTTATTTGAAGGATTAAACTTAAATAAGCCCTTTATTATTTCAGCAATCTCTTTTCGAAATATTATAATGGTACTTAAGGCAGTTGCAAAATGAAGGATGACTGTAAATAATAGACTTTCCTGAGGAAGGCTTTCATCACCCATCAGAGTTTTTCCTATTTCTAAATGCCCACTAGATGAAACTGGAAGAAATTCCGTTAACCCTTGAATTAGTCCAAGAACGATTGCTTCTAGCTCATTCATTTAACTTTTTTCGGTTTTTCTGTTTCCTGAGGGTTTAACTCTTTTGGCTTTTTCATAATTGAAATAGCGATAACCACATACCCTATGACAATAAAAATTGGAGCCAAGGTAATCCTTCTAAAACTAAATAATTCATCTCCATTAAATTCATTTAATTGTTCAGCACCTCCTCCTATCATTAGTAAAAAACCAAAAACATTTATAAACAATCCTATAAAAAGGAGTTTGTAATTTTTTTTATTAAATCCAAATTGCTCATTTTTCATTTATATTAATTTAATATAGGTTATCAAGACGTGTTTTTAAAAATTTATTTAGTGCAAACCAAGTAGAAATAAATGTTATTAAAACACCAAACAACAAAAGTAAAAGAAATAATAAAAGAAATGTTTCTTTTGATGGAGGCGACTCACTAAGAATTTCAAAACTTAACTTTTGTATCGAATAAAAAAAGGTGACCAGTAATGTCATCCCAAAAATTGCAGAAAGAACCCCTTGCAGCAAAGCTCCTAGCAAAAAAGGTCTTCTTATAAAGCCATTTGTTGCTCCAACCAATTGCATCGTTTTTATGGTAAATCTTTTTGAGTAAAGAGCTAATCTAATTGTATTGTTTATAATAGCAACGGCAATCAAAACAAGAATCAAGGCAATAGCTAATGTTAAAAACTGAAATCTTTTAAAGCCAATATTTGCTGACTCTACTAAAGATTCCTCATAGCTGATCTCTTCTATTTGATTTGGATAGGATGCGATTATTTTAGATTTAATTTTTTCCATCCCCTCTTTATTTGCATACTTTTCTTTTGGAGAAAAAGTTATGCTTGGAGGTATTATTGCTTCTTCATTGTAAATCTCTTTTAATTCTTCATCTGCAAAACCTAAAAGAGCAATCGCTGCCTCAGGAGAAACGTAAGTTACTTTTTTTAATTCTTCCCACGATTTTAATTTTATTTCAACCTGTTTAATGTCAGCTTCATTCAAGGTTGGCTTAAAAAACACATCCCCCTCAAGAGTTTCTTTTGTTTTTTTCTGTAAATCGTTTAAATGCAATTCTATGCCAAAAACCAGCCCTATCATGAACAAAACCAAAGATATTCCAATAACCGTAGAAATACTACTATTTCTTGTGCCACGTTTGCTATATTTATCTACTCGTTTTGACATTTAGAACGAAGATAATAAGAATAATTTGTACTAGTAAACAGGAATGCTAAAACTATTCTATTCTATTGAAAAGTTTTTGATTGTTTTGTAGATATGAGAAATACTGCATTTATACTTCTCTGCTAGTTGTTTTAATGTATATCCTTTTTGAATTCTTAAATAAAACACTCTTTTTCGCTGGGCATATGTTAATGGGTCTGGTCTTCCTGTTGATAGATTTCCACCTTTAGGACCATACTTTTTTCGTCTTTTTTCCCACAAATTGCTATTGTCTCTTTTTCCTGTTTTGAAGCCCAATAAAATAGATTGGCTATAGCTTGCCCAGTATAAATTAGAAACATTATTATTTTCTAATTTGCCATCCTTATGAATAACCACTTTATTTTTTTTGGGATTATCATTATGAATAAACACCTGAGCAACTATTTTATGAGGATAAATTGTTTTTCTTTTTCCGTTATCATCAATTAAATCTGTCATTAAGAATCCATTCTTAGGGTGTTTTCTTAATTTTTTAATTTTTGATTCAAATTGAACAATTCGTCCATTTTTGAATTTTTTTTCTCTAGATAATGATTTTATCTCACCTAAATTCGACACCTCATAATAAGAATAACCTTGAATTTTTTTCCAATTCGTCATTAAAAAACAGTTTTACAATTTTTATAACAACCGTTATCTTGTTTTGTTTAAAACAAGCTCTAAAAAGAGGGGGTTTTTGATTCTAAAACCTTTTGATATGGAATGCAATTTGTTAAACTATTTTTAGAATTAAAAGGGTTTAGTTCTTTTTTTAAAACCTTTTTCCAGGTTTGTAAATAAAAAAGCCCCCCCCTCAATATTTTACTTTTTATCTGCCGCTATCTCGGCATCAAGGTAGCTTTGAACCGTTTCAATTGCATTGTCTACAACATCGCTAAGAGCTGTGATAAAGGTTCCTTCTTCAGCAATAGATATAGCATGTTTTATTGCATCTATTTCTAAAGAAATAACCTCATGGGTTACTTGTTTATTTTCTTTATTTATCCCCTTCAAAATCAAGTCTATTATTTCTTTCTCTGTTCTTCCTCTAAGATGTTTTTCCTGTCTTATAATAATATGATCAAACATTCTTGCTGCAATTTTTGCACATTCTATTATATCCTCGTCTCTTCTATCTCCAACTCCTGAAATAATTCCAATTTTTCTTTTTGCATCTACAGATGCTAAAAATGTTTCTATACCCCTATAACTACTTGGATTATGTGCAAAATCAATCATAAACTTAAACTTAGAAAACTCAAAAATATTAAGTCTTCCTGGCGTTTGAGCAGCGCTTGGTAAAAATGTAGATAAAGAAAGTCTTATTCCCTCTGTTTTAAAACCCTGAAGGTAAGCTGCTAATGTTGCTGCAAGAACATTTGCAATATTGAAAAGCGCCTTTCCATTCATCGTTAAAGGTATTAAAGTTGCTCTCTCTATACGGATTTTCCAATCCCCCTTTTTTATGGTGATGAACCCATTTTCATAAATTGCAGCAACACCACCTTCTTTACAGTGTTCTTCAATGACAGGGCAATCTTCATTTAAACTAAAGTAAGCGACATTACACCGAAGAGAGTTTCCTATTTTAACACAATTCTCATCTTCCGCATTTAATACTGCCCAACCTTCTGGTTTAACGCTATCAACTACCACGGATTTAACTCGAGATAAATCTTCAAGATTATGAATATCACTAAGACCAAGGTGATCCTCTTGGATGTTAGTTATTATTCCTATATCGCATTTACTAAAGCCCAAACCGGACCTTAAAATACCTCCTCTTGCTGTTTCAAGAACAGCGAATTCGACGGTTGGATCTTTTAAAACATATTCTGCGCTATATGGACCAGTTGTATCGCCTTTTTCCATCATATGATTCTGAATATATATTCCGTCTGAGGTGGTAAACCCAACTTTATGTCCCACATTTTTAACGATATGAGCCATTAACCTAGTCGTTGTTGTTTTCCCATTTGTACCGGTAACCGCTATAATAGGAATCCTTGATGGCTTTCCTGGAGGATAAAGCATCTCGATAACAGGCGCCGCAACATTTCTTGGCAATCCTTCAGATGGCAAGGTGCATCCTAAATCCAGGCGCAGCATTCACCTCTAAGATAACCCCTCCATTGTTCTTCAATGATTCCGTTAGATTCGAAGCCATAATATCAATCCCGCAAATGTCCAAGCCAATCACTCTAGATATTCTTTCTGATAAAAAGATATTTTCAGGATGCATCATGTCTGTCACATCAATAGAGGTTCCTCCAGTGCTTAAATTAGCCGTTGACTTTAAATATAAAATCTCCTCCTTTTTTAGAATACTATCTACTGTATATCCTTTCTCTTCAAGGAGCTCTCTAGAATCTTTATCTATGTCTATTTGTGTAAGAACATTTTCGTGGCCATATCCTCTTCTTGGATCTTCATTCACTTTTTCAATCAATTGATTTATGGTGCTTTTCCCGTCTCCAATTACATGAGCGGGCACTCTTTGAGCCGCAGCTACTACTTTGTTGTCGATAACTAGAACTCTAAAATCAAAACCCGTTATAAATCTTTCAACAATAACCCTTCTTGAATATTGTTTAGCGTGTTTAAGCCCCACAACAGCATCCTCCCAGTTTGTTACATTTATAGATGCTCCTTTTCCATGATTTCCATCAAGTGGTTTTATAACTATTGGATATCCAATATCCTTAATCGTATATTCCAAATCCTCTTCATCATAACAAATATCCCCCTTTGCAACTGGAATAGAAGCATTTTTAAGCATTTTTTTAGTATCCTCTTTATCACATGCAATGTCTACAGCTATATTAGAGGTCTTACAAGTGATCGTAGCCTGAAATCGCATCTGATTAACACCAAAGCCAAGTTGAACAAGAGAATTTGAACCAAGTCTTACCCAAGGGATATCTCTGGCAACCGCTTCTTCTACAATACTTCCGGTACTTGGACCCAATCGAACGTCTTCACGAATCTCTCTCATTTTTTGAATATCATGATCCAAATCATATTCTTCCCCAGCTATTAGTGCTTCTGCTATTCTAACCGCAGATTTTGCAGCATAAACACCAACTTTTTCTTCTATATAATTAAAAACGACATTGTAAACTCCTCTTTCTTTTGTTTCTCGTGTTCGACCAAAACCAACATTCATGTCAGCGAGAGTTTGAATTTCAAGAGCAATGTGCTCTATCACATGCCCCATCCAGGTCCCTCTATCTATTCTATAAAAAAAACCGCCCCTTGTTCCTTCTGAACAACGATGTTCAATCATTGTAGGAAACATTTTCTTTATTCTTTCTGCAAAGCCCTCTATTTTATCTGTAGGACGTTCCTCCATTTCTTCCAAATCAAGACGCATTTGGATTAGTTTCTTTCTTCTTATGCTCCAAATATTTGGCCCTCTTAATGCCTGAATTTTAAGGATTTTCATAGAAAATTATTTTTAAGTTTTAAATTAAAGTTCTTGAATATAAAAAAAATACCTCACTTAATTTTGCGCGAAAGTATTGCATTAAGCTTAATTTAAAGCAAGTTGATAAATAATTAACATTTATTTAATCTTAATAATGGATTAAATAAAAATGTTTTTATCTAAAAAATCTTTTAATTCATCTATTTTAATGCGGTGTTGATTCATCGAATCCCTATCTCTAATTGTAACAGAGTTATCGTTTAGAGAATCATGATCAATAGTAACAGAATAAGGAGTTCCTATGGCATCTTGTCTTCTATATCTCTTTCCTATCGAGTCTTTCTCATCATATTGAAGCATGAAATATGGAGTTAAATCCTGCATTATTTTCCTTGCTAATTCAGGCAATCCATCTTTTTTTAATAATGGCAATATTGCTGCTTTATAAGGAGACAACTTTTTAGGTATTTTTAAAACCACCCTTTCAGAAGAGTCTTCTAATTTTTCTTGTGTGTATGATGCGCTTAAAACAGCCAAAAACATCCTGTCTAAACCAATAGAAGTTTCAACAACATAAGGAACGTAACTTTCTCCTATTTCTGGATCAAAATATTGTAGCTTTCTTCCTGAAAATTCTTCATGCTGCTTTAAATCAAAATCAGTCCTTGAATGAATCCCCTCTAACTCCTTAAAGCCAATAGGAAATTTAAATTCTATGTCACTGGCAGCATTTGCATAATGTGCCAGTTTTATATGGTCATGAAAACGATATCTTTCTTCTCCCAAAAAAAGCTCTTTGTGCCATTTTATGCGCGCATCTTTCCAGTATTCATACCATTTAATTTCTTCCCCTGGGCGAACAAAAAATTGCATCTCCATTTGTTCAAATTCCCGCATTCTAAAAATAAATTGCCTAGCAACTATTTCATTTCTAAATGCTTTTCCAATTTGTGCAATCCCAAAAGGGATTTTCATTCTGCCGGATTTCTGAACATTCAAAAAATTAACAAAAATACCTTGTGCTGTTTCGGGTCTTAAATAAATTTCTGAAGATTCCCCAGAGACAGAGCCTAGGTTTGTAGAAAACATTAAATTAAACTGACGAACATCTGTCCAGTTTTTAGATCCTGAGACAGGGCATTTAATACCAAGATCTTCTATTAATTTTTTAACATCCTCTAAATTGTTTTCTTCTAAAGATTTTTTCATTTTAGACTCTATATCTAAAATTTTGGTCTTGTTTCTTAATATGTTTGGATTAGTTGCCCTAAACTCATCTTCATCAAATTTTTCAGCAAATCGTTTCTTCCCTTTTTTTACCTCTTTTTCTATTTTTTGCTTAATTTTTTCAATATAATCTTCAATTAAGACATCTGCCCTATATCTTTTTTTAGAATCTTTATTGTCAATTAAAGGATCATTAAATGCATCTATATGACCTGAAGCTTTCCAGGTTTTAGGATGCATAAATATAGCAGAATCAAGGCCCACAATGTTTTCGTGTAGTTGGGTCATGCTTTTCCACCAATACGACTTTATATTATTTTTTAACTCCACCCCCAAAGGACCATAATCGTATGTAGCAGAAAGCCCATCATAAATTTCAGAGGAAGGGAAAATAAAACCATATTCTTTAGAATGAGAAATAATACTTTTTAATGACTCTTCTGGGTTTTTCATGTTTTAATCGTTATTAAATGATTTTAAAAATTAAACTCTCTAAGCGATTTTGGCGAAATTGTTTTTTCTATCTTAATTGGGGCTTTTTTGCTAAAAATAAACACCCCCCCTTTTATTTCTCCTTCCAATCGAACAGATACAGAATCTCTTTTTGCATATTTCATTAAAGCAAACATAGCTCCACCACTAAGTTTAACAGAAATGGGGGCCGTTAAGTTATTTTCTTTTTTTGCCTTTAGCTTTATTTTTTTTTCCAAACAAAGAACCCCTAATTTTCTTTTCTCCACAAATACATCTAAAGAGCATGGCTTTATTTTTAATGCATATCCATTTGGATTTTCAAACGTTGATTTAATATTAAAGCTCACTTTTTTTCCCTGTTCCCAACGAAATGAATCCACTCCATCGAAACTAACAAAAACAGGATCTTTAAATCCCTTACAAGAAATCAAGACACTAGTAATTAAAAAAAGAAAAGCTAATTTTTTCATCTATTTTGTGTTAAGTTCTCTAAAATACTTAAAAAAGTATGGGATTGTTTGAATCCCTTTTTTGAAATTAAATACGCCGTAATGCTCGTTTGGCGAGTGAATGGCATCGCTATCTAAACCAAAACCCATTAAAATGGTTTTTAATCCTAATTCTTTTTCAAACATTGCGACAATAGGTATACTTCCACCACTTCTAACAGGGATAGGTTTTTTAGCAAACGTTTTTTCATATGCCATGCTTGCTGCTTTATAACCAATGGAATCGATTGGCGTAACAGATGGGTGGGCCCCATGATGTGGTTTTACCTCAACACTAACTCCTTTTGGAGCTATTGATTCAAAATGCGTTTTAAACAATTCTGTTATCTCATCAGGGTCTTGGTTGGGCACCAAGCGCATTGAAATCTTTGCATTAGCTTTAGATGGGATTACTGTTTTAGCTCCTTCCCCTATGTAGCCACCCCAAATTCCATTAACATCAAGCGAAGGTCTTATCGATCCTCTTTCCATGGTGGAATATTCTTTTTCACCGACAACAGCATCTATATCTAAAGCCGCACAATACTTTTGCTCTGAAAAAGGTGCTTTTGCCATTTCATTTCTTTCCTCTGAAGACAAAACAAGAACTTTGTCATAAAATCCTGGTATTGTAATTTGATTGTTTTCATCTTGAAGAGAAGCAATCATTTTATTTAAAATATTTATGGGATTTGCCACACAACCGCCATATAAACCAGAGTGAAGGTCTCTATTAGGTCCTGTTACTTCAATTTCCACATAACTTAACCCCCTTAAACCTGTTGTTATAGATGGTACATCATTTGCTAACATGCCGGTATCCGAAACCAAAATAATGTCTGCTTTTAATTTTTCTTTATTCTCTTGGACAAAAAAACCAAGATTTTCACTTCCTATTTCTTCTTCACCTTCAATCATTAACTTTACATTACATGAAAGTTCTTTCTCCATTATCATGGACTCTATTGCCTTAACATGCATAAACATTTGTCCTTTATCATCACATGCTCCCCTTGCAAATATTGCCCCTTCAGGATGAATTTCAGTTTTCTTTATTTGAGGGTCAAAAGGATCTGAATGCCATAAATCTAATGGGTCTGCCGGCTGAACATCATAGTGGCCATAAATTAAAATGGTGGGTAGGTTAATATCTACTATTTTTTCTCCATAAACAATTGGATGACCATTTGTTGTAATAACTTCTGTTTTATCAAGGCCCATTTTATCAAACCCTTCTTTTAATGCAACAGCACAATCCATTACATTCTCTTTGTACTTTGGGTCTGCTGAAATAGAAGGAATTCTTAACAAATTCATTAATTCTTCTAAAAATCTTGAGTTATGTTGACTAATGTATTTTTGTGTTTTTTCCATTTTTTTAAATTAAACCGTGTCAAAAGTACTCAACTACAACTGTTTTAAAAAACCAAAAGCAACCTATTTTATTAACAAGTAGTCTATATTTGCAATTGTTACATACCACTTACCATGAAAATAAACTCTTTTTATTCTCTATTCATTTGTTTTTTGATTCTTATTAATCAAAATATAAAAGCACAATCCATCACTGTTAATGCGGCGCAAACACCACAACAACTAGTGGACAATGTCCTTTTAGGAATGGGAGTTGTCGCAACCAACATTAAAGTTAATGGAAACCCTGCTTTAGCTAACACCCCAATGGGAAATATAACTTTGTTTACAAATACAAACCCCTCTTTTCCATTACCAACAGGTCTTCTTTTATCAACTGGAAATGGTGTTGGAGCTATTGGGCCTAACAACTCTCCCTCATCTACAAACAACATTCCGCCAACAGCAAATGTTTCCATTGACCCTCATTTGTCTGCCATCGCAAATGCAACAGTAACAAATGGCGTTATTTTAGAGTTTGATTTTGTTCCCGCTGGGGATTCGGTCGTTTTTAGATATATTTTTGGATCCGATGAATACCCCGAGTTTTCTCCTTCGTCATTTAATGATGCCTTTGGATTATTTCTTTGGGGACCTGGGATAGCTGGACCACATGTTCTAGCTGGCTACCCAAATGGCGGAGAAAATATCGCTTATATCCCAGGAACCAATATCCCTATAACCATAAACAATTTAGGGCCTGGAGCAACACAATTTCCTCAATTTTATGTGGATAACACCAATGGGCTTGCATTTGGAGATGCTATTCAATATGATGGAACTACCACAATAATGGAAGCTTCTGCGGCTGTACAATGCAACCAAACCTATCACATAAAATTCGCTATTTCTAATGTAGTTGATCAATCATATGATTCTGGAGTGTTTTTAGAAGCTGGTAGTTTTAGCTCTGATGCTGTTGCTGTTTCAGTTGCCACTGTATCTGGAGACACAACAATTATTGAAGGGTGTACGGATGCAAATTTTATTTTTACTCGACCTCAAACACAACTTAATGACACTTTAATCATCAATTATACCATTACAGGAACTGCCGATTCATTAGATTATGACTCTATAGTTAACCCTATTGTTTTTTTACCAGGAAATGATTCTGTTAACATAACATTGCACCCTATTTTAGATGGTTTAAATGAAGGGTTTGAATCATTAATAATTTCTGTCGAAATTATTAACCCTTGTGGAGACACCATTATTTCCCAAGGAACAATATGGATTGGAGACGGGCCAATTATTAATGTTCTAGAAAATGACACCTTGGTCTTATGCGCCTCTGACAGTGTTTTATTATATGCCTCTGCTAGTGGTGGGTTTTCACCATATACTTATGTTTGGAACACGGGAGAAGTTGGAGATAGTATTTTTGGGTCCATTAATCAAAACGGGACTGTTGATTATTTTGTTACAGCAACCGATTTTTGCGGTTTTTCTCAACTAGACACGGTTACAATAACCATGAATCAAATCCTAAATGTAGACTCCATTTCATCAATTCCTTCCTCATGCGTGCCTTCTGGAGCTGTTTCTGCTTTTGTTTCTGGAGTAAGTGGAGCACCATTGTATACTTGGTCGGGTCCAGGAGCAAATAGTTCCAGTTTTATTAATGCATCTGTATGGCAAAACCTTTCATCAGGATGGTATTATTTTACAATAGAAGATGATATTTGTTCTGAAAGTGACAGTGCTTTTATAGACCTACTTGATTCTCCACAAGCATCCGTTTTAGCAATTCCCAACAATGGCTGTTCTCCACTAGATGTCGTTTTTGTTAACTCCAGTTCTAATGCTACTACTTTTGAATGGGATTTTAATGACGGAAACACACAAAACAGTCAAGACACAAGTGCTATTACACATCTTTTTACTAGTCCAAATGCGACGATTTTTAATGTGCAAGTAATTGCTTCTCAAAATGGGAATTGCCCTGACACACTTCTTATTCCAATTGATGTTGAAATATGTGGTTGCACAGATCCTGGAGCCCTTAACTTTGATCCAAATGCTAGTTTTGATGATGGCTCTTGCATACAACCAGAACCAATTATTAAAGCCCCTAATGTTTTTACCCCTAATGGAGACAACTCCAATGATGCTTATACATTAAGCTGGGAAAATTTGATCTCTTTAGAATTGACCATTCTAAACCGGTGGGGAAATGTTGTCTATGAAAAAAATAGCACTGACCTTATTAATGATGAACCGGCATGGAATGGGAAAAATCAAAATAATTGATCAGAAGCAGAAGAAGGGATCTACTTCTATAAGTATAAAGGGGTTGGCATTTCTGGCAAAGAGGTGGAAGGGCATGGTTTTCTGCATCTTTTAAATGCAAATTAATTGATTTTAACTTCAAAAGTTTTTGCCCAAAATTTACCCGTTACATATAGCTTTTGTGTTTTCTTGTTAAATGCTATCCCATTCAAGACTTCTCCATTTCCTTTTCCTTTTTCTACAATTTGACTAGCATCTAATACTTTCTTCACGCCACCAGTTAAAGGATCTATAACAACAATTACATCTTGCATATATACATTAGCATATATTTCTCCGTTGATGTATTCGAGCTCATTCAAATATCCTATAGGGCTTTTGTCTGTGTGAACCTCAATTGTTTTAATTATTGCAAAAGTTTGAGGGTTTCTAAAAAACAGTTTATGTGTCCCGTCAGAAGTTATTATCTCTTTACCATTATTACATATTCCCCAACCTTCTCCTGAATACGTTAATGTTTTTAAAAGAGAAAGAGCATTGGCATCATACATTTTACATTCTTGACTTTTCCATGTCAACTGGTAAATAGTATCATTTAATGCCGTTATTCCTTCTCCAAAATAAGGCCTCCCCAACATGGCTTTGTCTAGGGTTTCTCCAGTTAATAAATTTATTTTAGCAACCATGCTTTTTCCTTGTGAGCCTGGATCTCCAGTGCTTTCATACAGCTCATCTTTATAAAACTCCAAGCCCTGTGTATAATTTGAATCATTATGAGGATATTCCTCAATAACCTTCAGTTTTTTTAAAATTGGGGGAAAGGAATTATAAATTGTTATTGCTCTTTTGTCATCGTAAATTTCTCCTGATTGCATTGTTGCTCTAAGTGAAAAATACCTTGTTCCTAAAGCCATTTGGTCTGATTCAATAATATAATTAATCGTTTTTGATGGGGAATCCCATTTATTAAGCAGCTTGTCATTATATAACAACTCTAGGGTTTTTATTTTCGTTGATTTAACAAGTATTTTAATTTCTTTTTTTTGATTTTTTTTTAACACAATATTATTGTTAAAAGAAAAAGAAACCGGGCTTTCTTCTTCTATCTTTTCATCCGAATCACACGAAAAAAATGCAAAAAACACGAAAATCAATAAAAAACTTTTTCTCATCATTTTTAAACTATACTTTTTTCAATGATTTTATTTCTGATACTATTTGATCTAGCCTAATATTAGTATGGGACTCGGCATAAACAACCTCTTCTTTAAAAAGAATAATCGCTTGAGGAGATTCATGAAATATATTGGTTCTTTCAGTAATCGCATTAGAAATCTCTCTATTTAAAATGACATCTATATAATATACCAACGTAATCGTTTTAAACAATTCTTTTTTATCAAGTCTAAACAAAGCCATATTAGATATACTACACCTTGGGCTATGTTTAAAAAAAACCACTGGAGTTTGGTTTGCTTTTTGAAAAACGACATCAAGCTCTTTCATTGTTGTAATTGAAACCCAATTTTCAGTAAAAGGCGCTTTTTTCATTTTATAAAGCCGATTTAAACTGGTCTAAAAAACGAATGTCATTTTCGGAATAGAACCGCAAATCACTTACTTTATATTTTAATTGGGCGATTCTTTCTATTCCCATGCCAAAAGCAAACCCTGAAAAAACATTAGAATCTATTCCACATGAATCTAAAACATTCGGATCCACCATTCCGCATCCTAAAATCTCTAGCCAACCAGTGTATTTACAAACAGAACAGCCTTTTGCAGAACAAATAGTACAAGATATATCTACCTCAGCACTAGGCTCTGTAAAGGGGAAGTAAGAAGGCCTAAGTCTTATTTTAGTTTTAGATCCAAATAATTCTTGAGCAAAGTAAAGAAGGGTTTGTTTTAGATCTGCAAAAGAAACTCCTTTATCAATATATAATCCCTCTACTTGATGGAAAAAACAATGAGCCCTCGCTGAAATTGCCTCATTTCTATAAACTCTTCCTGGGGAAATAGTTCTAATGGGAGGCGAAGAGTTTTCCATTACTCTAACTTGAACAGAGCTTGTATGGGTCCTAAGCGCTATTTCATCGGCTGATTTATTTATAAAAAAAGTGTCCTGCATATCTCTAGCAGGATGTTCTTTAGGAAAGTTAAGCGCCGAAAAATTATGCCAATCATCCTCTATCTCCGGTCCTTCTGAAACATTAAATCCAATTGTGGAGAATAGCTCTATTATCTCTTTTCTAACAATAGACAAGGGGTGGTGAGATCCAATGTTAATTGGATTTCCTGGCATGGAAAGATCTATTTGTTCTGTTTTTGGGAAAGCTGTTTTTGAAAGCTGAGGCTTTAATAAATCATGCCGCTCTTCAGCAAGTTTTCTAAGTAAATTAATTTCTTGTCCAAATTCTTTTTTTTGGAGATTTGGCACTGTTTTTAACTCGGCATATTTCTGTTTGATTATGCCTTTTGACCCTAGAAAATGAATTCTAAAAGACTCCAGTTCTTCTTTGGATGAAATTTTAAAACTTTGTATTTCGCGTTTTAATTCACTTAAATTCATTTTATTAATTCTTTTTTAAAAGCTATGGTGTAACTTTTAAAGTTTGTTTATTGTTCTACTTATCTAAATAACTTTTCATTGCAAAAATATGAATTATCGGTTTGATAAACAGAAACAAAAGTTTCATTTAAGAAATTTCATCTTTATTATTTGTTTATCGTGCTGCCTTTTTTCATGCAATAAAGAGGCTCCAACTAGCGTTTTAATCTTGGTAAAAGATGCCAACAACTCGCCTGTAAACAATGCTGTTGTGCGTCTTTATAGCTCCCCCAATGCAAGCTCACAAGCACTTCCGCTTATTGAGCTTTCTGCAGAAACAAATGCAAATGGAAATGCAATGTTTGACTTAAGTGGATTTTACAACCTTGGGCAGACTGGATTTGGAGTACTTTGTGTCTCCGTAGAAAAAAACGGCCTGTTTATCCAAGAATACATTGAGGTTATTGAAGAACAAAGCAATGAGAAAATATTATTTTTATGAAATAAGAATTAAAAAAAGGTATCCTTTTATTAATCCTTACGTATGTAGTTTATATAGTTATTAAAAAAAAGAAAAGAAAATTGTAATTTTGACACTAATGAATTTCTTAAACAAAAAATATTATTTTATTCCTATACTTATTTTAGGAGTTACTGTTTTTAGTCTGCTAGGATGTGAAAAAAAGGAACCTGCTATTTTAAAGGTTTTTGTTCGTTCAGCTACAAACCAATTAATTAGTGGTGCTCGAGTAATTGCCATTGGGGACCAACAGTCCAATCCTCCTACCTTAGAATATGTCGATACTGCATTTACCAATTCCTCTGGTTTTGCCACGATTAATTTAGACGATTATTTTGCTATTTCAGGAGAAGATAACACTACAGGTTATTTTGATATCATAGTAGAGTATAATACTAAACAAAGCACAGGGTACTCAAGGTGTCGTGTTCACACTACATCCGTTGAAACCGTTTATTTACCAAATTAAAAAAAATGAAACAAATCTGTTTATTTCTCGGTCTTATTATTTTTGCATTTAGTTTTTCTTCCGGATGTAGAAAAAAGGGAGACACCATTGCTAATGTCTATGTTTTAGATGATCAAAACCAACCTGTTGCAGATGCTCAAGTTGTTCTTTATGGTACTAATACTGCTAGTATCCCCTCGCAAGTTGCAGTTTTTGACACGGCAATAACTAATGTTTCGGGAATGGCCTCTTTTAATTATAACGACCTTTATCAACTCGGTCAAGCTGGTGTTGCTGTTTTGGATATTAAAGCAGAGTTCCAAGGGATGATTGGGCAAGGAATTATTAAAATTGAAGCAGAAGCGGTGAATGAAGAAACTGTTTTTATTCAATAAAATGATTTTAAACACAGACTCCCTTTTTAAAAAATATTCTAACTTAATTGCCTTAAATCGACTTTCTATTGAAGTTGAAAAAGGAGTTGTCTATGGCGTTTTAGGACCAAATGGTAGTGGTAAAACTACTACTCTTGGCATTTTACTTGGCGTAACTAACGCTACCTCTGGGAAATATTCATGGTTTTCCTCTACAAACGCTTCTTCTGATAGAAAAAAAATTGGTGCGCTTCTTGAAACCCCTAACTTTTATCCAAATTTAAATGCTTGGGATAATCTAAGCATAACTTGTAAAATTAAACAAGTGCCAACAGATGATATTCATCGAGTTGCGGAACTAGTAGGCTTAAGCGATCGGATTTTTGATAAGTTTAAAACTTATTCTTTAGGCATGAAACAACGACTTGCCATAGGTGCCGCGCTTCTTGGAAAGCCAGAAGTTCTAGTTTTAGACGAACCCACAAATGGACTTGACCCCAAAGGAATTGTTGAAATAAGAAACTTAATCAAAAGTATTTCTAAACAAGGAGTTACTATACTTTTGGCAAGTCATGCGCTTGATGAAGTTGAAAAAGTCTGTTCTCATGTTTGTGTGATACAAAAGGGAAAAAAAATTACTGAAGGCAGTGTTAGCGAGCTTGTTGTTTCAGAAAATTTGGTGGAATTGTCTTCAGAGAACATGGACTCTCTTGAAAAAGATTGCCTCTCATTTTCCGATACACTTAATTGCAAAAAAGAAGGTGCTGTTTTAGTTATAAAACTTTCTGAAAACACTAAGCCTATTGAGCTTAATAAATATTTAATAAAGCAAGGTGTAGTTGTTAATCATTTTATTCCACGAAAAAAAAATCTTGAAGAATTTTTCCTAGAAAAAACAAAATAATGAAGCGTTTATTTCAAATAGAATTACTCAAATTAAGAAAAAACAGAGCCATCTTGGTGATTGGCTTTCTTTATGCTTTAATTTCTGTTTTTTTAGTTTATAAATCTTCTGGTGTAAAAACATACATAGATAAAGAAACTTTGCAGTTTCCAATGATTTGGTTAACGGCAACTTATATGCTTGGTTTTCTTGTTATTTTTCCAGCCATTATTTCAATAATAAATACCTCCAGTGAATTCAGTAACAAAACGAGCCGACAACACATTATTGACGGAATGAGCAAAAATGAATTTATTTTATCTAAACTTATTAGCATTTTTATTCTCTCTACTGTTTTCACTCTTTATCTTATCTTTCTTTGCCTAATTCTAGGTTTTTCGAAAGGACACTACAACGAGTTTTTTGGGGAACAGTTTAGTTTTGTTCTTGGTTATTTTTTATATCTATTTGGAATCCTGACTTTTGTGCAACTCATTTGTTTTCTTTTAAAAAAAACAGGGTTATCATTAGGTATTTTTCTTCTTTATTATTTATGCGTTGAGCCTATTTTATATTGGAGTTTACTTAAGGAATTTGAAATAAAGAAATTTCTTCCTCTTGAGATTTTTGACAATCTTCTTTTTAGTCCACTTAAAGATAATTCTGAAACAATAGATAAATTAGAAATTCCAAACATTGTTTATCACATGGAATGGAAAAATGCTTTAATTTCTATTGTTTACATCATTTTATTTATTGTTATAACAAAAACAATCTTTAACAAAAGAGATATTTGAGTTTATACAAGCTTGTTACATCATCTCTATAATCCCTGCAGCTCCTTGACCAGTACCCACACACATGGTTACCATTCCATACTTTTGATTTCTTTTTTTAAGCTCATTCATTATCTGAACAGATAGTTTTGCGCCTGTACATCCTAGTGGATGACCAAGAGCAATCGCTCCCCCATTTACATTGGTTATTTCTGGATTAATATTAGCTTCTTTTATAACAGCTAAAGATTGAGAGGCAAAAGCCTCATTTAATTCTATTAAATTAATATCCTCTTGAGTTAATCCTGCTTTTTTCAATGCTTTTGGAATCGCTGCAACTGGACCTATTCCCATAATTCTGGGTTCAACACCTGCTACTGCATAAGATTTAAGGCGCGCCATTGGCTCCAGGCTAAGCTCTTTCATCATTTTTTCTGACATTACCAGAACAAATGCCGCTCCATCGGATGTTTGACTTGAATTTCCGGCAGTAACACTCCCTTTATTTGCAAAAACAGGCCTTAATTTGGCTAAACCTTCTTTTGAACTTTTTCGTGGGCCTTCATCGGTATCAACCACATAATTATTTACCTGCCTTTTTTCGGTAGCATCTAAAAAAACGTGCTCCACTTCAATCGGAACTATTTGTTCTTTAAAAGATTCATTTTTTATTGCATTAAGAGCCTTTAAATGAGAATTAAGAGAAAACTCGTCTTGAGCATCTCTAGAAACATTATACTGATTAGCTACGGCTTCTGCTGTTAACCCCATGCCCCAATACCAAGATGGATTTTCTTTTCCAACTTTTGAGTTTGGCACAATTCTCCATCCACCCATTGCCATTACAGACATCGACTCTGCTCCTCCAGCTATAATACAATCGGCCATTCCTGCTTCTATTTTTGCTTGTGCAATTGCAATGGTTTCCAAACCAGAAGCACAATACCTATTAACAGTCATTCCTGGAACCTTGTCGGTATTAAGCCCCATGAGAGAAATCATTCTCCCCATATTAAGGCCTTGCTCCGCTTCAGGGGTAGCATTCCCAACTATTACATCGTCTATCCTTTCCTTTTCTAAATTTGGGACGGAATCTACCAAATGCTTTATAACTGCTGCTGCAATGTCATCAGGACGATGAAAACGAAAACCTCCTTTTGCTGCTTTACCAACTGCAGACCTAAACCCATTGACAATATATGCTTTACTCATTTTTTTATTTTTCATAAAAATAAGGAATTTAATTTTTCTGTTATACAAATGTGATAACTTGTAACAATTCTTCTTCTATATTTGTATTCTTTAAATTTTGTATGAAAGTTATCGATCATCTTAAAGGTTCTTCTGAAACCTTATTTTCGTTTGAAATTTTACCTCCATTAAAAGGAGCAAACATCCAGTCTATTTTTAATGGAATAGATCCATTAATGGAATTCAAACCTAAATTTATAAATGTAACCTATCATAGAGAAGAATACCTATATAAAGAAAAAGAGAATGGTCTCCTAGAAAAAATTTCTATAAGAAAACGACCAGGGACCGTTGGAATTTGCGCGGCAATTATGAATAAATACCATATTGATGCTGTTCCGCATCTTATTTGTGGTGGATTTAGCAATGAAGAAACCGAAAATGCATTAATCGACCTTAATTTTCTGGGTATTGATAATGTCTTGGCTCTTCGCGGAGACCCAATTAAAACTGAATCTTCTTTTAAACCTCATCTAGATGGACATTCATATGCTTCTGAATTAATTAATCAAATATCTGAAATGAATAGTGGGAATTATTTAATTGATGATGTTAAAATGGAAGGAACTAATTTTTGCGTTGGAGCAGCTGGCTACCCTGAAAAACATTTTGAATCGATGAACATGGAAACTGATTTAATGTATTTAAAAAAGAAAGTCGATGCTGGAGCAGAATACATTGTTACTCAAATGTTTTTTGATAACAATAAGTATTTTTCTTTTGTAGAAGCTTGTAAAAAAATTGGCATTAATGTTCCTATTATTCCTGGTTTAAAACCAATAAAAACAATGAATCATATTTCATTTTTGCCTAAGTTTTTTCACATTGACTTTCCTGAAGATTTATCTAAAGAACTTCTTAAATGCAAAACCAATAATGAAGTAGAAAAAGTAGGAGAGGAATGGGGCATAGAACAATCTAAAGAACTTATGAAAAAAAAGGTGCCCTGCATCCATTATTACACCATGTCCAACTCTTTATCTGTTAAAACTATTGCAAATGAAATTTTTTAACCTGTGTTATTTTCTGTTTTTTAGTGCAAACGTATGCTTTGTACAAATTAATTCCATTGGAAAAACAATTGTCGTGGGACAATTTGACAAATCAGAAGATCGATTTTCTATTGAAATAAACACCTCTGAAATTTTATCCACGTTTAATATAAAGGCTATTCCTTCTTTAAACCTATTAAAAATAGGCTCTGATGCCTCTTTGTTAAGTACTGACTCTATCCAAAAACAACAAGCCGATTTAGGCTATAACACCTTTATGATAATTAACGTTAGGGGGTATGATCGACGATATAAGAAATCTTCACGGGCTCCATTACTTAAAGATATTCTTGCTTCAGGAAACCTTTTTAAGGTTTATAGAGAAGAAGCAACTTCTGTTTCTTTTGAAATAAGCTTATATAAAAATGGAAAAATCTATTTTAGAGACATTATTAAATGTGGTAATATCTCAGATAGAAGCTCTGTTATCAAACGATATAGAAAAAAGCTAAGCAAACGAATCCATCGAAAATGGAGAAAAAAATTAAAGTTTTAATCGCTTTTATGGTTAAAAACATAATCTAATCCACATTGAAGCCCATGTCTATAATCTTCTACAAGCTGATTACTTGATATGGCAAAAACACCAGATTTAAGAATATTTATTGGGGCAATCTGCTTAATAATTACTCCCTCTGGAGGGTTATCCATATAAGAAATGGCCTTATGAACATTAATCGAGTGGTTTTCTATTTGTAGTTTTAATTTTGGAGAAGCGTTTGTAATTTTGGATGCAAACACTTCGGAAATCTTTTTTCCTGCTTTTTCTACAAATGGAGTTGTTCTAATCACAAGAACCTCTTTTGCTCCATTTTCAACCGCCCAACGAACAGGAATTGGATCGCCTAAAGCCCCATCCGAATATCCAACACCATCTATAACATGCTTCCCTTTCGTTAAAAAAGGAATTGTACTAGATGCAATTATTGAATCCACCCAATTTTTTTTCTGTGGTTGAAAATAAACTGGTGTTCCGTTGTCACTATTTGTTAGTACGACATAAAAATCCTTTTTTTTGGTGTTTTGCTCGGCTTTATCAAAATCAAAAGGCATTTCATTATTTGCAATTTCATGAAAATAATCCAAATTCAGAAGGCCATCTGTCAACACTTTTGAATAACGCAAAAATTGTCTTTCCTTGATGAGTTTGATCATTGTTTGATAGCAGGAACCATATTGATCACTTAAAAAATAAGACAAAGCAATGGACCCACCTGAAATTCCAACATGAGAATCAAAAGGCTTATAATTTGTCATTTGAAAAGCATCTAAAACTCCAGTAGTATAACTGGTCATAAACCCGCCTCCTTGAACAATAATTACCTTTTTCATTTGTTGCTTTTTTTTGTTGCTTCCCATATAACTATTCCAGCACAAACGCTTACATTTAAGCTATGCTTTGTTCCGTATTGAGGAATCTCCATTACTTCATGGCTAAGATCCACTATCTCCTGATCGACTCCTTCTACTTCATTTCCAAAAACTAGAACCAATGGCTTGTTAACAAAGTTATTTAATTCTTGTATATTTTTGGTGGTACTTGCTTGTTCAATAGAAACAATTATATTTCCTTTTGCTTTTAATTCCTTTGTTAACATTAAAGCAGATTCTCTATATTCCCAGGTCACCGTTTGAGTAGCCCCTATTGCGGTTTTGTTTATCTCTCTGTGGGGAGGTTTAGGAGTTATTCCGCATAAATAAATTTTCTTTACATTAAACGCATCGCATGTTCTAAAAAATGAACCAACATTGTTTAAAGACCTTATGTTATCTAAAACTATAAGAAGATCTTCTTTTTTCTGTGTTAGAAAGGTTTCCTTATCAACACGTTCAAGCTCCCATAATTTGAGTTTTCTATTGCTAGTCATAAATCAAGTTGCTTTAATAATTTTGATGTGCGGTTATATGGTTGTAAATTTACGAGTTTAATATTTAACCCTCTCGTTTGAAAAAAACCATAAAAAAACAGGAAATAAAAGAAACTCCTCTGATGAAACAATACAATCAGATTAAGGCTAAGCACCCAAAAGCTCTTTTATTATTTCGTGTTGGTGATTTTTATGAAACCTTTGGACAAGATGCTATTGTTGCTTCTAAAATTCTTGGCATTGTTCTTACGCATAGAAAAAATGGAGCCGCTGCAAAAATAGAGTTAGCGGGTTTTCCGCATCATTCTCTAGAAACCTATTTACCAAAATTGGTGCGGTCTGGTCAGCGTGTTGCCGTTTGTGACCAACTAGAAGATCCAAAGCTCACTAAAAAAATCGTTAAAAGAGGAGTAACGGAATTAGTTACCCCTGGGGTTTCTTTTAATGACCAAGTTTTAGATAAGGCAAAAAACAACTTTTTGTGTGCCATTCATTTTTCAAAACTTGTGCATGGAATCTCTTTTATTGACGTAACTACTGGAGAATTTCTTTATGCGTCAGGAAAAATAGAATACCTTGACAAGTTAGTTTCTTCCATGCAACCTAGTGAAATTGTTTTTCAAAAAAATAAACGCGCAGATTATAATGCCCTTTTTTCCGAAAAATATTATTCTTTTGCGATTGATGACTGGGCTTTTCAAGTGGATTTTGCGGAAGAAAAACTGCTTGGACATTTTGAAACAAACTCCTTAAAGGGCTTTGGAATTAACCACATGGATGAAGGAGTTATTGCCGCAGGAGCCATTCTTCATTACCTCAATGATAATCATCAAAACAAACTTCAACACATTCGTTCCATTAAACGGATAGAAGAAGATAGTTTTGTCTGGATGGATCGGTTCACCATTAGAAACCTTGAATTGGTTCAATCTCCTAACGAAGATGCAATAACATTAATTGATGTAATGGATAAAACCCTATCCCCAATGGGTGCAAGATTGCTAAAAAGATGGGTGCTTTTGCCACTAAAAGATTCCAAAAAAATTAATGCTAGACTAGATTTTGTAGACGCTCTTTTCAAAAAAGAAAATCAACGAAATCTTTTAAGCGAACACCTAAAAGATGTAGGAGATTTAGAAAGATTAGTCTCTAAAGTTTCGGTACAACGAGTTAATCCAAGAGAATTAATTAAGCTTAAAGAAACGCTTAATTGTATTCCCTTTATAAAAGAAGTTTTGTCTAAAATTGAAAACAAAGAGACAAAAGCAATGTCAAGAGCTCTCAATCCTTGTAAAAAATTAAGTCAAACCATCGAAAAACACCTTCTTGAATCGCCTGCAGTTCAAGTAGGAAAAGGACCTGTTATTAACAACGGTCTCAACAAGGATCTTGACTCCTTAAGAGAAATTCTTTCCGATGGGAAATCCTATCTTGATAAGATGCAACAAAAAGAAATGACTCGGACTGGTATTTCGAGTCTAAAGATTTCATTTAATAACGTTTTTGGATATTATTTTGAGGTCCGAAACACGCATAAAGACAAAGTTCCTGAAGAATGGATTAGAAAACAAACCCTTGTTAATGCAGAGCGATATATTACTGAAAAGCTTAAGGAGTATGAGCACAAAATTCTTGGTGCAGAAGATAAAATAAGGGCTCTTGAAACAAGGCTTTTTAATGAGCTTGTAGAGATTGTCTCTAAATACATAGAACCTATTCAAAAAAATGCTTTTTTACTTGCTAAGCTTGACTGTTTTTGTGCATTTGCTCTAATTTCTGAACAATACAACTATAGCAAGCCAAGCATCAATAATAGCCTTGAGATAAATATTAAAAATGGCAGGCACCCTGTTATTGAGAAAAGCATTCCTGCAGCAGAAAGTTATATCCCAAATGATGTTTTTTTAGACGAAAACACGCAACAAATCATGATGATTACCGGGCCAAACATGAGTGGAAAAAGTGCGCTGCTTCGTCAAACGGCACTAATTGTTTTAATGGCTCAAGTTGGATGCTTTGTTCCTGCTGAACGAGCGGAAATTGGCATAGTGGATAAAATCTTTACCCGTGTTGGGGCTTCAGATAATATCTCTTCAGGAGAATCTACTTTTATGGTGGAGATGAATGAAACAGCAAGTATTTTAAACAACCTTTCTAAAAGAAGTCTTATTTTGTTAGATGAAATTGGAAGAGGAACAAGCACCTATGATGGCATTTCCATCGCTTGGGCTATTGCGGAATACCTGCACGAATTTCCAAACGCAAAAGCGAAAACACTATTTGCAACACATTATCATGAACTAAATTCAATGAGTTCTATTTATCCTAGAATTAAAAACTTTAATGTTTCGGTAAAAGAAATGGGAAAACGAATCTTGTTTTTAAGGAAACTTGTGGAGGGTGGAAGCGAACATTCTTTTGGTATTCATGTGGCAAGACTCGCCGGAATGCCGCTTTCGGTAATTAAAAAATCGGAAGAAATATTAATTGATTTAGAGTCAAAACATAAAAAAGTAGAGAAAAAACAAGTTGGTGCTCAAAAAAAGGAAGAGCTACAACTTAGTTTTTTTCAACTTGACGATCCTGTTTTACAACAAATTCATGACGAATTAATGCACATAGATATTAACTCTTTAACGCCTATAGAAGCATTAATGAAGCTTAACGAAATAAAAAAACTAACTGGTGGGTAAAATCAAACTTTTTAATTAACATGAAAAAATCAGACTTTGTAATTATTGTTTGCCTTATTTTTCTTTCTCTATCTTCTTGTAATAACGACAATTCTGTTTCAAAAAAGGGAACAATAGAAAAAAAATATAATAATACAAGCAAACTCATATTGAAACAAAAAAAATCCAGAGAAAAGCCTCGTTCAACATACAATAAAAACTCATTATTAAATGTATCAAATACAATAACAATTGAAAGCAATGGAAGAACAGGTTATTACAGAAAACCTGAACAAGTGTGGATGAAAAAAAATCTAAATCTTTTGTCCTTTAAAAATGGAGATCCAATTCCAATAATTAATAATGAAAATGAATGGTTTAAGGCTGGAAAAAATAAAGAACCTGCTTGTTGTTTTTATAATAATAATCCAGAAAATAAAGAAAGATATGGCATTTTATATAATTGGTATGCAGTGACTGACAAAAGAGGATTAGCTCCAAAAGGATGGCATATTGCAACTTTAGAAGAATGGGAGAGGATAGTTAATACAAAATGGGATTCATATGTAGAAGAAGTAGGTGTAGAAATCTATAAACCAAATATACCTCGTGATTTTTATCAATATGGTGGGTCTCGAGTTAACAATAAAATGGAAAATGGTTATGGAGATGTATGCGCTAAATGGTGGACCTATACCCACTTAAAAGGAGAATCAGCACATTACATTGGTAAATGTTTTAACGATAATTTGTGTGATAAAAAATTCTCTAACAAAAGTGACGGTTACTATGTTCGATGTGTAAAAGATTATCCTGTTAAAAAACCAAATGGTCTTTGGTTGTCCAAAGATTATGTTGCAACAAAAATTTATAATCAAGTTTGGATGGGCAATAATTTACGCACTTTATGTTTTCAGAATGGAGACTCTATCCTTTTTGTTGAAAACGAAACACAATTTAACTCTGCCTGTAGAAATAGAATTCCTGCATGTTGCTTTTCTGATTTTAATCCTAAAAATGGAGAAAGAGATGGTTTATTATACAATTATTTCGCTGTTTTTGATGCTCGTGGTTTGGCCCCAAATGGATGGGAAATCCCTTCCAAAGCAGATTGGTTAGAATTAGCAAATTCATTTGGTGGCATAAATAAGGCTGGCGATGAATTAAAGAGTAAAACCGGCTGGGTTGAGCATTATAACAGGTATGGTAATGGAAATAATAAAAGTAGCTTTAATGCATACCCCTCTGGGATAATATTATCCCCAGGAAAAAATTATAATGGATCGGGAGTTGGACAATATGCCAAATTTTGGAGCTCTTCAGGGACGATTAACTATAAAGAACAGGCTTCTGTTTATGTTGTTCGTTTGTCTCATCAAGATGACAACTTATATCAATCAAGTGGGTACGAATTTGAAGCTTATAGTGTAAGGTGTTTAAAAAAGAACCTTAATGGTAGTGAGATTATTGAAGATGTCGAAGAACCTTTTATTGAAGATGTTGAAATACGCGTAACCCCTCCTAAACATTCACAAAGAGAAGGTTACAAACCAAAAGTTACTGATGAAGAGATAGTCGAATTCCCAGATGTGGTGGCGGAATTTCCAGGAGGTGCTGCTGCACTTAAAAAGTTCGTTCTTGAAAACACAAAATTCCCCGATATTTGTATGGACATGAATGCGCAAGGAAGAGTTTTTGTTAAATTTTGTGTAGAGAAAAATGGTTCCTTAACAAACATAACTGTTGAAAGAAATAGAACTGGATGTAATGATTTTGTGAAAGAAGTTAAGCGAGTGTTACGAAAAATGCCAAGATGGGCTCCAGGAGAACTTGGTGGCCTAACAAAACGCACCTATATGAGGTATCCTTTTAATTTTACTATTAGTAATTAATTTCCTCTATTTTGTAAAAAATTAAATCAGCCTTTCTATGAAAATCTTTTTAATCATTCTTGGAGTAATCGTAAGCGCTTTTATCATTATCCAACTTTTTGCTTTTAGGAGCAGTAGCGATATTGAAACGTACCCATACAAGGTTATTAAAAAATATAAAACCTTTGAAATACGCACCTATGACGAAGCTTTATTTACTTCGGTAAAATTAAATTCTAATAATTATAAAAACGAGTCAAGCAAAGGGTTTTCTATTTTAGCTGGATATATTTTTGGAGGGAACGACAAAAAACAAAAAATAGCCATGACCTCTCCAGTAACGATGTCTCTTGAAGACTCGATGACCATGATGTTTATGGTACCTAAAAAATTAAAAAAAGAAAGTCTACCTCAACCCGATAATTCAAAAATTGAATTTAAAGAAGTTCCAAAAAAAACCGTAGCAGCAATTCGCTTTGGAGGATGGGCAAATAATAAAAAAATTAAGGAATACAAGCAAAAATTAATTTCTGCTTTAAAAGAAAAAGAAATAGCATACAGCAACAACTTTTTTTTCTTAGGCTATAATCCTCCATACGAAATTTTTAATCGAAAAAATGAAATTATTGTGGAACTTAAAAACTATAAATGAAAAACACATTTTATACAATAGGTCTTTCCGTATTATTGTTTTCTTGTGGTGCCGATAAGAAAGAAGAACTTGTCGCTTCTAATAACATATCAAATAAAACAAAAAATAAGACTAAACTTAATAAGGGCATAGCTGAAGAGCAAAAAGACAATCAGAAATTACTTAAGGAGGCATATCAGCATTTTAAGGAAGGAAATGATGATGAGTCCATAAAATTAGCCAACACGGTTTTAGAGCATGGACGCGCTGTTAACGATTATGATCTTATTGGAGGGGCATTATCTTCTTTGTGTAGAAATGCACAAAGAACATTAGATACAACAAGATTGGCTGAACTTAGTGTTGAATTGGTTAAATTGTCTGAAACCACCGGTGAAAAAAAGTGGATGATGAAAAGAGCACACATGAATGCTGAAATGTGGCGTTTAATTGGAAATCTTAAAAAAGCCGAAGCTTTTTACAATGAAAGCATGCGTATTAGTGAATCTATTGGAGCTATCGGAATGTTTACAATAGACCATTTTAATAAGTCATTTGTTTCTACCGCAACTGGAGATTTTGCAGAAGCTCGAAGATTGATCACAAAATATTATGCCTTGCGAAAGAAAGCCGATTCTAAATCCGAAGATGCTTATGGTTTGATTGCTTTAGCCTACATACTTGAGCAAGAAGGAAACTTTAAAGGAGCAATGGAGGTTGCTAGGGTTACTAGAAGACTCTTTAAAGAGCAAAATATATTTCCAGAGCCTCCTGATGAAAAACCTTTGATTGGTGTCGAAAAAAGCGTGCTTAATAAGCTTAAACCAGACATGATAAAGAAAATCAAAAAACAATCTTTAACTCTATCAGTAAATAGTTTGTTGGCAAAATACTTGAAATAATAGAATCGTTTCGAAGTAAAAAGCAACTATTCTTCGTAGTTTTATCTAAAGAGACATAAAATCACTAACTATTCATAAATTATGCAAACAACACTTCTAAAAAAACTAATTCAAGGTATTCCAAAAGCAGAACTTCATCTTCATATAGAAGGAAGCTTTGAGCCAGAATTAATGTTTGAAATCGCAAAAAGAAACAAGGTTTCTTTAGATTATGATTCTGTCGAATCATTAAAAAAGGCATACAAGTTTAACAACCTTCAAGAGTTTTTAGACATCTACTATGTCGGCGCAAAAGTGCTTCTTTATGAGCAAGATTTTTTTGATCTAACATGGGCTTATTTAAAAAAAGTCCATCGTGAAAATGTGGTACATGTGGAGGTGTTTTTTGATCCGCAAACGCATACCGATAGAGGGGTGAAATTTGAAGTGGTAATTAAAGGAATCTCTGGAGCCCTAGAAAAAGCCAAGAAAGAACTTGGAATGTCTTACAAGCTTATAATGTCTTATTTAAGGCATTTAAGTGAGGAAGAAGCGTTTAAAACACTAGAATCATCTATTCCATATGCGCATTTAATTGATGGGGTTGGATTGGATTCTTCTGAGCTAGGAAACCCGCCAAGCAAGTTTGTTCAGGTTTTTAAAGAATCTGCTAAGCACGGATTCAAACTAGTTGCTCATGCAGGGGAAGAAGGACCTGTTGACTATATATGGGAGGCTCTTGAACTTTTAAATGTTGTTCGGGTGGACCATGGAAATCGTTGTTTGGACGATGAAAAACTTGTGAAAACTCTAATAAATAAAAAAATGGGGTTAACTCTATGCCCGCTTAGTAATCTAGAGCTAAAGGTCATTCAAAAAATGGAGGATCATCCCGTTCTAAAAATGTTGGAAAAAGGATTATTGGCCACTATTCATTCCGATGACCCGGCTTACTTTGGAGGGTACATGAATGAAAATTATTATGAGACCGCAAAGGCCTTAGATTTAAAAAAAGAACATTTGATGCAACTGGCTATTAATGCATTTGAAATAAGCTGGCTAAGTACTGAAGAAAAGAAAAACAGAATCTCTGAGGTGAAAAGTTATTTTGAAGCTTTTTAAGCTTTTTAAGCTTTTTAAGCTTTTTAAGCTTTTTTTATCTATAAATTAATCTGTCGTTATTATTTAAATAAAATAATGTATTTTTATTATATCTAATTTGGAGCTCAGACACCAATTTAAAAACGAGGCGAAACCGAAAAGCCATACGAGTAGGGTTAAAATCCAATTATTATGGAACAGTTTAATTACTACATACATGTTTTAAAAAATTACGCAACATTTAATGGTAGAGCGAGAAGAAGCGAATACTGGTACTTTGTACTTTTTAATGCAATTATCTCTTTTGTTTTAGGTTTTGTTGGAGGAATAATCTCCTTTGGCTTACTTGGAACAATTTATTCTTTATTCGTTATTATCCCTTCAATTGCCGTTGGAGTTAGAAGAATGCATGATGTTGGTAAAAGTGGATGGTTTCTATTGATTCCTATTTATAATTTAATCCTTGCTCTTACTGACGGAGAAAAAGGGGAAAATAAATATGGGGCAGACCCTAAGGGTTAAATAAAAGCAATTTTATTTTTCTAATTAAAGGGCACTCTTAATGATAGTGCCCTCTAATTTGCATGTTATATTCTTTTTGAATACTTGAGATATGTGCCCCAAAATCTGCTGGAATATATTCCGAGATTAAAGGCTGATTTTTTGCCTTTTTAAAGTACCTCTTTATAAAGAAATATCGAAAAATCATAGATGTGAATTTTATCGATTCAAAAATAACAAGAGCACTTACAATAAGAAGTGTTGGCTTGGTTTTTTGATAATACTCTGGAAATAATCCAAAAAGAGTTAGAATTAAAATTAAAGCAACTAGGTAATCTAGAACCCGAGTGTTTTTAATGGTGTTTTTAGCGTTTTTCATCGTTTTAAGTTTTTAGGTATATTCAATACATTTCAAGATTTGTGCCAAAAAACTAAATCGTACAAAAAAAGCCGGACGAATCCGGCTTTATTAAATTGTTATAGTAAATATTAGAACTTAAAAGAAAGTCCAGCGTTTAACAATCCGCTGTGTCCAAATCCTAAATCTACATTTGCTCCGATATTATCAGTAAACCAAAATCTAGTACCAATACCTATTCTTGCCGCAACAGGGATTAAAGTCCCACTTACTGTTGTTGATTCATAATCTGGATCGGTAGATTCATATTTCCAACTTCTGTTTTTGTATCCGGCTCCTGCAATAAAATAAAAATCTACTTTGTCCGTATTAACAATATGATAATTAAGGGTTACCATAACACCTATTTTCGTGGTGCTGATTTCATCCGTATAACTAGGATAAGCCTGGGTTGCTGTATCCATTGTGGATCCAGTATAATCATAAGAAACACCTAAAGAATTCATTCCAAAATCAATTCCTATACCTATTTTTTCTGACATTAAGTACTCGCCCCTAACTCCAACAGGACCGTATCCTGTAACGTTATAATTGTCTCCTAAGTCAGCATAAGCTGTGCTTAAAATCGTTTTGTACAGATTTGGAAATCCATAATATGCATCTACAAGAATGGTTCCTTGAGATAGCGCTTGAGCTGAAACATTATTTGCTCCAATCATTAGAGCTGCAAAAAGTATTATTTTTTTCATAATTCAAATATTTAAATTTTTATATTGATTTGATACGCAAAACTATAAATAAAGTTTCTTTTAAAAACAAAAGAAACATAATATTTAATGCCGTTTTATTAACAACATTTTGAGTATCTCTATTTGAGGTTTTTTCTTTTAAAAAAGCTTTTTTTCAATTAAAAAATATAAATGCTATTGAAGCATTATTGCTTTTTTATTAATTATCTCTAAATATTTAAAATTGGACTCGTATATCATTTCTGGGGGAAAGATGAACTTTTTGTCATACATGGTATCATTAACCCAAAAAGTAACCCAATATTCATTATACAATGAAAAAACAGCCTCCATTATCGGCTCTATTTTTGCGGCTTCGTTTGGAAGTAAAACCTCTAAACTATGTCTTAACATAGAAGTTTTTATGGGCTCACCAAGATTCGGGTCTTCTCCATAGCCTTTGCTACAAACGATAATCCCTTCCATAATGTCTTCTCTAAGATTAATCAAGTAAACATAGTATACTTTCTCTCCTAAATTGTTTTTTTCCTGTGCAATTGCCAATCCAACATTTTCAACCTTTGGCCCTAATAACTCTTTTCTCATTGTATTTTAGAGGCAATTTTGGATGCAAGATTTATAAAATAAAACAAGTCTTCTGTATGACCGACCTTGTCTTTATCCGTTGTTTTTTCGACTTTTTTATCTCTTTTTTCTCCCAAGCGAACAATTATTAAATCTTTAGAGGGTATCGCCATTACATATTGACCTAATAAACCACGACAATAATAAACTGGGTTCCCCTTGTTGTAATAAACCCATGTATGAAGACCATATCGTCTATTTGGAATTCCTTCAGAGGTCTGAATGGATGGCGTTTTTATTAATTCTTCCATATACCACTCTGGAACAATTTGATGCCCATCAACCTTTCCCTTGTTTATTAAAATCCTGCCTAATAAAGCAAAGTCTCTTGCGGTGGCATACAAACAACAAAACGCTTTTTCATCTCCACCTTCTTTGTCAAGACTCCAAAAAGCATCACTTCCTGCTCCCAATGGATTCCATATCTTTTCTTTCATATAAGAGGTAACGGTTTTACCTGTAGCCTTCTCTAATATGAAGCCCAAAATCTGTGTGTTTCCACTTTGGTAGTCAAACTTTTGCCCTGGTTTTTCAACCAAATTCAACCTTGAAATCAATCCTTTTAAATCGTAACCATAATACCCCTCGGCATTATGAGATAATGGGTTTTTGCCACTTTCATTCCAATCAAGACCAGAAGCCATTAGCAACAAATCTTTTATTGTTATTTTTTCTCTGCCACGTTTCTTATATTCAGGTAAATAATTTGAGGCTGGTTCTTCTATGCTTTTTATTTTACCTTCCTCTATAGCAATTCCTATCAACATAGAAATAACAGACTTTGCAGCAGAAAAAGAATTGGAAACAGTCTTTAAACTATGGGGACTCCAATACTTTTCATACAACATAGTGTCCGATCTAAATACTAAAAACGCTCTTGTTTTTATCTTTTCATTATATGCTAAATCGTTATTGTTAAGGGAATATTTGTTTTTGTTTTTGTGGTTTTTCCAAACGTATGGCTTGGTGGACTTTTTAACGGTATTGTATTCAAAAAGCTCTAAATCATATATAGTCGGTCCCGACTTTCCTCTTAAATATGTTTTTGCTATACCGCTATATAGATAGAATTTTCCTGATATAACGATTAATAAATTTAAAAATAAAAACAAGCCCAGTATCACAAACCCAAAGATTTTAAGTCCTTTTTTTATTTTTTTCATTTATTAAATGTTATCGGTTTAAAGTTAAACTGCTCCGCCATGTTTTCTAAAAAAACAGGAATTACTTCTTTGGTGGTGATTTCTTTATCTAACTCTTGCGAAAGTGAAGTTACGTTTTTATCAGTAATTCCACAAGGAATTATGTTTTCAAAATAAGATAAATTTGGGTGAATATTAAACCCTATACCGTGCATTGTTACCCATCTAGAACTTTTTACTCCCATTGCACAAATCTTTCTTGCGTGAGGTTCTTGAGGTTGAATCCAAACACCAGTTAACCCTTGACTTCTCTCCCCTTTTATATTATAAACCTCTAATGTTTTTATAACCGACTCTTCTAAAAAACGCATGTATTTATGAATGTCGGTAAAGAATTGTTCTAAATCAAAAATGGGGTATACCACTAATTGACCCGGACCATGATAAGTAATGTCCCCCCCCCTGTTTGTTTTATAAAAAACCGCCTCTTTTTCTTTTAGTGCATCATTATCTATCAATAGGTTTTCCCTGTCTCCACTTTTTCCTAAAGTGTATACATGAGGATGTTCACAGAAAATTAAATGGTTTTCGGGAAGAGGACCACTTCCCTCTGTTCTTCTTGTTTTTTTTCTGCTAATCGCTTCGTTAAAAAGTACCTCTTGGTATTCACAGCCTTTTTTATAATCAATCTTATCAAGATAATGACAATAAACCTTTGGTTTCATTACTTAAGCTTTGATAATTCGGATTTAAGATGATCTATTATTGAAATATCCAAAATATCGACCTTATTTAGTTCGCATAAATAATAAGAAGTCCAATCTATTAAATGAATAAAATACATTGTTTTTGACAATAAACTGTTGCCTTTTGATTTAACCACATGTATTTCTTCTGCCATTTTTTTTATTGCAGATTTGCTTATTTCTAATCGAGTAACATTTCTTTTATATACATCTTCTGTTTCAAAAAAAACAGGCGCAAAACGGGTATCTCCTCCTCCCCATCCAACTAATTCATTATGATTCATCTCTGGTATTACGTGGTGCCAAGCTAAAAACTTTGAATTTTCATTAACCTGCTGCCTTGCTCTAACCAAAACACCATCAAATTTAGTCTCTGAATAAAACACGCCTACTTTTTTAAACAAAAACTCAGATAACTTTTGTGCCTTAATCTTAATTTGAGAGATATCTGACTTTAAAAGGTCTATCGATTCTTGAAGTTCGTGGCTTTTATCTGAGGTAATAATCTTGTTAAAAAATAAAACATGAATAATCTGCACCATCGAATATGCTAAAGCGCTTCTTGGAGGTCTTCCCCCTGGAACTATTATTACATTATAATCGTTTTGTTTACAAAACTGCTGCATTTTACCTCCACTACATATGCAAACAATTTTAGCTCCCTTTTTTGCTGCTTCTTCTAAACATTGTAAAGTTTCTTCTGTGTTTCCAGAATAAGAAGACGCAACAACTAAAGTGTTTTTGGAAACAAAACCAGGAAGGAAATAGTCATTTACGGTAGTTATTGAACAACTCGTTTCTTGAAGTAGAACATCCGAAACTATTTTTGCTCCAATTCCAGAACCTCCCATTCCACACAAAACAACATCCTTAATTTCATTAGAGGACTTTGTTAAGATTGAGTCATTAGCAATTTGAATTCCTTCCATAATATGACTAGGAAAATCTTCTATCAATTTAAGCATTTACTTTATTTTTATTTTGTCAAAAATAATCAAAACTAAATCTTTACGCTTTGTTTTTAAGCAAGGGTTATTAAACTCTTGCAAACTTTAACATAAAAAGTTATCTTTGCAGGCTTATAAAAAAAAGAAATTAATTAATCTTTAATAAAGAAAAATGGAATCTATCGCTATTTATTTACCTATTATACTGTCATTATTTGGCCTTATCTACATGCTTATAAAGAAAGCTCAAGTAATGAAGCAAGATGCCGGAGACGGCAAAATGAAAGAAATTTCAGACCATATTTATGAAGGTGCTTTGGCTTTTTTGAAAGCCGAATATAGACTTTTAACAATGTTTGTGATTGGAGCAAGTTTATTGCTAGCAGGAATCGCTTATCTCGTTCCTACAACCCACTATTTAATTATTGTGGCATTTATTATCGGTGCTATTTTTTCTGCTTTAGCGGGGAACATGGGGATGAAAATAGCAACCAAAACTAATGTTAGAACCACTCAAGCGGCTAAAACAAGTTTGCCAAATGCTCTAAAAGTTGCATTTGGAGGTGGAACTGTTATGGGTCTTGGAGTTGCTGGATTAGCGGTTCTTGGATTAACGGCTTTCTTTATTTTGTTTTTCCATTATTTCATGAATGGCGTATGGACATCAACGCATGACATGACTATTGTTCTTGAAACATTAGCAGGTTTCTCTTTAGGAGCTGAGTCTATTGCTTTATTTGCAAGAGTTGGTGGTGGAATTTATACAAAAGCAGCAGATGTTGGTGCTGATTTAGTTGGAAAAGTAGAGGCTGGAATTCCAGAAGATGACCCAAGAAATCCAGCTACTATTGCTGACAATGTAGGAGACAACGTGGGAGATGTTGCTGGAATGGGTGCAGATTTGTTTGGATCTTATGTTGCAACGGTATTGGCTGCTATGGTTTTAGGTAATTATGTTATTGAAGACATGGGGGGATCGATTAAAGATGCGTTTGGTGGGATTGGACCAATTCTTTTACCTATGGCAATTGCAGGTGTTGGGATTATAATTTCTATAATCGGAACTTTATTAGTCAAAATAAAATCTAATGATGCAAAAGAGGCAGAAGTACAAAAAGCCTTAAATATTGGAAACTGGACTTCTATTATCTTGGTTGCTGTTGCTTGTTTTGGATTGGTTAAATGGATGTTGCCACCTACTATGAACATGACTTTCTTTGGCGAAGGACTTAAAGAGGTTTCTTCTATGAGTGTTTTTTATGCTACTCTTGTTGGTTTGGTGGTTGGTGCTGCTATTTCTTCTTTTACCGAATATTATACTGGATTGGGTAAAAAACCAATCTTAAAAATCGTTCAACAGTCTTCCACTGGCGCTGGAACAAACATTATTGCTGGATTGGCTACCGGAATGATTTCTACCTTTTCTTCGGTTTTATTGTTTGCTTTTGCTATTTGGGCTTCTTATGCTTTTGCAGGGTTTTATGGCGTTGCTTTAGCTGCTTCTGCCATGATGGCAACAACCGCAATGCAATTGGCTATTGATGCATTTGGACCTATTTCAGATAATGCAGGAGGTATTGCAGAAATGAGTGAACAAGAACCAATCGTTAGAACAAGAACAGACATCCTTGATTCTGTTGGTAACACTACTGCTGCAACAGGAAAAGGATTTGCTATTGCATCCGCAGCTTTAACCTCTTTGGCTTTATTTGCTGCCTATGTAACTTTTACCGGAATTGATGGAATAAACATTTTTAAAGCACCAGTTTTAGCCATGCTATTTATTGGTGGGATGGTTCCTGTTGTTTTTTCTGCATTGGCCATGAATGCTGTTGGAAAAGCGGCAATGGAAATGGTTTATGAAGTAAGAAGACAATTCAAAGAAATTCCTGGAATCATGGAAGGAACAGGAAAACCTGAATACGACAAGTGTGTAGATATTTCTACAAAAGCTTCTTTAAAGCAAATGCTTTTACCAGGATTATTAACCATTGGATTTCCTATTGCTATTGTGTTAATTGGGAAAATAATTTACCCTGAAAACAACATGATTATTGCTGAAATGCTTGGAGGGTATATGGCTGGTGTTACGGTAAGTGGAGTTCTTTGGGCTATCTTCCAAAACAATGCTGGTGGTGCATGGGATAATGCTAAAAAATCTTTTGAAGCATGAGTTGAAATAAATGGGGAAATGACCTACAAAGGTTCTGATGCTCATAAAGCAGCCGTTACTGGAGACACCGTTGGAGATCCATTTAAGGATACTTCCGGACCTTCTATGAACATTCTTATTAAACTAACCTGTTTAATTGGATTAGTTATTGCTCCTATTTTAGGGGATAGTCATGGACAGTGGGATAAAAAAGGTTCTCCTTGGAATGCAGAGTCGGAGAAACATGTTTTAGATAAATACCCGGCAAAGGTTTACAACCAAGACTCTGTTATTACTGTAACAAAAGAGTTTTTCCCAACTCCATATCACTTTTCTTCTTTCAATTCATCAGATTCAAAAATGAATGATAGCTTTGAGAACGAAATTAAAGATCGAGCAAAAAAAGCGGATGATGAAATTGAAGTACCTGAAGAAGATAGTTTTTAACAATTAGACTATCATATGTTATTAGAGCCACCTCTTGGTGGCTTTTTTATTGTTTCTATTTTTATTAAAATTCTTTTTATGAGAAGCTCTCTTTTATCTATACTATTTATAACCTCCTATTTTTTGTTATTGTCACAGCCACTACAAACGGTTAGAGGAAACATTTATGAAAGCGAAACGAATTTTCCGTTAACTGGAGTTCGTGTTCAAGTTTTTACTGGCGATAGCACAATTAGATTAATTACGGCATCAAAGGGAGACGGATCTTTTACAATAAAAAATGTTCCTATAGGAAAACATCAACTTACCGCAAAATTAAGCATGTTTGATGAGGCAGGGCAAGTAATAGAGGTTTCTTCAGGGAAAGAGTTAATCATTGATCTTCCAATGACCGAAATGATTCAGGAACAAGAAGAGGTAACTATTGCGGCAAGAAGAAAAGGGGCCGTGCTAAATGAAATGGCTGTGCTTTCAGCGCAACAGTTTAGTGTAGAAGAAACCAATAGATATCCTGGTTCTCGGATGGACCCGGCAAGAATGGCTTCTAATTTTGCAGGAGTTCAAGGTTCGGATGACTCTAGAAACGATATTGTCATTCGAGGAAATTCTCCTTTAAGTGTCGTTTGGAGAGTGGAAGGAATAGATATTCCGAATCCTTCTCATTTTGCCATCTCTGGAAGTACCGGTGGCCCTGTTTCTATTTTAAACAATAAAATACTAAGTAATTCGGATTTTTTTATGAGTGCTTTTCCTGCAGAATATGGAAATAGCACCTCTGGGGTTTTTGATTTAAGGCTCCGAAATGGAAACAATAACCGGCATGAATTTACTGGTCAATTTGGGTTTTTAGGCACCGAGTTTTTAGCAGAAGGCCCCATGTCAAAATCGGGTAAATCAAGCTATCTAGTAATGGGGAGATATTCTACCTTAAGCATTTTTCAAGCCATAGGTATAAAAATAGGAACCGATGCTATTCCTTTATATGGAGATGGCGCTTTTAAATTTAATTGGAAAGTTAAAAACGGAGGCATGATCTCTTGGTTTGGCATAGGTGGAAAAAGTAAAATTGATATTCTTATTTCGGATCAAACCGAACTTACAGATGAATTATATGGAGAATCCGATAGAGATCAGCTTTTTGGAACATCCATGGGGGTAAGCGGAATAAACTATAAAAAACCTCTAAGTGAAAAAACATTTATTTCGGCAACCATAGGTGTTTCATTTGAGGAACAACATACAGATCATATCTATTTACACCGTAGCCTGGACACCATAAATGAAATAACTCAACAAAATATAATAACTCAACAAATAAATATCTCTGTGGACTCCTCTTTTAATTTAATGGCATACGATTTCATGAAAACAAAACTCATTGGACACCTTGGAATAAAACACAAACTAAATAAAAAAAACATTCTTAAGTTAGGGTTTAATGCAGAAGGCATGTACATGAGTCAAAACGATTCAATTCGATCAACATTTAACAGTTCCTCCGCTTTTACAAAAAGATGGGATTATAGCGGGCTATCTATTTTGGTACAGCCTTTTGTACAATACAAGCTTAGAATCAATGATCAAATGGATTTTACGGCAGGTATACACAGTCAATACTTTTCACTTAGCAATAGCATTAGTGTGGCAGAGCCAAGATTCGGGTGGAAATACCGATTTGGTAATGGACAATCTGTTTTTGCAGGTGCTGGTATGCATAGTCAAACTCAACCAAACTATACCTATACGTATCATTTATTAGACAATAATGGAAATAAAATATACCATAATAAAAACATGGATTTTATACGAAGCATTCATACAGGTGCTGGGTACGAAAAATTCTTTCTAAAACAAGGAATAAGCGTTCGAACAGAGGCGTATTATCAGCATTTGTATAACATCCCTGTTACCATTAACCCTTCCTCTTTTTCTTTAATAAATATGGGGAGTGGATTTTCTCGTATTTTCCCTGATTCTCTTCAAAACACCGGAACGGGAACAAATTATGGCGTAGAGTTAACCGTTCAAAAATTCTTTGATAAATCTTACTTTTTTATGTTTTCGGGAACGCTTTATGAATCTAAATACGTTGGAAGCGATGGCATAGAACGCAACACTTCTTTTAACGGCAATTATGTAGCAAACCTATTGGTTGGAAAAGAATTCAAAGTAGGAAAAAAACAAATTATAGGTCTGGGCTTAAAATCCACTGTTGCAGGAGGAAAAAGATATGGATATCCAGATGTTGCACAAACGCAAGCGCTAAACGAAATTATCTTTACAGATTCTGCTTTTAACGAAAGACAATTCAAATATTATTTTCGATTAGACCTTAAAATTTCATGGAGAATGAATGCAAATAAAATGACACATGAAATAGGTCTAGATTTGGTTAATGTGACAAACAACCGAAACCTTTTAAGCCTTGTTTATGCACCTAAGCTCGATCCTAACGATTCTTCCGATCCTATTGCAGAAAAACAACAACTTGGGTTTTTGCCTATCTTTTATTACAAAGTTGATTTTAGACCAAAAGTAAAAAACAATACGCAGGCCTATAGATATTGATTATTTAATATTTACTTCAATATTGTCTCGATCTATCCAAAATGGAATTTTACACCCCTTCTCTAAAAAAGAATTGTACAATAAAACAGAAGATTTTATTTTTAAAACATACTCCCCATCGCTGAACTCCTTTATAGGAATCAAAGCCGTAATTCCTCTAAAATTATCTTTTTTAATTGTTGGGTGCCATATAATGTTCTCGATGGATTGATTGTTAATCTTAACCTTTATTAATTTATCAAAAGATTTCAATGAGTCTGTTTTTGATGTTTCATGTATAAGATCATCATAATACCTGTCATATCTTATAAAGACTTCCATGAAATTGGTATGCTGTTTTTTTGAGCTTATTCCAACATGAAATATGTAATCGTAATCACCCCATTCATCCATATAATATTTATAGGATATATATTCATTTTTTGATAAGCGATTTAGAAACTCTCTTTGATCAAATATATTCTCCCATCTTAATACCTTGCCGATTGAAAAGTAAGCCCATAAAACGGAAAAAGAAAAATACAACATAAAAACACAAACAAATTTTATTTTATTAATGTTGGTCGTAAATATCCATAAAGAATTTTGATATGCTTTTCTAAATGAAATGGCATCAAAAAAAAGAAACAAAGGATAAGTTAAATAAGAGATGAAAGGGGTTTTTCTTAAAAACCCAAAGAATAGAAAGTCTAATAAATAAGTCAAATAAGCAATAAACAGAAATGTAAAAAATAGCGAGTTGAATTGACTTTCTGGTGTTAATGTGTTTTCTCCAATAAAATAAAACAACAATATTATTAGAAAACTGAAGATTATGCCTGCTATTGCAAAAACAGAAGTGATGGACATAAAAATTACAGATCCGCAATACTTATCTACAGTGGTTATTTGTTTTTGAAGGTCATCTCCATCCTTCACTTTTATTTTATATGGTTTTGTCCTCTTAATTTTATTTAAATTAATCCCGTTAGGATATACATAATTAATACAAACTAGTGCTAGCCAATAAGCCCTTAAACACAAATGAGCGATAAAGCCAAGCGTTAAAAGTTTTAGTGCAATTGAAATTATAACAAATACAATACCCGTCCCAAGTACGGGGCTTATCATTTTAAATTTATCAATTGATAAAATAAAAGATTCAGTGAGTTGAAACAATGTAAAAATGGCACCACCAGAAATCAGAAGCTCTAGCTCCCAAGAATTTTCTTGCAAGTCTTTTAACCACTTAGGAATATTTCTTTTTTCCATAATTTATTTTACCACTGAGGGCATTTGTCACACCCATTAACGGGTTTTATATAAAACAGTCCTCCAAAGGTTAAATTTGCCTCTAAATACCCAAAATGATGGGTTGCATATGCTCCAATGTCTTCTTTTCTTGTTCTCGCTCTTGATTGATACATAAACCCAGCACTAACATTTGGTTGAATAAAAAAATGTTTAAAAAATTCCAAGCGAAAACCTGCATGGGTTGAAATACCAACACCTGACAAAGAGGTTATTTGCGTGTCTTTTTTTCCTGCAAAATCAAAGTCAGAAATAGACAAAAGAACCCCCGTCCCGGCTCCCGCTGTTGTCGATAAAGCAAACCATTTGTTTACTCCCAAACTAAACAATTGGTCTATTCTTGAAAACTGAAGCCTTATATAATTTAAGCCATTAGAGTTTTCATAATGAAAAGTGTTTCTATCGGTAATTATAGGTGCTTGATTATAAACACCCGACCAACCTGTTACATTGTCAATTCCTGGGGTAATATTTCCAGAAAGCAAAACATTGTTTTTGTCTGCAAAAATATATTTCAAATGATCATATCCTAGAGATACCGCCCAATGATTTTTGAAATTATACCCAATTCTAGCATTAAATTGAGGAACCGATAATTTAGCTAAATTAAAATACGTTTTGAAACTAAATGGGCTTTGATTATCATGGGCACGAGCGCCTTTCATTTTAAAACTATAGCCTGGCCCCACAAAGGTTATGTTGCTTTTAGAATAAGCCGTTCTGTTATATCCCCAATAAGCAAAAAGGGTACCCTTAGCCGCGGAGTGCTTTGTTTTTATAGGTTTAGGAAGTTTGATTTTTCTTTTCTTTCCTGGGAATTTTTTTTGAGAAATACCCCCTCCATAAATGCCAATCATTAGTAATAAAAAAAAGAATCTCATTGCATTATGTTTTTAATTTGAAGCCACTCTTTCTCCTCAATAATTTTTTCTAATCTAAAATAAGACTTTTTATTTGGAAGATGCCATTCCACAAGCCCTATTCCTTTTCCATATTTTGTTATTTGTTGCGCTGATATCGGTTCTTGTTTATTTGTAAATGGGTTTAAAATAATATAAGAGATTGAATCCAAATAAGACAAAATTTTAATTTTTGTTTTTAGTATAACTAATTCTTCTTCATTGTTTTCTAATACGGTTCTTTTAATTTTTTTTATAATCACAGTAGAGTCTAAATGCCCTGGGAAACGAGACACAAAAACTGCGCTGTCTTTATTTGTTTTTGGAAACATTTTATTTTTAAACACCTCTGCTCTTGCGCTCTCTTTTTTTCTGTTTGCTACAAGGTGATCATATATCTCTAGAGAAGGGTAAAAGTAGTTAAGGGTCTCTAGCAGACGTATGTCAGACGAATAAACCTGAACCACTATATGATTTCCTTTTTCTGAAATTAAAGACTGAACTCGATGAAATTGCTCTTCTAATCCACCTACAACATCTCTATAAACGTAAATTTTAGCAATCGTATCAATCGGATAAAAACAATCGAGCGTTTTTTGAGGCAATGCTTCTCCAGAAATTTTTTCGCCAATAAACGCTTTGCTCTTTTGTGATTCTGTATTTAAGGAATTACTCTTTCTATTTGAAATTGATTTTAATTCTTTTTTATTTGAATAATCCGAGCAAGAAAAAACAAGGAATAAAAAACAAAGAAAAACAAGGGGCTTCATCGTGACATTTTTAAAAAAGAAACTTCTTTTTCTGTTAAATGTCTGTAATATCCTCTAGGCATATCTTTTTTACTTAACCCCGCAAAAGAAACACAATCTAGTTTTATTACTTTGTATCCTAAAGCATCAAAAAGACGACTAGCTATTTGAGATTTTCCAGTACTTATTTCTATTCCTATTTCGTTTTCCGACCCATCATCCACAAATTCTGCAGAAATGCACTTTGTCGTGCCATCATCTAAAGAAACCCCTGAAGTTAGCTTTTGTAAGTCCTCTCTTGCAAAAGATTTATTTAATGTTACATGGTATATTTTTTTTGCTTTATATCTTGGATGATTTAGCTTTTTATACATGTCTCCATCATTTGTAAAAAGCAACAAACCTGTAGTGTCTTTTTCCATTTTAAATACAGGATAAAGTTGCTCTTTTGATGCTTTTTTTATTAAGCTAAAAACCGTTTTTTTCTGAGTAGAGTCTAGTTTTGAGGTAAATCCCTTGGGTTTGTTTAAAAGTACATACCGTTTTGTTTCTCCTTTGATGGTTTCACCGTCATATTGAACTTTATCTCCAGGCTTTATTTTATATCCTAGTTCCGTTATTACCTCGCCATTAATTTTAACAACCCCTGTTTTAATAAGCACATCCGCTTCTCTTCTAGAGCATATCCCTGCATTAGAAAGGAACTTATTCAGCCTTATTGCATCTTCTCTAAAACTAGGAAGAGGGTCTCCTTTTTTTCTTTTGTCTTTATAGTCTATATATTTCCCTTTGTCTCTTGAGCTTATTTTTTTTGTGCTTTTATTGGATTGGGAATTGTTTTTTCTATTCGATCTTGTCGGCTTTCTTCCTGCAGTCATTTTATAAAATATTAAGACAAAGATATATTAAAAAAACACCAATTAAAATGTTGGATAAAATGCATCTTTAATATGATTATAAACACATTTATCTTCTTTTATAACTATGGATATGACATCAAACCTAACCGACAGGTTCTTTTTATTTGTTTTAACATAAGCATTCATTGCCTCTATTATATTTTGTTGTTTTCTTTTATTCACTGCTTGCCAAGGTTCTATTATGGAGTTTTGCGAACGTGTTTTCACCTCAACAGCGATCAAAAATTGATCTTTTTGTACTATAATATCTATTTCTTTTCTATTAAAGTTAAAGTTTGTATGTAATACTTCATATCCATTATTTATCAAATATTCCCCTGCTTTTTTTTCTCCATAAAGTCCTATATTTTGATTCATAATATCTGCTTGTTAAAAAATGAAATGTATCTTTATAAGATGGGGAAGATTATTTCCATTGATTTTGGATTAAAGCGAAGTGGAATAGCAATTTCCGATACATCAAAAACCTTTGCTTTTCCTTTATCAACCATTCCATCAGTGAGTTTAATGGAAAATTTACAGTCTCTTTTCATGAAGGAGGAAATAGACCTTATAGCACTGGGTTTTCCTAAAAGATTGAATAATACCATTTTTGAAATTGGCGAAAATATTTTGGAGTTAAAAAAAGTTCTTGAAAAAAAATTTCCCGACAAAAGTGTTGTTCTTGTAGACGAAAGATTTACCTCCAAAATAGCAAGCCAAGTAATTTCTCAATCGGGACTCTCAAAAAAACAAAAACAAAAAAAATCTTTAGTAGATAAAATAAGCGCTACACTTATTTTACAATCTTATATAGAAAGCGAAAGTTGTTAGTTCTTTTTAGAAGAACAGCATTTCTCCGATTTTCCTCCACAACATTTTTTAGAGTCTGCTCCATGATGATGCCCTGCTTCTTCATGAGAATGCCCTTTTTCTGAGGAACACTTTTTTTCACTACCTTCCGAACAAGATTTACCCTTTTTAGAGGAGTCTTTACAGCATTTCTTTTTAGAGGAGGAACATTCTGTTTTAGAGGAACAGCACTTCTTTTTAGAGGAAGAACATTCTGTTTTAGAAGAAGTAGAGTTGTTGTTTTTATCTTTGCAACAGCCTTTTTTAGAACATTCTTTTTTAGCACTTTTATTTTTTGTGGAATTAGACGATGCTTCATCTGTTTGTGAGCATGATGCAAAAGCTAATGCACAACAAACAACAAATAAGTTTAGAAATTTAATCATTATATACTATTTTTACGTTTATGGAATAAATTTTGATTATATCCAAAAATAACTAATAAAATTATATATATGAAATTATTTAATGTCTTTGCTGCTTTCCTCTTTATTGGAATGCTTAATAATGCAGAAGCGCAAAAAAGAACGATTGCTGGAGTAGAATTTCCAACCATCATGAAAATAAACAAAAAAGTAGTCACGCTAAATGGTGGTGGACTTCGAGAAAAGTACACCATTGATCTTTACGTGGTTGGCCTGTATCTTCGAAACCCTTCCATGAATGCAAAAAAAATAATGACTGCAGATGAAGAAATGGCCATGAAAATTGAAATTGTTTCTAATAAAGTTACTCGTGACAAGTTTGTAGAATCTGTTAAAGAAGGATTTGAAAAATCTCCTGGAGCAACCGCACAAAATATAAATCAATTCATGAAATTTTTTAGCGACCCCTTTAAAAAGGGCGATAAAATAATAATGGTTTATAAGCCTGGGATAGGAACTGTTTTCTACAAAAACAAAGAAAAACGAGGGGTAATAAAAGAAATTCCATCTGAAAAACTTGGAGTTTGTCCATTCAAAAGCGCAATGTTTGGAATCTGGATTGGAGATAAACCAGCTAGTAAAAAATTAAAACAACAAATTTTAGGCAAAATCTGATTTTTTTTGTTCTTCTATAAACCTTCAAGAAAACTGGCTTTGCCGGTTTTCTTTTTTTAAAGCTGTTCCATTTAAAATCGGTTTTTTTTATTCTTTTCTATTTTGTGATTTTTACCCTTATTTTTACAACATAATAAAGTGCACCAAATGGATTCAAAAATTATTCTAAAAAAAATAAAACCGCTTTTGCCACATTTCGTTGCAATTGTATCGTTTGCTATTTTATCCTCTATCTATTTTTCTCCAGTATTTAATAATTATTCTTTAGATCAAGCCGATTCAGGAAAATTTCAAGGAATGTCTAGAGAAATAGATCACTATAGAACTACCAATGAAGAAGAACCATTATGGACAAATTCCATGTTTGGAGGGATGCCTGCTTATCAAATTTCGGTAGTAAACAAAAACAACTGGCTATCCTACATTGATCAAACTATCAAAATGGGGCTTCCAAAACCAGTTGCTATTTTATTTACCACCATGCTTGGCTTTTACATTTTTGCACTTTGCGTTGGAGTAAATCCTTGGATTGGTATATTGGGAGCAATTGGATATGGCTTTTCAACGATTCATGTTCTTTATATTGGTGCTGGACATACCACCAAAATGAATGCGGTGGCATATATTGCTCCAACAGTTGGAGGGCTTATTCTGGCCTTCCGAAAACATCTATTGCTTGGCGCAACAGTTTTTAGTTTATTTCTTGGCTTAAACCTCATGGCAAATCACTTTCAAATGACCTATTACCTTGCATGGTTATTAGTTGCTGTTGGTATTGGAGAAGCGGTTCGTCTTCTTGTTTTTAAAGAGTTTAAAACGTTAGGGAAAACGATTGCTTTTCTATTAATTGGGGTGGTTTTGGCCATTCTTCCTAATCTAACCAACCTTACCTCTACGCTTGAGTATAGCAAACATACTACACGAGGAAAAACAGAGCTTACTATAGAACCAAATAAGAAAACAAAAGATAAAAACTCTCAAAAAGGCCTTAACAAAGACTATATACTTGAATATAATTATGGAAAAGGAGAATTGCTTTCTCTTTTGATTCCAAACGCAAGAGGCGGAAATAACGACTACTTGGGTTCCGATGAAAAAGCAATGGAAAACGTCGATGAAGATTATGTGGAACAAGTGTCACAAATGGATAGATATTGGGGAGGGCAAAGAATGAGTGGTGGAGCTTTTTATTTTGGAGCCGTCATGTTTGTTTTCTGTTTTTTTGGATTTCTGTTTTACAAAGATCCTGTAAAATGGGCTTTTCTTGCAATTACCTTGCTTTGCTTAACGCTTTCTTTAAAAGAGGCTGACACCACAAATGATTTTTTTATTAAGCATTTTCCTTTATACGGAAAATTTAGAGACTCTAAAATGATTTTAGTGCTTCTGCAATTTATGGTTCCTGCGCTTGGCGTGCTATTTTTAGATCGTTTTTTCTTTCCAAAACCAACACAAGAAAATTTAGAAGTAGAAAAAAAATCCTTTTTTATGCCAAAAGCTCTATCTGTAAAGAAAAAACCTCTTCTTATAACAAGTGGTTTGTTGCTAGTTTTTGGAATGACTCTTTATCTCTCTCCGGGTCTTTCGGGTTCTTTTATGAAAAAAGAAGAAGGGAAAATGTTTAATGAGGAAATAAAAAAATCAAAAGATAACTCTCAACAGGTTGAATACATTAAAGGAATAAAAAAAGAGGTAATAAGCGCTAGAAAAGAACTTTTTAAAGCAGATGCTGGACGATTTGTTTTTTTATGTTTTATTGCTTGCGGAATTATTTTGTCCACCCTGTATTTTAAGGTGTCAAAACATGTTCTAATCGGGATTGCTTTAATCGCAGTTTTGGGAGATAACTTTTCGGTTTGTAAGCGATATTTGAGCAACAAAGAAAACGAAGAGGGTGGATATGAAAAATACACTGAATCCTCTCTCGGAGCAACACCCGGTCTACCCAAAAAAGCAGACTTTTTTGTCCTTAATAAGGAAAAGAAAAACATTTCTGCATTTAATAAAAAGAGCACGGATTTGAAAAGCAAAATGGTGAACAATGAACCCTATAATTTAATGGAAGATGAAGAGGACCTTAAAAACCTTGCTGATTTTGGAACGTTAAACCTTAACTCTAATTATAGAGTCTTACACTTAAATAATCCTTTTAACGAGTCTAATACCAGTTATTACCATAAAAGCATCGGTGGCTACCATGGTGCTAAACTAAAACGATACCAAGAACTTATCGAGTTTTATATTTCTAATGAAATACAATTGATCTCACAACAGATAGGAAAAGAAAAAAACAATCTTCTTAATATGTATCGCATGAGTACTAAACTTGCCTCTCTTAGATCTTTACCCGAAGAGCAACAAAAAAAGGAAATGCAGTTTATCTACGACACCATCGCTGTTAAAAACATAAAAGCAACAACACCTGTATTAAACATGTTAAATACCAAATATGTCGTTACAAATAAGGAGATTGACCCAGTAGAAAACACCAATAAAAATGGGAATTGTTGGTTTGTCGAAAAGTTAAAACCTGTCGGTTCGGCAAATAAAGAAATGCTTGCGCTTAAAGAAATTGATCTTAAAAAGGAAGCAGTTGTTCCTTCTTCTCAAATTAAAAAATCTTCTTGGGTAAAAGATCCACAAGATTCAATATACATGACATCCTATGGAACCAATAAAATCTCTTATTCTTCGGTTTCAAAATCTGCTCTTCCTGCAATCTTTAGTGAAATTTATTATCCAGATGGATGGAATTGTTATGTAGATGGCAAAAAAGTGGAAACCTTTCGAGCTAATTATGTTTTACGTGGCGCTATTATTCCAGCTGGAAAACACAAAATTGAATGGAGGTTTGAGCCACAAACCTTTTATACCGCAAGCACTATCTCTTTAATTGGATCTATTCTGCTATTTCTAGGTTGTGGATTTGTGTTTGGATCTACTGCTAAAAAAAGGTTTTCACCTAAAGCATAGCAGACATTTATTCAAAATCCGAAAGGCTTATTCTATCTCCTATAGAAAAATTCTTTTTTGCTTTTTTTCCTAAAATTTGAGGAAGGTGTTTTGGATGAAGACTATATCCTGGGCGAACAGATTTAATGTTTTCTTTGCTTGCTATTTCTCCTTTTTTTATCTCTTTAGAGATGTATAAAGAACGAGAAAAAGCTTTTGCTTCTTCTTGTTTTTCACTGAGCTTATAATTTGTGGAACCAATCGATTTTTCGGCAGCTCTAATTTGTTGAACCATTTCTGAAAACTCTCTTTCATTCATGGAAAAAGAGGCATCTGGACCACCAATAGATCTATCCAAAATAAAATGCTTTTCAATGACGCTTGCCCCCAATGCGGTTGCAATTATTGGCAAGGTGCTTCCCATGGTGTGATCAGAAAGTCCAACTTTTACCTTAAAATCTTTAGCTATTTGCTGCATTAACGAAATATTGGCTTCTTCGATCGGTGCTGGATATGAGGAAGTGCATTTTAACAACGTTATGTCTGTATTCCCTTGTTTTTTACAAGCCTCTACAGCCAAACTGATGTCTTCGTGTTCGGCAATTCCTGTGGAGATAATAATTGGCTTTCCCTTAGATGCCACATACGAAATTAAAGGGATGTCGGTTATTTCAAAAGAGGCTATTTTATATATCGGGCAATTTAGTGTTTCCAAAAAATCTACCGCTGAATGATCAAAAGGCGAAGAAAAGCAAAGCAAATCAAGCTCTTTTGCTAAATCAAAAATTTCTTTATGCCATTCCCATGGAGTATATGCTTCTTTGTATAAGTCGTATAATAACTTTCCATCCCAAATGGTTCCTTGGTTAATCCTAAAGTCTTCCTTGTTCGTATTTAATGTGATGGTGTCAGCAGTGTATGTTTGAAGTTTTATCGCATCTGCTCCACTATTTTTAGCCGCAATAACTGTTTTTTTTGCGGTTTCAATATCGCCATTATGATTCGCCGATAATTCCGCTATAATAAAAACCCCTTTTGACTTCTTCATTCCTTAAAATTGATAAAAATATTTAATAGAATCTTTTTGTTCTTGTTTTTCAAAGTTTAATTTTTCAAAAATTTTGCACGATGCTATATTTTCAGGCATCACATAACCATGGATCGATTCTACTTCTTTTTTTATTCTTTTAAAACAGAAAATGGCCTCTTGCAGAATCCTTTTTCCATATCCTTTTCCATGATGTTTTGAGTCTATTAAATAGCTAATAAGTGCCGTTTTATTTTCTTCTATATTAAAACGAATACTTCCTATTTGTTTGTTGTTATCCATTAAAATAAAATACACACACTTTTCATTTTTTAATTGATTTAAAAACCAATTTTTATGCTCTTGCTTTTTTATCTCATTTTGCTGAAAGGCATACTTTCTTATCACAGAATCTGTCGCCCAGTTATAGGTTATTTCTTCATCATCAATTGTTGCCGGCCTTAGGTTAAACCCCTTGTTTAATTTAGAGTGGATCAATACATCTGTTTTTTTTGAATCTATCTCCACATGATGTTTTAGTCTCTTCTCTTCTGTGAATCCATTATTTATCAACACCGGGTATAAATGAGGCCTTAAATCAAACGCATAGGTGTTTATTTTACTTAAGTTTAAGTCTATAAAAGCAATCTTTTCTATCAAAACCAAAAACATCGACCAATTAAAATCAAATTGCTCTTTTTCAAGAATTGTTTGCATTATAAATGATATTTCGGCTTCTTTTTTTTTCCAGTTAATATGGACCAAGCCGCCATAACCAATGCACTTTTCATTTTTTAAATAGGAAAACAAAAACTGCGGTGGATTTTCTTCTAAAAAAAGGTTTTTTACAACCGTATTAAAGTAGTTGTCTTGCTCGTTCTTGCTGATTTTTTCTTTTTGTCGCAAATGATACATCTGTTCATTTCTCCATTCTAAAATAGAGTACCTATCCTCAAAGCGAATGGGCACAATTTTATATTGTCCCAAACAAACCGTTTGCTTATTTATTGCTTTGTAAATATTCATATTTTAATTCTGCTAATTTCCAATCCTCCAAGGTGTCTATGTCTTGTGATTGTATTTCAGGAAGTATATAAGCGCCTATTTTTCCTTTCCATAAAGAACCTGTTTTTAAAAATACTTGAGGCTTGAATAAATAAAATGCGCCAGCATCATGATAGGTTTCGGCAAGATCTTGAGAACGCTTGTTAATCGACTCTGGATCAATTAACCCTATTTCTTTATTTTCAAAAACAAAAAACCCTCTTTGAACCGGAAAGCTAAACTTAACACTCGATATTAAGACTTCTATGGATTGATTTTCAAACACTTCGTTTGCCGAGATCAAGTCTTTCGGTTTTACTAATGGGCTTGTAGGATAAATGCAACAAGCCATAGATATTTTCTTGTTTTGACTCGTATAATAATTAATCACCTCAATTAATACCTCCGAAGTGGTCGCATGATCATCTGCATTTTTAGAAGAACGATAAGTTGGAACTTTAGCTCCATTTTTCATGGAAAATTCAGCTATTTCTTTGTTATCTGTAGAAACAAAAACCTCATCAAAAAGATTGCTTTTTATCGCGGTTTGAATGGCATAATAAATAATCGGTTTGCCATGAAACATCTTCATGTTTTTGTTAGGAATCCTCTTGCTTCCTCCTCTTGCTGGTATAATCGCTACTTTCACTTCTTATTTTTTTAATAAAAACCAAGTAATGTCATCTTGAGGAAAAGCAGGGTCTTTTCTATAAGAAAAGCCATAATCCACTAATTTTAAGTCCGGGAATTTTTCCAGCATTTCTCCGGCAAAATCTCTTTTAAATAAGCGGTCTTTATGTCCTCTATAATTTATAGAAACAGGAGAAGGGTTGTAATACTCTGCTATCAAAATATAGTTGCTCGATGCAGCGTATAATTTTTGATATACTGCCGATAATAATTCAGGGTTTATATGGATTAACACTCCTTTTATTATCGAAAGATCTTTTGTGGTCTTTGTTGGATAATCCAATATAGACCCTTGAAAAACCTGCTCTTTTCCTATCGCGATTTCAAGCTCTTTCGCTGCCGTTTTATTGATTTCAACACCAGATAAAGACAGATTAGGGTATAGCAATTTTAATGCTTTTAAATTCATTCCAATGTTGGCTCCAAATTCCACGCAAGAATTTAATTCTCTCGCTTGTTTAAGTGCTTTGCTGAAAAAATTAATATTAGAAGCTAATAATTCTTTACTTTGATTTCTTTGAATATAATCTCTGCCAAAATCCCCGGCCCAAAAAGCTTCTTGTTCTGATTTAAAATTCATTTTTATAAAACGTTTTAATCGTTTGTACTACTCTATCTATTTCTTCATTCGTCATCGTGGGATACATCGGAATACTTAAGCAATTAGAATAATATTTTTCTGCTTTTGGTAAGTCTCCTTCTTTCCACCCAAGCTCTTTATAATAAGGCATTAAATGTACCGGAATATAGTGAATCTGAGAAAAAATATTCTTTTCTCTTAAAAAATCATATAGCTCTCTTCGCTTTTCTACCTCCAATATAAACAGATGATAGGCATGCCCTTCAATTACATTCGAATGGTTTTTTATTTGAGAAATCCCTGAAAATTCGCGTGTATATATTTGTGCTATTTTTTTTCGTTTCTCTAAGCCTTCTTGTGCTCTTTTTAATTGAGACAAACCAAGAGCAGCTTGAATATCTGTAATTCTATAATTAAAGCCAAGGCTTTGCATCTCCATATACCAACCTGGATAATCCAAATGCTTTTTATTGCCATTTGCTAAAGAAGCATTGTTTTTATATTTCTGCTCGTCTTTAATTATGCCATGCGTTCGAAGACAACATATCTTTTCATACAATTCTTTATTATTCGTCGTTACCATTCCTCCTTCGCCAGCAGCAATATGCTTAACCGGATGAAAAGAAAAAATAGAAAGTTCTGCAAAATTTCCATTCCCTGCTTTTTGAGGTTGTTTTTGGGAATCCAAAAAACTCCCTCCTGGTGCATGGCAAGAATCCTCTAAAATCCATAATCCATAATTGCTTGTTATCTTTTTTAACGCCTCTAAATTGACTACTCTACCAGCAAAATCAACAGGGATAATACCAACAATTTTTTTGTCTGAATGCTCTTTTATTAATTTTTCTACCGAGGAAATATCTATTAAAAATGTTTTTGGATCAATGTCGGCAAATAAAACATTTGCGCCACAATACCTAACACAATTAACCGATGCAGCAAAAGTAATGGAGGTGCAAATCACGTAATCTCCTTTTTTTAAGCCTAAGGCTAATGTGGATAGATGAAGTGCTGCCGTTCCGTTGGAAAGGGCAATCGCATATTTTGATCCAACATACCTAGCAAACTCCGATTCAAACTCTGCAATTTTAGGCCCTTGCGTTAAATAATCAGATTTTAAAGTGCTAACTACTTCCTTTATGTCTTCTTCCGAAATAAACTGCCTTCCATATGGAATTATTTTTTTCATGCCTCAAAAGTAGGATCAACATGTTGTTTTATAAGTGCTCTAATAGACTCTACCGATTCCCAGTTTTCATTTTGATTAGAATTATAAGAAAAACCTTCTTGTACTTTTTTTGCTTTAAAATGAGAGCTAAACTCTTCTACATTCCAGGCCGTTGTTTGAGGAATTATTACATAATATTTCCCTATATCATAGGTAAAAAAAGAATCGGATGAAGTTATCATTTCTTCATGGATTTTCTCTCCTGGACGAATCCCTATAACTGGTTTTTCACATTCAGGGCCGATTGCTTCTGCTACATCTAAAATTCGATAAGATGGGATTTTAGGAACAAAAATCTCCCCACCCCATGCGCTATCAAGTGCGTGTAAAACCATATCAACCCCCCCTTGCAACGAAATATTAAAACGAGTCATGGTTTCAACAGTTATTGGTAGAATGCCATCTGTTTTTTTCTTTTTTATAAAAAATGGGATAACCGATCCATTTGAACCCATTACATTTCCATACCTAACCACTGAAAAGCAGATGTCTTTATTTCCCTTTATGTTGTTTGCTGAAACAAAAAGTTTATCTGAAGTTAATTTTGTTGCTCCATATAAATTTATTGGAGCACAAGCTTTATCTGTTGAAAGAGCAACCACTCTTTTAACATTGGTTTTCAAGGCTGCTTTTATCACATTTTGAGCTCCCAAAACATTTGTTTTAACACATTCGTCAGGATTATACTCGGCAATATGTACATGTTTCATTGCTGCTGCGTGAATAACATAGTCTATGCCCGAAAAGGCCCTTTCTAACCTTTCTAAATCACGAACATCGCCTATAAAATATCGAATGCTTGGATATTTGGAGTGCGAAAACTCTTGCTCCATTTCGAATTGCTTTTGTTCATCTCTTGAAAAAATAACTAATCGTTTTATTTCCGGGTGATTCGTTAATATATGCCGAGTTAAAGCCTTTCCAAGAGACCCTGTCCCTCCTGTAATTAAAATTGACTTGTTTTTCAATGCTTATTGTTTTGTTAACAAAGATAAATTATAATCTATAATAAGAAAGTCAAACACTCTAGATGCTTATTAAAGCCCTTTTTTATCAAATGCATCTATCATGCTTGTTTCACTAGAATTAACTATTTCAACGCCTTGTTTTTCTGCAAAATGTTTTATTTCCCAGTAGCCCTTAAATGAAAGATAAAATTTATGTAAAATTTCATGAAGCTTTCTTGGTCGTTTTATATAATCTTGCATCGGTTGAGATGTTGCACTTTGTTCATCATAAAAATGTTTTTGATTAACTAACGCTTCATTTTTTTCATTTACTGAAATTTCACCTAACCAAGAATGATCTGCTCCTAATACGGAGATTTTTTCAAATCCTTCATTAATTCCAATCATTAAGGATGGAATTAATACGTTATGGGGTCTTGGCATTCCAAGTCTTTTTTCAAACATGAAATTTGATATAAAAGGAAGTCCCTCTATTGGCGTTGTATTAAAATAATGGAAGGTTATATTCGCGTTTTGGTTTTTTAAGTCAATTACATTTTTAGCCTTTTTATACTTTACTGGAATGTATAAATGCATTGGCCAACTTGTTTTTGTTTTTAGAGAAGAAAAAAGTTCTACATTATTCTTTATATATAGTTCTGATAGGTCTTTATCGGCTTTAAAAAATTGAGGAGCTAACAATAAATAATTTGTCGGTTTTAACTGCTCAAAATAATCGGTACAGCAAAATAAGTTTACACTTAAAATTGGCGATTCCAGTAATTTATTGAGATGTTTTTCAATAGACAATCTAAAAGAAGGACCGTTTGCAACAATGATTAGCTGTTTGCCTTTGTTTTGTTGCTTTTGTCTTTTATTAGACCTTAATGGTCGAGACCATAAGACTACCTTTATAAGGGAAAGATAGCTTAAAAAAAGGTTTTGTATTAAACTCATAATTGTTCTTTCATAAAGTAGCCTATAATTACTTGCCAACGAACCATTACAATATATTTGGATTTTTCTTTTTGTCCTTTAGCTAAAAAAATAAGCGCAAGGAGCAAAGAGACTTTCCATTTAAACAAATATTCAAAAAGCTTCATCGTTTTAAATATAACACTCTTGTTTTTAAGTCTTATTGCTTCGCTTTGCCCTATTATTTTAGATAAACGAATGATAAAGTTTTTTTCCAATCTATAATCATCAATAAAATGAGAAACTTCTAATTCGGGGATGTATAAAATTTTATGTTTTTTGTCTCTTAATTTCTGGAAAATATACTTATCATCCCCCCTTGTATGAAGATCTACGTTGAATCCACCATGATTTTCAAAAAACTCTTTTCTAAAAATCATGTTGCATCCTGCGGGATATTTTTTATCAAAAGGCTTTACTTTTTTACCTAAATCCACCTCGGAAACTAATCCACTAATGTACTTACTTATCCATATGGGTGCTTTTCCTTTGTTATAACAAGGGGTGACTTTCCCTCCAAATGCCATGTAATTAGAATAATTGGTATCGATCGCATATTTTGAAATTGTTTTAATATAATCTGGGATAGCAAATCCATCGTCATCAATAAAACATAAAACATCTCCGTTTGCCTCTTTCACTCCTCTATTTCTAGCATGAGAAAGGCCTGGGTTTTTCTCTAAAAAATAAGAAACATTTAATTCTGGATTTTTTTGAATATACTCTTTACAAATAAGTTCCGTTTTATCTGTGGAATTATTATTTATTAAAACAACTTCGTAATCCTCTGTTTTACAGGTTTGATTTTTTAAATGTTCCAAACATTTTGGAAGGTATTGCATTCTATTATAAGTGCAAATAATTATGGAAATTAAAGGGTTTTGAGGCATACTTTTAAATAAAACTAAAACAAAATTAGCATAAATTCTTTCTTCTAAAGTTTGCTTTATCTTTGTATTAAGTTAATAAAATGGGTTTTGTTCAAAAAGATGCGATTAAAACAACCTTAATTTCTTCCTTTGGGTTGGTTTTAGGATATTTAAATAAGGGCCTGCTTTTTTTATTAATCTTGTCCACCGAACAAATTGGAGTAATAAATCTTTGTTTTTCTCTTGGGGTTCTTTTTGCACAGTTTTCAAACTTTGGAACAATCTATACCATTTGGAAGTTTTTTCCTTTTTTTAAAAATAAAGAGAAAAAGCACCATGGATTTCTTTCATTTATTTTATTGATTGGTCTTGCTGGCACTCTTATAATGTGTTTCTTCTTTTTGATTTTTCAAGAACACTTAGAGTCTATCTATATTAAAAAATCGCCTTTTTTTATTCAATACTTTATTTGGATAATCCCTATTGGAGTTGGATATGTTTTGTACTTGATTTTAGATGTTTACTTAAGGGCTTTATTTAAAAACATTGTTTCTGTTTTTGCTTTAGATATTGTTCTTCGTCTTGGCGTTACTTTAATTTTAATTCTTTTATGGGCTGGGCTAATCTCTTTTAATTTATTTGTGGCTATTCATGGGCTTCTTTTTCTTTTGCCTCCACTTATTTTAGTTGTTTTTTTATTAAAAATAAAAGAACTACATCTTGGAGTTAAAAATATCCGCATTTCCTCAAAATTTAGAAAAATTATTTTTAATTATGCTGCTTTTAACTACATTAATAGTCTAGGATCTGTTCTTGTTAATTCACTTGACATCATTATGGTTGCTCAATATATTGGATTGAAAGCAACTGGTGTTTATTCTACGGTAGTTTTTTTAACTAGCGCGCTTCAAGTTCCTTATAAATCTTTAGTTAGAGTTAGCTCTCCTCTTGTTTCGGAATATTGGAAAAATCGAGAAATGAACAAAATGAAAGATTTATACACAAGAGTAAGTTCCGTTTCTTTAGTTGTTGGGCTTGGATTGTTTCTCTTGGTTTGGGTTAATATTGACTTTCTTTTTTCTTTTCTTAAAAATGAATTTAAAGCAGGAATCTGGGTGTTCTTTTTTCTGATGATGGGAAGACTCATGGATATGTTTTTTGGCTTAAACGGTTCTATTTTTAATACCTCAAAAAAATATAAATACGATGTGATTTTTACCTTGTTTTTAATCTTTGCTGTATACTATTTAAACACGATTATGATTCCTTTATGGGGAATGTCGGGGGCTGCCATTTCAACAGCTTTAGCCTTTTTTGTTTATAATATAGGAAGAATGATTTTTGTTTACTCCATTTACAAAATTCATCCTTTTAATAAAAATCAATTCATAATTATTGGAGTAGGTGTGCTCACATTAATTACTTGTTCTTTTTTAAACAATCTATTTCTTAATCAATGGATTCAAATGGTTTTTAATACGACGCTAGCTGTTTTTCTGTTTTTTGGAAGCATCTTTTTGTTTTCTCTAGAACAAGAAACTGTTAATTATGCAAAAGAGATTAAGAAAAAATTATTTAATTAACTCTCTTGTATTGTTTTTCTAATTTCCTCAATGGCCTTTTTTAACCCCTCTTTTTTTCTTCCTCCAGCTGTTGCAAAAAACGATTGTCCACCTCCTCCTCCATTAATATAATGACTAACTGCTTTTACTAAATCGGATGCATTTAACTGCTTTTCTTTTACTAGGTTATCAGAAATTATAATGCTTATTCCACATTTTTCATTCTCTGAATTTCCAATAACAGCAAAAAAATTATCGTTTTGATTTTTTAATTGAAACAATAAATCTTTAATCGATGAATTTGGCAGATGTACTTGAGCACCAAGAAAATTTATGCCATTTATTTGAGTTATTTTTTTAGTTAATGTGTTTTTTAACAATTGTATTTTCTCCTTGTTTAATTCCTCTATTTGCTTTTGAAGTTCGTGGTTTTTTGAAAGAATAGTTTCTATGGTTTTTACAATGTCTTTTTGTGTTTTAAGTGTTTTACAAACCTCATCAACTATTTTAGCTTTACCTATAAAATATTTTTCAGCTTCCATTCCTGAAATAGCCTCTATTCTTCTAACACCAGCTGCTACTGCTCCTTCTGATAAAATAGTAAACATTCCTATGCTTGATGTAGAAGAAACATGAATCCCACCACACAACTCAATTGAATTTCCAAATTGTATAGCCCTTACTTTTTCTCCATATTTTTCTCCAAACAATGCCATTGCCCCCATTTTTTTTGCCTCATTTAATGGTATTTCACGATGTTCTGTTAAGGGTACGCCATTGTTTATTTGTTCCAAAACAAGCTCCTGAACTTGTTGAAGCTCCTCTTCTTTCATTTTTGAAAAATGAGAAAAATCAAACCTTAAATATCTCTCATTAACCAATGAGCCTTTTTGTTCAACATGTTCTCCAAGAACCTTTCTTAATGCATGATGAAGTAAGTGTGTTGCAGAATGATTTGCTGATATTTTTTTTCGCCTTTTTTCATCAACAATAGCTATTCCTTTTTTGGAAAGGTTTTTTGGAAGAGAACTCGCATAATGTAATATCAACTCGTTTTCCTTTTTGGTATTAAATATTTTTATTTTTTCATTTTCTATTTCAAAAAATCCTGTATCTCCAACCTGACCTCCTCCTTCTGGATAAAAAGGCGTTTTATCTAGAACCAATTGAAAATAATCCTTTTTTGGTGTATTTACCTTCCTGTACCTTAATATTTTTGTTTCTGTACTAGAGGTGTCATACCCTACAAATTGAGTCGCTTTTTGATCACAAATGGCTATCCAATCACTCGTGTCTATTTCTGATGCTTTTCGAGACCTTTGCTTTTGCTCTTCCAATAATTTTTGAAAACCCTCAATGTCAATTTCGATATTATTCTCTTTTGCTATTAATGAGGTTAAATCTATTGGGAATCCATAAGTATCATAAAGTTCAAAAACATGTAAGGACGACATCTTTTCTTGTTTTTTTTCTTTATGAGAGTTAATTGTTAAATTAATTTTTTTTATCCCTTGTTCAAGGGTTCTAAAAAAACTTTTTTCTTCTTCTTTTATTACTTTTTCTATTAAGCTCTTTTGATTGGTTAATTCCGGATAAGCTTCCCCCATTTGTTCCACCAATGTTATCGCTATATCAAACATAAAAGGTTCTTTAATTTCTAAAACCTGATACCCATAACGAACCGCTCTTCTTAAAATCCTTCTAATTACGTACCCCGCTCCTGTATTAGAAGGAAGTTGTCCATCAGCAATAGAAAAACTTATTGCTCGAACATGATCCGAAACAATTCTTAGCGCTATATCCGTTTTTGGATTTGCACCATATTTAATTTTGGATAACTCTTCTGTTTTTTTTATCAAAGATTGAAACAAATCAATATCGTAGTTCGATTTTTTTCCCTGAAGAGCAACAGCAAGTCTTTCTAATCCCATGCCGGTATCCACATGTTTTTGAGGAAGAGGCACTAAACTACGATCGGCCTTTCTAAGGTATTCCATAAAAACCAAATTCCATATTTCTATAACTTGAGGGTGGTCTTTATTTACTAAATCTCTTCCTTTAACCTTTGATCTTTCGTAATCTGAACGAATATCCATGTGGATTTCCGAACATGGTCCACATGGACCAACATCCCCCATTTCCCAAAAATTATCTTTTTTGGAACATTTTATAATTTCTTCGCTGTTGATATGTTTTGACCAAAAAGAAATTGCCTCCATGTCTTCTTTGGTTCCATCTATTTTATCTCCTTCAAATACCGTTACATAAAGACGTGACTTATCTAGTTTATAAACCTCTGTTAATAACTCCCAAGCCCAATCAATCGCTTCTTTTTTAAAGTAATCGCCAAAAGACCAATTTCCCAACATTTCAAACATCGTGTGATGATAGGTATCAACCCCTACTTCTTCGAGATCATTGTGCTTTCCTGAAACTCTCAAGCATTTTTGAGAATTCGCTATTCTTTTACTTTTTGGATCCGTGTTGCCAAGAAAATAATCTTTAAACTGATTCATCCCCGCATTGGTAAACATTAGAGTTGGATCATTTTTTACAACCATTAGAGCAGAAGGCTGTATTTCGTGCCCCTTTGCTTTAAAATAGTCAAAAAAAGTAGCTCTAATTTCAGAAACTTTCATTTTATCTAATTTATTTCAACAACAAAGTTAAAATATTCCCATTTATATTTTTTCAACTTATAAAAAAAGACATAAATACAATAAAATGACATTATTTCTTTGGCTTTTTATATTTTTGCAAGCTAATTATATATAATATATGTCTTATCTTTTTACATCTGAATCTGTTTCAGAAGGGCACCCGGATAAAGTTTCTGACCAAATATCTGACTCTTTAATAGACCATTTCATGGCTTTTGATCCAGATTCAAAAGTTGCTTGTGAAACCCTCGTAACGACAGGACAGGTTGTTGTCGCTGGGGAAGTTAAATCAAAAGTTTATCTTGATGTACAAAATATCACAAGACAAACAATTAGAGAAATTGGTTACACGAAATCTGAGTACATGTTCGATGCCAATTCTTGTGGTGTTTTATCTGCGCTTCATGAACAATCTGCAGATATTAATCAAGGAGTAGATAGGGCTAAAAAAGAAGAACAGGGTGCTGGTGACCAAGGGATGATGTTTGGTTATGCCACAAAAGAGACCGAAAATTACATGCCTCTAGCTCTTGATCTTTCGCATAAAATCTTAGAGGAACTTGCTTTAATTAGAAAACATGAAAGTAAATTAATCTCGTATTTAAGGCCAGATGCTAAATCACAAGTTACAATAGAATATTCTGATGAAAACAAACCACTTAGAATAGACACTATTGTTGTTTCTACACAACATGATGACTTTGCCTCGGAACCTGAAATGCTTCAGAAGATAAAAAAAGACATTATAAATCTTGTTATTCCAAGGGTTAAGAACAAATTAAGCCCAGAGATACAACGTTTATTTACAAACGATATCACATACCATATTAATCCAACTGGTAAATTTGTAATTGGTGGTCCTCATGGAGACACTGGGCTTACAGGAAGAAAAATAATAGTTGATACATACGGAGGTAAAGGAGCTCATGGTGGTGGTGCCTTTTCTGGAAAAGACCCTTCAAAGGTGGATCGTTCTGGGGCATATGCAACTAGACATATTGCAAAAAATCTTGTTGCTGCTGGACTATGCGATGAGGTTTTAGTACAAGTTTCCTATGCTATTGGGGTTGCTGAGCCTTGTGGTCTTTTTGTAAACACGTACGGCACTTCCAAAATTGACATGAAAGATGGATCTATTGCTCAAAAAGTTTCTGAAATTTTCGATATGCGACCATATTTTATAGAAGAAAGGTTAAAACTTAGAAACCCTATTTATAAAGAAACTGCCGCCTATGGACACATGGGTAGAAAAAATGAAATCGTTAATAAAACATTTCTCGCGCCAGATGGATCAAAAATAACGAAAGAAGTAGAGCTTTTTACTTGGGAAAAGTTGGACTTTGTAGAGAAAGTAAAAACAGCTTTTAATTTATAAATTAAGGACTGATTTAGTCAAAAAGTGAATCTATTGTTTCATGAGAACCCCTAGAAGAAAACTCAATTCTAATTTTATCACGTAGTTTAGCTCCAAACAATTGTTCTGCGCCCCCTTGAAGTTTTGCTGCCGCTCTATTAATTGCTATTTCTAGATAACCATTGCTATTAAAAAGAGCTAGCTTTTCCCCTGGTGGAACAGTGTTGTAACTTGCTGAGAAACTCTCTATATGGTATTGTTTTGCATTAAAAAACAACGTGAACTTATCAAACTCCGTATATCTATCAAACATCTCTTTGGTAATATTGGTTATCAAATTTCCATAAACATCAATATGAATAACTTGGCCTACCATTCCATTTTCCCCCATAAAAACACTTTCTGAAAAGGCTTTTTTATATCTTTTTATTGGCTTGGCAAAACTTTTAATGCTTTTTGCTTTTATTAATTTGATGGCTATTGGCAATAAAACAGTCTTCATAGAAAAGGAGGAAACTTCTTCCGCTTTAACAAAGTCAGGCAATATGTAAAACTCTTGTGGAGATTCTTCCTCAAGCAAGGATCCAAAAAAACCATTATCAATACTAATAAAATACTGGTTTCTAAACTTCATAATTGCCGGGAGGGCGCTATCATCTTCTGTTGGAGCAATCTTAGGCTCATCATCTACCCCCACAACATGAATGGTTTCAGAAGGAAAAGAGTCTATACAGTTTCTAACTTGTCTCGCTGCTTCAGATACATTAAATGGGGAAATCTGATGAGATATGTCTACAATGCTTATATTGTTAACGTTTGATAAAACAAACCCCTTAAGAGACGCAACATAATGATCTTTTTCTCCAGAATCTGTGGTTAAAGTCAGAATATTCATTTTCCTAAGCTGCGTTATATTAAGATTTTATAATTTTGCTCATCAAAAGTAAAGTAATTTTAAAAAGGAAGTTTAAAAAAAACAGAATAAAACATTTATAATGAATAAAAACATTGAGCTTCCTAATATAAACCCGGCTTCTTTTTTTGGTGAAAAAAACAAAAACATCAATTACATAAAAGAACTTTTTCCATCTCTTAAGGTTTCTTCAAGAGGGTCCACAATATCGATTAAAGGAGAAGAAAAAGCGCTCTTGTTTTTTGAAAAAAAGCTGGCTTTAATGTTGGATTATTTTCAAACATATAATTCTATCAACTTTGATGAAATTGATAATTTAATGCATGAAGATGGGCATTTATTAGTTTCCAAAAAAATAAAGGACAACGTTATTGTTTATGGTAACTCTGGAGCAAAAATTGCGGCAAAAACAATCAACCAAAAAAAGCTTGTGGTTGCTGTAAAAGAAAATGCCCTTGTTTTTGCTGTTGGCCCAGCAGGAACAGGGAAAACGTTTACTGCTGTAGCTCTTGCTGTTAGTGCTCTTAAACAAAAAGAAGTTAAAAAAATAATTCTAACTCGGCCTGCCGTAGAAGCGGGAGAAAACTTAGGTTTTTTACCTGGAGATTTAAAAGAAAAACTAGACCCTTATCTGATGCCTTTATATGATGCATTAAAAGAAATGATTCCACTTGAAAAACTAAAAGAACTAGTCGATGAAGAGATCATTGAAATTGCCCCTTTAGCTTTTATGAGAGGGAGAACCTTAGACAAAGCTTTTGTTATTCTTGATGAGGCTCAAAATACCACTAAAATGCAAATGAAAATGTTTTTAACAAGAATGGGCAAAACCGCTAAATTTATGGTAAATGGAGATCTTTCTCAAGTAGATTTGCCTAAAAAACAAAGCTCTGGTCTTGCATTTGCTTTAGATAGTTTAAAAAATGTAGCGGGTATTCAAGCCGTTCATTTTAACGAAACCGATGTAATAAGACACCGACTTGTTAAAAAAATAATTACTGCTTTTGAAAAAACAGAAAACACTTAAAATTTCTATGAATACATTAAAAAAATCCATCTTTAGTTTCCCTAACCAAACCAGTGTTTATCATGGAAAGGTTCGTGATGTATATACATTAAAAAACAACACTCTTGTAATGGTTGCTTCAGATCGAATATCTGCATTTGATCACGTTTTACCCAAGGGAATCCCTTTCAAAGGGCAGGTATTAAATCAAATTGCTTCTTACTTTTTAAAAGAAACAGCTTCTCTTGTTCCAAACTGGCTTATTTCAACTCCTGATCCAGTAGTTTCTATCGGTAAAGCCTGTGAACCCATAAAAATTGAAATGGTTATTCGTGGTTATTTAGCTGGTCACGCAGCAAGAGAATACAAGCTTGGAAAAAGAATGCTTTGTGGAGTAAAAATGCCGGATGGTTTAAAAGAAAATGATGCCTTTCCAGAGCCCATAATTACTCCCGCATCGAAAGCAGATGAAGGACATGATGAAGACATCTCCAAAGAAGAAATCCTCTCAAATAAGCTTGTAACTGAAGAGGTTTATTTAAAAATGGAAGAATATACTAAGCTTTTATTTTCTCATGGATCTGCAAAAGCAAAAGAAAAGGGATTGATTCTTGTGGACACCAAATATGAGTTTGGATTATATAATGGAGAGGTTATGTTAATAGATGAAATTCATACCCCTGACTCTTCAAGATATTTTTATCTCGAGGGATATAAAGACAGACAAAAGGAAAATATTGCACAAAAACAACTATCCAAAGAATTTGTTAGGGAATGGCTCATGGATAATGGTTTTCAAGGAAAAGAAAATCAAAAAATGCCAGAAATGCCAGAAGAGTTTGTTTCTTTAGTTAGCAATAGGTACATAGAATTATACGAAAAAATTACAGGAGAAACTTTTGTCCGAGAGGTTTCCTCTAATATTCCAAGAAGAATAGAGGATAATGTTATTAATTTTTTAAAAAATGCATAAGTCAAATCCAATAGGTGTTTTTGACTCGGGGTATGGGGGGTTAACTATACTTAAGAGTATTAAGAAGTCCCTTCCAGATTATGATTACCTCTACCTTGGAGATAATGCAAGGGCTCCATATGGAGATCGTTCTTTTGAACTGGTTTATCAATATACCCTTGATGCCGTTAAATTTCTTTTTAATCAAGGCTGTTCTCTAGTAATTGTTGCTTGTAACACCTCTTCTGCAAAAGCACTAAGATCAATTCAACAAAAAGATCTTGAAAAACTAAGCCCCAATAAAAGAGTCTTAGGGGTTATTCGTCCTTGTATAGAGGAAATAGCAGAAAACAAAGAAATTAATTCTGTTGGAATCATAGGAACCTTGGGAACAGTATCCTCTAATTCTTATGGGCTCGAAATTGAAAAATATGCACCAAAAGTAAACTATGTCCAACATGCATGTCCTTTATGGGTTCCATTAATTGAAAATGAAAAGCAAGAAAGTAATTCGGGAAAAGAAATAATAAAAAACGACCTCTCTATTTTACTTCAAAAGTCCCCCAAGATTGATACGCTTGTTCTTGCCTGTACACACTACCCTATTTTATACCCTATTTTAAGAAGTTTTCTACCTAAAAGCATCGCTGTTATGTCTCAAGGACCTATTGTTGCTAAAAAGCTAGTTGAATACCTTAATAAACACCCTGAAATTGATGAGGCTTGTTCTAAAAATTCTACCACCTTATTTATGACCTCTGAAAAAGAAACCGTTTTTAATCAGGTGGCTGGAAAAATAATGAATTCTTCTATTAATGCTAAATCTGTTTCTTTTTAGTTTAAAACTCTAATGCTTTTTTTTCCATAAAAACTGCACAAACTTTTCCTTTTAACTTTTGATTTAAAAACGGAGAGTTAAACGATTTAGAATGATTTATATGCTTATCAAAAATCCATTCTTTAGAAGGGTCATAAAGAGTGGCGTCTATTTGATTTCCAACTTCTATGGGGCTCTCTTTGATTTGAGAAATTAGTCGAGAGTTTATGGATAAGGCTTTAATAAATGACGCTTCTTTTGTTGGGTGAAAAGTATTAAGGGCAGCATAAAGCGTTTGGAGTTGAATACATCCTGAAGATGCAGAGAAAAAATCAACATCCTTCTTATCTTCATCATAGGGCCGGTGATCCGAATCTATTGCGTCAATAGTTCCCTCAATAAGCCCTTTTATTAACGCTTCTTGATCTTTTTTAGTTCTTAAAGGAGGCGCCAGTTTAAAGTTGCTATCAAAATTAAACACCTCTTTTTCTGTAAATAAAAGATTCATTAGGTTAACAGAGGCCGTTACTTTTTGTCCGGATTTTTTTGCTGTTTTAATTAACTCTACTCCTTTTTTAGTTGAGACTCCTGTAAAATGAAGACTTCCTTGTGTATATTTAAGTATACTAATGTTTTTTTGAATTTCAACTTCTTCAGAAAGAGACGGGTTTCCTTTTAGGCCTGTTTTAATAGAAGCTAAACCCTCATTAACCATTGTCTTGTTGCTTAAAGAATAATTTTGAGGGAAAGAAATTACCGTTCCTTTGGTGTTTTTATTATACAAGAGAGCTCTCCCTAACATTCCTGTAGAAAGCTCTTTTAGGTCATCGGAAAAAAGAGTTGCTCCAGATAAATGCATGTCGAACATTTCTGATAACTCCTGGCCTTTTCCTGATTTTGTAATGCTTCCTATAGGGTGAAGCTGGGTTAGAGCGCCCTCTGCCTTTCTTAAAGCATACTCTATAGCCGTTTTTCCGTCTACAAAAGGATTTGTAGATGGGACTAGGCAAACGTGTGTATATCCACCATATGCAGAAACTTTTAACCCACTTTCTATTGTTTCTCTATGTTCATTTCCAGGGTCGCAAAAATCAGATTTAAGGTCAACCCAACCTTGACTAATGCTTTTTCCTTTTCCTTCAATTACTCGATATTGCTCTCCTTTTAAGTTAAGTTTTTTTTCAATGCCGGCAATCTTTCCGTTTTTAATAAAAACATCTTTTACAGAATTAAAATGTGTTGAGGAAGGATCTGAGATGGTAACCGATTTCAATAAAATATTCATCGTCCTTATTTTTTAAGATATAAAATAATTTTTTATTCCTTAAAGCACAAAAGTACACTTAATGTTTGAAAAATCATGAAACTCTTGAAAATTTTAGCGCCAAAATTTCTAAAAAGAAAAAAGAAAAAGAAAGCACAAGTAAAATTTTCCACAATTCTTTTTCTGTTTTTGTATCAAGTAAAGACTTTCCTTGTTGGTGTTTTTTATAGGCCACCATGTTTAATTTGTTTTGACGATAATAAGATGTTATTTGGTTTTTTGTGGCATATTTGGTTTGGGACTCTTTTCTATCATAATTAAGAGCAAGTTGACCTATTTCTTTATTTTGATTGGTTATTTTATAAATTCCTGCGGTGAGTTTTTGGGTTTGCTCTCCACCTAAAACAATTCTACTTGAAAGTCCTTTTTGAGACCTGCTCGTTTTAGGAATTAAGTCGGTTTTGCCTTTGATCAAATGAATTGCTGAATAATTTTTTAATGCCTTATTTAAAGAATAACTTTTTTGTTTTCCAATCGTTAAAAATAAAGGTTGTTTTTTTTGACTTAATTCTCCCATTCGAAGTAAAATAGAAGGAAATAATGCATCTAAAGTAAAAGACCCAAAATCATTACTTAGTGAACTAGTAAATAAAAATACTTGCCTTTGGGAAGAGGAAACACAAAATAATGGCAAGCCATTTTGAAGACTTACAATATTTTGAGAACGAGTTTTTTCATAAGGTTTTGTTTGATAAACCTTTGTTATTCCTGGAAGGATAATGTTTTTTTCTTCTCTATCAAAAACCCCCTTAAAAAAGGGCGATTTATATGCTATTTCTTTAATTTTTGTTCCACTTTCAATCACGTTTGCAAGCAATGGCATTTCTACTTTCTTTAAGAGCAAGTTAAGCTCTTTAGGGTTTATTTTGCTTCCCGGAAAAATACTTAGGCTTCCTCCATTATTAACAAAGTCTTCCAAAATTGATACCGTTGCTGAGGAAATCTTATTAAGCCCGTTTAAAACAACAAAGTCGGTTTGATGCAACATGTCTTGCGAAAAAGATTCTTGTGCAACTTCATCCACCCCAAAAAGAGATTCAAGATTATATATTTTAGAAATTGCTTCTGATTTGTCTTCCGAATTAATAATTAAAATTTTTGTTTTCTCTTTTATTTGATAGGAAAAAAAATACTCATCATCCCAAAAAAGCTGATTGTCTGAAATGGTTATTTTTCCATTTCTATACCCTGGCCCCTCTTCTTTATAATTTAATTTGGTTTGTTGAGTCCCATTTGCAGGAATATCAATAGATAAGGTTCTTTTTAGATTTTTTATTTGAACCTGTACCAAAATCCCCTCTTTTGGGGTTTTACCAATATTTCTAACACGAATATTAAGTGTGCTATTTTCTGCAACTTTTTTTATTGGAGAATCAAACCATACGCTATCTACAAAAACATTTTCGGCGGTTTGTGGAGTAAATTGAATTGGATAAAAGTCGCCTTTTACACTTGCTTTATTATTACGCTTAGTTTGAAGGTTGTTTTTTTGAAAATCAGAAAAGTGTAGGACTTGAACCCCTTGATTTTTAAACTCCTTTTTTATTATTTCTTTTTCCCAAAAAACAATTTTTTCCATCGGTCTTGCTAATTGGAAGGGTTTTATTTTATCTAACTCATTTAAGGCTTGTTTTTTATTTAAAACTCTTCCTTCAATCCCATTTAGTTTATTGGTGTGTAAAACTATTTTTCTAGTGGAAGGGGCTTGATTGATTGTTTTTCTTGCAGATTCAATTGCTTCTGAAAGAAGTTCTCCTTCAGAACCTTTTGCGGTCATAGAAAAAGAATTATCAATATAAATTATCGTGGTAGAAATTTTTTGATTTGTCTTTTTATTATTCGGAAAATATGGCCTAGCAAATGCTAAAATCAAACAAGAAAGAGCACATAAACGCAGAAGAAGAATTAATAAGTGTTTTAGTTTTTTTACTGAACGATTTTCTTTTTCTATCTTTTTTAAAAATAAGATCGAAGAAAAATAAAGCTTTTTATGTCTCTGAAAACTAAAAAAATGAATTAAAATTGGTATTGATAGAAATAAAAAAGCCCACAAAAAAGACGGATAAATAAAACTCATTACTCAAAAATAAAAAAACGTTTCATGGATTACTGATTTAACTCTATTCAAAATATTTATTTTCTGTTTTTTTCCAAAAAAATATTCGTTGATACATTAAAACAGAAAAAATAAGCATCCAAATTAAAAAAGAGAAATTAAACCTTAGTAGGCTAATTAAAAAGGCAAAAAACAACACATAAAGTCGCGTTGAAAATAAATAAAAAAGCGCTTTTTTTCTTACCTCTTTAAAAAGGTTTCCTTGTATTACTAAACCTTGTTTTAATTCTTGATTTGTTCGTAAAAAAGAACTTAAAAAAAGAAGAGGTATTAAAAAATATCCTTGAGATATCCCAAATTCTTCATACAAAAGAAAAGACTCTAATTCTTTTATAAGATATACATTCTCCTGTTCAAATAAAACGGAAAAGCCAAGAATAAAAAACTCCAGTAGAGAAACAAGAAAAACACCTATAAATAAGCTTGATATGTCTGCTTTTAAGACTGACTTTTGCATTTGTTTTGCTCTTTTTTTGTTTTTTAATTGTTGAAAAAAATCAAAAAAAGAAACCTCTAAAACAAAAAAGAAAAACAAAAACAAAACAGACCAAGAAAAATAGTAATACGTTAAAAGCATTAAAAAATAATTCCCAAATACTGGGGTTAATAAAGCGATGTTATTTTTTGTAAACATCTTTTTTTAATTCTTTCACTCTGTTTTGTGACAACTCAAACTCTGGATCATGTTTTAATGATTTACCATAAGAAAGCAGCGCTCTTGAAATATCCTCTTTTTGTTCATAACAACGCCCAATTTGATAGTTCGCTTTACTTAGGTGGTTTTTAACTATTGGTATCGCTTGTATGTTTAAATCTTCTGGGATTAAATCAATGGATTTGGTATAAAAGTACATTGCACTATCTATTTGCTTATCTTGATACTGTTGAATAAAGCCCAAGTTATAGTGTGCAAGAAAGTGTTTTGGGTCTTTTTCAAGTAATATTCGGTAGCTTTTTTTTGCTTCTTTAAAGTTGTTTAACTTTTGATTAGACATCGCAACCCCATACCAAGCTTCTGTACTGTTTTTGTTTAAAACAATCACATTTTTAAACCTTTCTAAAGCAATCGGATATTTTTTTTGTTGCGTATATAGATCTGCGAGTTGCATGTATCCAATAATAAATTCATTGTCTTGTTGGACCGCTGTTTCTAGAGAAGAAATTGCTAGGCTTGGCTTTTGCATCTGTAAAAAAAGCGTTGATTTTATTACATAAGCATCCCTATATTTCACGTCCAAACGAAGGGCTTTATCTGCTAATTCAATTCCTTTTTCTGGGTTTTGAGTATACGAATAATACGATGCTAAACCAACATACGCTTTTGGCGTTTTCTTTTTGTTTAAAAGCCAATTATAGTGTCTATATACATTTTTGATTTCTTGTGCATTTAAACCTGGGGTTCGTGATAATGCTTCTGTATAAGCCATTCTTGCTTCGTAATTATTGCTGTCTAAACGAAATGCCTTGGCTGCGTCTTGTTTTGATTTATATAGGTCCTCGGTATTGGATGTTTTTAAAAACATCTTAAACAAGCGATTCGACCGCTTTACTAATAAATTAACATCATTTGGATTAGCTAGTAGACGTTTATCTATATTGGCAAGGAAAAGACTATCATGGCTCGTTGATGAAACATTCTCTATATTTTTATTCGCTATCTTTTTTGAAGGTTTTGATGGCTTGTTGTTACAAGAACATAAAAATAGAAGAGCAACAATGCTTGTAATAAAAACTCTTTTCACTTTTTTTTGTTTAAGCAAAAATATCTCTTTTGTTTGATTTAAACGCCTTATCCCTTATTTTTGTCTTGTGAAAAAAACTTTTGTTGTTCTGACTTTGTTTCTGTTTCTTTTTTGTGAAATTTCTTTTTCACAGGGATGTTCTCAGTGTAAAGCGGTTGTCGAGCAAGCATCTGAATTGGAAGAGGAGTCTTTTGGGTCTAACATTAATATGGGCATTTTGTATATAATGATTATCCCCTATCTAATTCTCCTGTTTTTCTTTAGGAACTATATTATTCGGTTTTTTAAATCCCTTATTAAGCGATCATAAGCTGTTTATCTGTGCTCAAACACTTTCGGGTCCACTTCGCTTTTTAAGTTGCTTAAAAAGGTTTTAATGTCGCCTATAAGATTGCCTTCTGTTTTTCCTGCACAATAATAGTTAGAGCCATGAAAAACGATTTCTCCATCTCTTATTATTTTAATGAATTCTCCATTTCCTCCTGTGCACCCCATGTCCTCTATTTTTTGTTCTCTATTTTTTATTTTACACGATTTAAATGCTTTTTGCGTGTTTTTAATTTTCTCTTTTTGGTTGGCTAAAACAAGCGTGGTGTCTTTTATTATTTCTCCATAAGAATCTACAACAAATCTGTAGTTTTCATTTGTTAAATAGATCGTATAACTTCTATGGTCGTCTGGGGGAACCGAAGCGTCTTGGTATCCATAAATAATTGAAATTTCGCCTAGTTGTTTGGTGGTGGGTGGTTCTGTACCTGGATATTCTATTTTAGGTTCGGCTCTCTGACAAGCGAAAAAAAACACGGATAAAAAAAGAATTGCTACTACGTTTTTATACATTAAACTAAGGTAAGTATTTGTTTTTATACTTAAAAAGAAAAGCCTAAACCAACATACAAAAGCTCTGGATATCCAAGTCCAACTCTAAAAATTTTAGAGTCTTCTGGCTTTTGCTTTCGATACCCAACATTAAATCCAAAATCAAACCCTTCTCCTGCAAAATCAAGTTTATTCTTATATATTCCTACCAGAAGTTGTGGCCCTAAATTTATTTCAAAATGATGCTTTTTATCAACCCCTGTCATTATGCCATATCTTAAAGAAGGAATTAAAACATGATCATCTGAAAAAAAACTAACAAATAAATAGTTTAAGCCTACAGACCACACAGAATATATTTTTTCATGTGCTTTGAGTCTTTGGTATGTTGAATTTACATTAAAAGCAATTATGCCATAACCAAGTCCAAAATTTACGTTGTTTTTATTTAGTAGCAATCTTGTATTAGTATCATTTAGGTTGCTTTGTCCAAAATTGTTTTTCTGTTCTGTTTGGCCATTTTGAGATAAAACCAAGTTTGGGGTTAATAATAAAAAAAGGAGACTTCCTAAGATGGTATTCATGGAGAGGGTTTAAATTTTTCGTTTGATAAATCACAAACGGGTTTTTATTAAAACAAATTGGGCAATCAAAATGTTACTTGATGATTTTATAAATGGTTTTTTTATGGATTAATAACTTCTTCTACTTTAAATGCTTTGCAAAAAAGCCCATCATGGTATTGTATAAAGCTAATCGGTTCTCTTCTTTTCCAAAGCCATGTCCTTCATCGTATTTTACCATGTAAGGAACGTCTATTCCTTTTTTTCGAAGGGCCTCTACAATCTGATCCGCTTCGTTGATGTTAACACGAGGGTCGTTTGCTCCTTGAACCACCATTAGCGGTTTTGTTATTTTATCAATATGAAAAACCGGCGACACTTCTTTCATTATTTTATTTTCTTCGGCAATGTCTTCATCATACCAAATCTCTTTAATTATTTTAAGAAAAGGTTTCCAATAAGCAGGAATAGAGTTCATAAAAGTAAAAATGTTGGATATTCCCACATAGTCTACCCCACAAGCATAAAGGTCTGGTGTTTTTGTAAGCCCCCTAAGAACCGCATATCCTCCATGACTACCTCCATATATAGCAGCACGATTAGCATCTACCCAACCTTGATCAATCGTATATTTTAGGCCATCCTCTACATCGTCCATGGCTTTTCTTCCAACTTCTTTAAATCCGGATTGCAAAAACGCTTTTCCATAGCCTCCAGAAATTCTAAAGTTGACATTAAGTGTTGCATATCCTCTGCTAGCAAATAATTGAGCCTCTGGATTAAATCCCCATGAATCTCTTACTCCCTGAGGTCCTCCATGAGGATTCACTATTACAGGAACTTTTTCTCCTGCTTTTGCTTGGTTTGGCATGGTAAAATATCCATGAAGCGTTATTCCATCTCTTGATTTAAAAGTGATAGGCCTCATTTCCGACATATCGCTTTCTTTAAGCTGAGGCATTAAATTAAAAAGCTCTTCAAAGGTTTGGTTTTTAGGGGTATAAGAAAAGTACTTTCCATAAAGCTTGTCGCTTTGAATAAATATTAAATACCTGCTTTCGTTGTCTGTAAAGTCGGATATATAGTAATCATATCCAGAGAATTTTTCCGTAATGTTTTGATGGAGCTTGGTGTAATAATCGCTAACAGGGATAACCACTCGCTTTTCTCCTTCATAAGAAAAACAGTCTAACTCATAGTTTCTATGTCTGGAAATAGAAACGCCCGAAACGTCATAGTCTGGATGAGAAAAAATCTTTTCAAGAAACTTGTTTTCTTTTAAGTCGTATCGATAAATTTGGGATTTATCCGAATCAAGGTTACTAACTACGTAAGCCTCATGTCGGTTTTTGCTGGCATAATTAAAACTTATAATGCTAAATGTTTGCTTCCAGTTAAGCTCTTTTATTTTTTCAAATTTTCCGTTTTCAACCGCATAAAAAAGATCAAATTCTACCCCATCTCTCAATTTTGAAAAACCTCTTAAATTTCCATCTTTATCAAAGATGTAATCGCTTATGGGGTTTTGTGGGTCTTTGTTTTTGTATAGTTGCTCGTACTTTCCAGTAACGATATTCATTTTATATGGCTCAAAGACAGATTTGTTGTTCTTGTTCATGGAGATTATCACGTGATCTTTGTCTTCTTTTAAGCCATTTAGAAAATCCACTTTGACCCCATCAAAAGGAGTAAGTTCGGTTTTGTTGGATCCATCGATGTTTACGGCAAAAAGATGGTAATTTTCATCTCCACCTTTGTCCATCATGTAGATTAACCTTCCTTCGTTTGCCCATCCATAGCCTCTTATCAGTTCCTCTTTTTCTTCTATTATTCTTTTTACCTCACCGGTTTCTACATTTTTAATATAGACATGGTTTTTGCCAGATTCGTCTTTTTCTTTATACGAGAGGTATTTTCCTTTTGGCGAAATGTTAAAAGAACTTGCTTTTGGTTTGGAAAAATAGTCTTCTACCGAATATGCGTGTGTGTGTTTATCTGTTTGCGCTAGTTTTTTTAATTCTTTATCGGAACTTGGTAAAGAAGGGTCTCCTGGTAAATTGGATTTTTGTGCACTTATTGTTGTCATTATACAAGCTGAGGTTACTAGAAAAAGGATGTTTTTCATTAATTTGTGATTTAAGACAAATATACCTCTTTTGTTTACAGAATGTTAATTAGTAACGCCCCTATTTTCCTTTTTTTGCTTGTTATATTTATAGAGATAGTACCTTGTTTTCTAGAATAGTTAAATTAATTAGTATAATTGCTTTAAACTTAAGGCAATGAATATTTCTTTTGATTACATCATTTTATTTGTTTCGCTCATTTATGGCCTTGCGCTTACTCATGCTTTGTCTTGTATTGCTGAATTAATTCAGCACAAAGGAAAATATAAAAACTCCTTGATTTGGTGGATTTGGGCTGTTTGGTTTTTCCTTTTATCTCAAGGGTTCTGGGTCAGCATTTATGGCTATTGGCACGACTGTACAAATTGGAGTTTATTTAAATTTTCCTTTGTAAGCCTCCAGGCTTCACTTTATTATTTTTGTTTTTACCTCTTCTTTAATAGAAGAAATGAAATAGAGGACGATTTAGAGCAAAGCTTCAATAAAAACAAACGCATTGTCTTTCTCTTGATTGGACTGTTGTTTTTGTTAATGTTTACAGTAAGCCCTTTTCTCTCTAAAACAAGTAAAGATTTTATTTCTCAGGTAAAACTTGGCAGTTTAATCGCGCCCGTTTTATTTTGGGTCTTTGCTTTCATTAAAAATAAAACAGCAAATTACGTCTTTGCTGTTTTTATGCTCGTTCTATTTCTCCTGCAAATTATTTCTGATATATAGCGCGTAATTTACTAGAATCGTTTTTTTATAAAAAAAGATAATAAATAGATAGATAAGGAAGGCTACCCCTTTATTATTTTCTTTTTTCTTCTTTTGAATACAGATTGACAAATCTCAAAACAACTAACATTTTTCTATTAATAAAGAGTTTTACATTGGTTATTATTCTATTCAATTAGAATTATTTTTGTGTAGTTAAATCACGACGATAAACACTTTCTCAATGAACCTAATGCGAAATTTCGGATTTTTTCTTCTTTCCCTTTTATATATCGGATGTGGAGCAGATGAAAAAGCAGATGATAAATCAAATGACAAATCAAATGATGAAGTACTTAACGAAGTAATTAAAGAGGGTTCAACCATAGTTCTTTCACCTACTAATGAATACGGCTTTGTTTTAGATTCGTTTCAGGTAAAAAGGGATACGGTAAAGGGCAATTGGACCATGAGTCATATGTTTGCGCCTTATGGTATATCACAATTGGATATTAACGTAGCTGCAAAAAAGGCTGCTGATTCATCCGTTGGTCTTCGATATGTGAAAGAAGGAACACCATTTATTATTTTATCGGCACTTGGAGATACTTCTGAAACTGCCGAGTATTTTATTTATCCTCAGAATATTGTATATTTTGTAGTGTTTGATTTTAAAGATTCTGTGTGTGTTGAAAAACGCTCGAAACCGAATGAAGTAAACGAAAAAATACTCTCTGGAGAAATTATTAAAAATTCTAATCTCACTTTCGCATTAGATCAACAATTAAAGGACATCAATATGACAGGAGAAATGGCAGAATCTATGGCAGGCGTATTCGCCTGGGCAATTGACTTTTTCCGTTTGCATCCTGGAGATGAATTTAAGGTGATTTACAATGAAAAATCAGTAGAAGGAACGCCATATGCAATTGGCGGGATTAGTTCGGTCTGGTTTAAACATCAAGGGCGCGAATTTTATGCTTTTAAATATGCGTTAGATGCTGCAGGAAAACAAATTGGCTTTTTCAATGAAGAAGGCAAAGAAATGAGGCGTCCGTTTTTAGTAGCTCCGGTGAAGTATTCACGAATTAGTTCAGGTTATAGTGGAAGACGTTTTCATCCTGTTCAGAAAAGATGGAAAGCACATTTAGGAACAGATTATGCGGCACCAAAAGGAACTCCAATTGTTTCGACAGCCAATGGAACTGTAATTGCCGCTTCTTATAGTAGTGGTAATGGAAATTATGTAAAAATAAAACACAATGAAACGTACACTACGCAGTATTTGCACATGACTGGTTTTGCGAAAGGTATTCGCAAGGGGGTATATGTAGAACAAGGTCAAACGATTGGTTATGTTGGGAGTACAGGTCTCGCAACGGGTCCGCATGTTTGTTATCGCTTCTGGAAAAATGGGAAACAGATTAATCATAGGGCGGAGAAATTTCCATCTTCAATTCCAATGGTTGATTCCTTGTTGCCTTCTTACATGGAATTTATTAAGCCTATTCGTGCAAGGATAGATGCTATGCCGATTACGCCTTATGTATTGGAGAAGGCAGATCCTAAAAAATAAAAAATTGAGCTAGTTAGATAAGGGCGACTACCCCTTTTTTATTTATTAAAGAAAATTGTTCTTTCTTCAAGCATACAATTAATTGTAGACTCAGTGTAAGAGTCTGAATTAAATATTTGTAGATATTCAATTCTTTTTGTCCAGTTACCAAGCTCATCAAAGTCTAGGTATTTGTATGAATAATCGATTTGTTTTTCGGTTAAGCCATCTGAATAGTAAAACTCTTGAACTCTATTTACCTGCAATCTTTTATCATCATATCCATATTTATTAACTTCAATTTCGCCATTAGAGTAAACAGTAGAATCTTTTGTAAATCTATCGCTTTCAAAAAATAGATAATGTTTAGCATTTAAAGTATCACTAAAATTTAAGACCTGATTAAAGTTTGATTCTGTATTTAGTATTACTGAATCAGAATAACCATCTTCGGGAAATGATTCTTGCTTAAAATCAATTAACTTCCCATTTTCTGAAATAAGGTGAAATTCATTAAGATTTATTGAAGAATCGGATGTATAATATTTTGTTTTAAATAGTTGACCTTCCTTATTAAAATGATAGCTGTTGTAAATAGGTAATTTCAATGAATCATTGGAGTAAATCATAAAGTCCTTATTTATAAAAGGATAACTCCTAACTCGATGGACTGAATCAATATTTTCACTTAAATTGTAATCTTTTAGAGTGAAAGCATTTTTTCTATTGTCAACAATATTTGATCTAACGCTCTTTTTTACATTTTTTGTTGCATCCTCCCCACAAGAAGCCAATCCCAATAAAAACACGAAAACAAATAGTAATCTCATAATTCTAATTTTAAACCAAGATAATAAATAGTTAGATAAGGGGGGCTACCCCTTTTTTATTTATTGTAACTTACATTTAGCTTTTCTATTTTCTTTACTTACTTGTTCACCGAGTGCTTTCTCCATTATATACAACGATGCGTGCGCCTTTGACTTCCAATAATATAAATAGCCGTTACTTTCAATAATGAAAGCATCATCAGATGTAAGGGCTTCTTTTTTTTCAACCTTTTGCTTTTCTTTTTTATTTGAATTATTCGCATACGTTGGGCTTACTGCATATATTAAAAAGCCAAAGGAAAATACAAGCATTGAAGTACCAGTCATTAATTTATACCAGTTTTCAGAAAGAAATTTTTTCATAATTAAAGTTTTAAATGTTCAGCATTAAATTAATAAATATTCGTTTGGTATAATTGGTATAATGTACTTTTAACTAAATTATTGTAGTATTTAAAAGGGTTTTAGCGTGTTTAGTATAAAAGTATAGTGGTTTCCTATAAAAAGACTTCACAAATGGCTATTTCACTAATATGGGGGAACATTTGGGGGAAAACACTTATTTGTGTATAAAAAACAAAACCCTAACTTGTTGAATTACAACTTGTTAAGGCTTTATTAGTAGTGGTCCCACCAGGACTCGAACCTGGGACCACCTGATTATGAGTCAGGTGCTCTAACCAACTGAGCTATAGGACCAATTAAAGATTTCTCTTTAATTATTGGGGAGCAAAGTTAAGGTTTTATCCCATATTTAAAAGCTGATCAACGGCTTTTTTTATAATTTATGAAAGTAGATAAAAAAGAATGTTTCACGTGAAACATTATCTTCCTAAGAAAACCAACAACACAGAAACATCGCTTGGAGAAACCCCAGATATTCTTGATGCTTGCCC
>JAQWKT010000012.1 GCA_029247685.1 Crocinitomicaceae bacterium | reverse complement strand
TACAAAACCACATCAAATGGTGGGACAGCTAGCTGGAATGGGCGAACGCTTGATGGACAAAAAGTAGCAACTGGTGTATACTTAATTTGGACTGCAGCAAATAGCGGTGCTGGTAGAAAAGTTGGAAAAGTGCTTGTTATTAACTAGATCTATTTATTGTTTTCAATAATGTAGTTTAATATTTTAGTCATCAAATGAACCCGATCTTTTCCATAAACATTGTGTTTGTGCATTGGATAAGGAAAAAAGTCAATTTGTTTTTCACTTTCGATAAACTTCTTTACTAACATTAAGTTGTGCTGCATCACCACGACATCATCCGATGTTCCATGAATCAAAAGGAGCTTCCCTTCCAAATTATCTGTCTTATTGATAAGTGAAGCAGCCTCATAACCCTTTTTATTTTCCTCAGGTCTGTCCATATATCTTTCGCCATACATTGCTTCATAATATTTCCAATCCGTAACGGGTCCTCCAGCAACTCCTGTTGTAAAAACTCCAGGTTCTCTTAGCATTAAGGATGTCGTCATAAATCCACCAAAGGACCATCCGTGAACAGCAATTCTATCGCCATCAACATATGGAAGTTTTTTTAGCATTTGAACCCCTAATAATTGATCTTCAATTTCAAGCGTTCCCAATTGTCTGTGTATGCCAGATTCAAATTCAAATCCTCTAGAGCCAGAACCTCTATTGTCCAGTGTGAAAATAATATAGCCTTGTTCTGCCATCCAATGCATCCATAGGCTAGCGCCGTTTAACCAATTGTTTGTAACTAGTTGTGCGTGTGGACCTCCATAAACATAAACCAATACAGGATATTTTTTAGTTTCCTCAAAGTTGGATGGTTTTATCATTCGGTAGTAAAGTTTTTTGTTGTCAACTGAATTTATGCTTCCGACTTCTGTTGAGCCTAGGGTATACTCCTCCAACTTATCTTTTGCCACATTTACAAGCTTGGCCATCTTCCCATTCATGGTCCAAATCAATGACTTATTGGGAATTTTTCCGCTAGAATATCGATCATAAAAATATTTGCCATTAGAGGAAATAGAAAAAGAATGCGTTCCTTCATTTGGAGTTAGTAGTTTTTGTTTTTTTCCATCAAGGCCAACACAATAAACTAGGGTATTCATTGGGTTTTCTCCTGTTGCAGAATAATAGATCTTGTTATTCTTGCTCGCCAAAATGTCTTTTACAATAAAATCATGATTGGTTATTTGCTTAATAAGTTCGCCATCAATATTGTAATAATACAGGTTGTTAAATCCAGATTTTTCGGAGATCCAGATAAAATTTGAGGATTCGTCATTCGGAAAATATGCAGGGTGCTCGGGCTCTACCCATCTTGGGTTTTCTTCTTCAAATAAGGTTTTAACAAACTCCCCACTCGAAGTATACAGATTAAGCCACATGTGATTTTGATCTCTGTTGACTTCTGCAATTAATACATGTTTATTATCTGGAGTAAAACTAATATTAGTTAAATAGTTGTCTTTTGCTCCTCTTGGTTTAATGTAGCTGGTGCTTTGTTTTTCAATATTAAAAATTCCAATACATGGCATTTCAGAAGTTTGTCCAGTCATAGGATATTTAACGGCGTTTAATTCGCCAGGTGTTTTATTAATATTTAGCAATGGATAGTCATGAACCTTGCTTTCGTTTTTTTGATAAAAGGCAAGTAAAGTTCCATCCTTTGACCAAAATAATCCTTTGGTAATTCCAAATTCACTTCGGGCAAATGCCTGTCCAGCAACAATGTTCTTGTCTTTAAATTTGGTAACTTCTATTTCCTTTCCTTTGGGCCCGCTAATCCATATATTGTTATCAATGGTGTAGGCTGTCATGAGCGAATTTTCATTAAATGTATTTGCCCCCGCATTGTCTTTAACCGCAAAAAGTGTTTTTCCTTTTTTTGTTGAAAAATCATAGCAATAATAATTTTTTCCATCGTTCAAAAAGGCTTTGTTTTCATCTTTCCATTTTAAAGAATAAAACCCATAAAGTTCTGCCTTTAAATTTTCGTTTACTTCCTGAATATTGGCGATTTCCACTTTCTTTTGATTTTTGATAGAAGAGGTATATAACGATTGTTTTTCCGTAAATGAATATTCATTTTTATTAGGAATCCATTGAAAAGAGCGAACAAAATCTGGATAAAACTTTCGATATTGTTGCATGACAGCATCTTTTAAAGAGAGTTGTTTTTTTTGTGCATGAACAAGAGGTGAAATAAAAAGAAGCGCGAAAAATAAAACAAATATTTTTTTCATTTGATGTTTTTTTGAGTTGGATAATTTCAACAAAAATACCGATTGTTGGAATACGAATGCAAAAGCTAGTGCAATTTGAAAATAGAACGCTTCTTTTTTCTACTTTCGAATTAAATTTACAGTTATGGCACTTATAAAGGAATGCAGGGGGAATTTCCCGAAAAATGGAAACGATTGTTGGTTTGCAGAAAATGCAACCATCGTTGGCGATGTCGTAATGGGAAATCAATGTTCGGTATGGTTTAATGCGGTTGTAAGGGGAGATGTGAATTCTATTCGTATAGGCGATCGCGTAAATATTCAGGATGGGGCAGTACTTCATTGCACATTTGAAAAAACAAAACTTCATATTGGGGATAATGTTTCTATTGGCCATAATGCACTGGTTCACGGCTGTACCATCGAAGAAAATGTTCTCATAGGAATGGGCGCTATTGTAATGGATAACTGTCATGTTTCTTCCAATTGCATCATCGCTGCCGGTGCTGTTCTTTTAGAAGGGACAAAGGTGGAGTCTTGGAGTATTTATGCTGGAGTTCCAGCTAAAAAAGTAAAACAGTTATCGCCAGAATTATTTGATGGCGAAGTAAAAAGGATATCTAACAACTACGTGAAATATAGCGGTTGGTTTAAGGATTAATATTGTAAATTTGTATCAATCAATCGAATAAAAAATGGCACTTGACAAAAATGGAATCGCAAAAAGAATCGCACAGGAACTAAGAGACGGATGGTACGTTAATTTGGGGATTGGAATACCAACTTTGGTAGCCAATTATATTCCTGAGGGAATAGAGGTGGAGTTCCAGTCTGAAAATGGAGTTCTAGGAATGGGGCCTTTCCCTTTTGAAGGAGAAGAAAGTGCAGATCTTATTAATGCTGGAAAACAAACGATTACCACCAGAAATGGCGCCTCATTTTTTGATTCGTCAACTTCTTTTGCCATGATTAGAGGGCAACATGTGCAGTTAACGGTTCTCGGCGCGATGGAGGTTTCTCAACAAGGAGACATTGCCAATTGGAAAATCCCAGGAAAAATGGTCAAGGGCATGGGAGGAGCAATGGATTTGGTTGCATCTGCAGACAACATCATTGTTGCAATGATGCACTCAAATAAAAAAGGAATTTCTAAAATGCTTTCAGAATGTACTTTGCCATTAACAGGTGTTAAATGTGTCAAGAAAATTGTTACTGATATCGCTGTTTTAGAAATAAAAGAGGAGAAGTTTCATCTTTTAGAAAGGGCACCTGGTGTTAGTGTTGAAGAAATTATTTCTAAAACAGAAGGCGAGCTCGTTGTTCCAGATCATGTCCCTGAAATGTGCATCTAAATTTAAGCAACTTAACTGTTTGTATTTCGTTTTCATAGTAAGCCTAACTAATTAGCAATTAATTTTTTGGCATGTTTTTGGTTCCTTGAAACCTAAACGAACAAATCTCCGTAAATGGACATACAAATTTGATGAATATGAAGCCGGTCAAACAAACATTTAAAAGAAACAGTTTAAGAATTGCGAAAAACAAATTAAGTAAACATCGCGAATTAGGAACAGAAAGTCCTTTTACGATTATTGAGGTTGCAAAAATGTTAGATACGCTTAAGTCAAAAAATGACACTGATGTGTCAGAGGCTGTTTTGTTTTCCGTTAGCTTAAATTAAGACTCAATTACTCCTGATCCAATAAGCGTTTCACTTTTATACCACGCTGCAAATTGTCCGCTAGTTATTCCTCGTTGCTCTTTTTTAAAAAGAATATAATGGTCTCCATTTTTTCTGATTAAGACTCCTTCTTGAAGTGCTTGCCTATACCGAATTCGAACTTCAAAATCTAGTTCAAAATCTTCATTTTTTTCTGTAAAAGAATCATCAAGATAATTGATGCTTTTGTTTTCTATCTTTAAAGCTTTTCGATATAATCCTGGATGTTTTTCTCCTTGTCCAGTAAAAACAAGATTGTTTTTTACATCTATCCCAATCGCAAATGAAGCTTTTGGTCTTCCACCAACATGCAATCCTTTTCGTTGTCCAATAGTATAAAAATGTGCACCTTGGTGATGTGCAACAGTTTCTCCATCCTTTTTAAGAAAACCAAATGGCGTAGTTAAATAGTGAAGGTTTTCTATTGAGGATTCTGTGTTTTGGTACTTTAAAAGCAATTCCAGGTTTTCTGGTATTTCAATAATAGCCCCTTTTTTTTGTTTTAATTTTTGTTGTAAAAAAATAGGGAGACTAACTTTTCCAATAAAACATAAGCCTTGCGAATCTTTTTTTTCCGCAGTAACCAAGTTTATTTTTTTTGCTATTTCTCGAACCTCTGTTTTTTTAAGTTCTCCAACTGGAAATAATGCTTTTGATAGTTGTTCCTGAGAAATTTGACACAAAAAATAAGATTGATCTTTGGTTTTGTCAACCCCTGCCAGTAATGAAAAAGAGCCATTTTTGTTTTCTTTCTTTCTGCAATAGTGTCCAGTGGCAACGTAGTCTGCTCCAAGCTCCATTGCAGCCTTTAAAAAAAGATCAAATTTAATTTCTCTATTGCAAAGCACATCTGGATTTGGGGTTCTTCCTTGTTCATATTCGTTAAACATATAATCGACAATCCGGTCTTTATATGCAACACTTAGATCAATTACCTGAAATGGAATCCCAAGTTCTTGAGCGACAAGAAGGGCATCGTTTGAGTCATCAATCCAAGGGCATTCATTAGAAATAGTAACGGTTTCATCATGCCAGTTTCGCATAAACATCCCGATTACTTCATGTCCTTGTTCTTTTAATAGATATGCAGCAACACTAGAATCGACTCCCCCAGATAAACCAACAACAACTCGTTTCATAAGGGCAAAATTAAATTAATCTTGTGATTTAAGGGGTGGAAACTTTTCTTCAAATTTATTTTTTTGTTCTCTTTTAAGTTTTTCAAGATTTTCTGGAATCTCTCTTTTCCATCGTTTATGACTCCACAACCAGTAAGCTGGATTTTCATGGATTAGCCCCTCCAATTTCTTGGTGTGCCACTCCGTAATCCCTCCCCATTGAAGCGTGTTTCGATTTTTTTCCATTTTTAAAAGAGTTATTTCATAATATCCACGACTTTTTTTTCTTGTTTGGAAGAAAACAACATCATATTGGTATTCATGAGCCATCATTTCTATCCCAAATAGAACCCCGGTTTGTTGGTTTAAAAAAGATGTCCAATAGCTTTTTAATGAATTTCCAGGAGATTGATCACTAAGCGTAAGAATGGCATGAGGAGAATTGTTATACGCGTTTATTTTTTCTTTATAGTTTTTTGCGTGAGCGATATTCATCCCAAATCTAGCTCTACGCTCGTTTATTTTTTTGTCCCAAAATGAATTGCTTAGTGGCATTCCAATTCCCATTGCTTTATGCGGAAATAAAAAAGCTTGTGCACTAATCATCCATTCCCAATTATTATAATGTCCAGAAACTAGGATAGCGCTCTTTTTCTCCTTATAGATTTCATCAAGAACTTCTGGGTTTAAAACGGAGACTCTTTTTTTTAATTCCTCTTTTGACATGCTTAAGTTTTTTATTCCTTCAAACAAGATATCGGCAAGGTGCTTATAGATTTGTTTGCTTGTTTTTTTTATCTCTTTTTGAGATAAATCAGGAAAAGCGTTTACTAGGTTTTTTTCAATAACGTCTTTTCGGTATTTTATCACATAACAAAGAAGAAAATAAAAAAAGTCGCTAAATAAATAAAGAATTCTTAATGGCAAAAGAGACAAAATAAAAACGATATAGTAGGCTACTCGGCTCATTTATACTTTCCTTTCCAGTTGTTATCGATGTTCTTTTTTATCTCCAAGTCTTTTTTGTTATTAGACGCCTCAATAAATGAGGCTCCTTTAATCTCCTCGGGTAAAAACTCTTGTTCCACAAAATGATTCGGATAGTCATGAGAATATAAATATCCGGTTCCATAGTTTAAGTCTTTCATTAATTTAGTTGGAGCATTTCTTAAGGGCAAAGGCACAGGGTGTTCTCCATGTTTTCGAATAAATTCTTGCGCTTTGTTAATTGCTTTGTAAGCCATGTTACTCTTTGGAGAATTTGCAAGATAAATAACACATTGAGAAAGAATAATTCTAGATTCTGGCCACCCAATAACTTGAGCAGATTGAAAACAATTAGTTGCAAGTAAAAGCGCATTAGGATTTGCAAGTCCAATATCCTCAGAGGCTAAAATAATAAGCCTTCTTGCTATAAATAAAGGGTCTTCTCCTCCTTCGACCATTCTTGCTAGCCAGTATATTGCAGCATTTGGATCGCTTCCTCGGATAGACTTAATAAATGCCGAAATAATATCATAGTGCTGCTCTCCATTTTTGTCATATCTAGCGATAGATTCACTAGCTAATTTTTTGGTAAGTGAATTGGTGATTTTAATTTCTTCTCCTTCTTTGAAGGAAGTGACAATTATTTCTAAAACATTTAAAAGTTTTCTGGCATCTCCTCCAGAAAGTCCGATTAGATAATCGGGTTCTTTTATTTCGATAGTAAATTTTTTTAAAAAGGGATCTAATTCACATGCATTATTTAAAAGTTGCTCTAGGTCTTTTTTTTGATGCTCTTGAAGATTGTAAACTTGACATCGAGAAAGAAGTGCTGAAATCACTTCAAAGGAAGGGTTTTCTGTTGTGGCACCAATTAAATTAATGGTTCCTTTTTCCACAGCGCCAAGAACAGAGTCTTGCTGAGTTTTAGAAAATCGATGAATCTCATCTATAAAAAGAAGAGGTTTCTTTTTTTCAAACAAGCCTCCACTTTTTCCAGCTTGCCCTATTATTTCTCTCACTTCTTTTACACCAGAAGAAATAGCCGAAAGGTTATAAAAGGGGCGGTCAAGTTTTTTTGCAATTAAATAAGCTAGCGTGGTTTTGCCAACTCCTGGTGGACCCCATAAAATCATAGAAGGAATGATGCCTGAATCAAGGGCACGCTTGATGGCTCCATTTTCTCCGAGAAGATGTTTTTGACCAATATACTGCTCCAGAGACTTTGGTCTCATTCGTTCAGCAAGTGGAATGGAAAAATCAGTCATGTTTTATCTATAAAACAAAGGTACCAACTTTAAAAGAACTAAGGCTAATCCATGCAATCACAAGGAGGGTCAAGCTTTAGGTCAATGCCTCCAAAGATATTTACAATTTTTTGATGCTGTTTGGGGCTAAATCGTATATTGGAAAGGTCTAGTTTTTCTATATTTTTCAGTTTAAAAAAACCATCAGGTAAAAAAGCAATAGGAGTATTCCAAAAATCTATTTTTTGGAGCTTAGAACAGTATTTTATATTATTTGGAATTCTTTCAAAATGATTGCGATTTGCAACTAAAATCTCTAGTTCAAATAAACGAGTAATTACCAGAGGAAATATTTTTAATTTGTTTTTGGAGATGTTTAAATATTTAAGTTGTGTTAAAGTGTCTAGATTTTCAGGAAGTTCTTGAAACTTATTTTTCTCAAGGTTTAAGTAGATTATTTTTGTAAATCGAAATAATTTATTTGGCAAGGTAGATATTCGATTCTTTCTAAAACTAATTCCAAAAATGGTGTCTGGATTCGCATTAACAACTTCTTCCCATTGGTATATTTTAACTTTTGAAAAGGCTTTTTCTTTTTGAAGAAAAACAGGGTGATTAATAATCAATGCCAAGAAAATTACGCATAGTAATTTCATCTTTTACAATTTGGTTTTTTAGCGCTTCAAGCGAATCAAATTTGTTTTCGCTTCTAATTCTTTTTAAAAGTTTTATCTCCATCCATTCTCCATAAATGTCCCCATTAAAATCAAGAAGATATACTTCTATACGCTGTTCGGGTTGTTTTGTTTGAATAGATGGTCTTACCCCAATATTCATAAGCCCATAGCATTCTTTGTTTTTGTGGGTAGTTAAAACTCCATAAACCCCTTTTTGAGGGATTAATTTAGTGTCATCTTTGATATTTATATTCGCGGTGGGGAAACCTATTTTTGCCCCTATTCCATCTCCTTTTACTACTTTTCCAGAAATTAAAAAAGGTCTTCCAAGATAGTTTTTAGGAATGTCTATATTCCCATCAAATAGCGCATTTCGAATTTTAGTAGAGCTAACATTTACATCGTTAACTTCTTCAGCAGAGATTTCAATTACTTTAAAATTAAAAGACTCTGAAACATCATGAAGATAGCTAATGTTCCCTTCCCTGTTTTTCCCAAACTGGTGGTCATATCCGATGACTAAGGTTTGAACTCCAATTGAATTAACTAAAATATCTCGAACAAAATTCCAGGCGGGTATACGAGAGAACTCCATTGAAAAAGGAATAATACTCACATTATCAATTCCAGTTTCTTTAAGGCTGTTTAACTTTTCTTTTTGCGTTTGTAATAATTGAAGACCATGGTTTTTAGGATATAAAACCATTCTTGGATGTGGATAGAAAGTTAAAAGTACACTTTCGCCATCTATCTTTTTGGCTTCTTCAATAATTTTTTTAATAATTTTTTGATGTCCTAAGTGAACTCCATCAAATGTTCCTATGGTGACTACAGGTTTTTTGATATTTTTGACTTCCTCAAGCTTATGGAAAACTCTCATCTATTTATTCTTCTGCAAAATTAATCAATCTATTTTCTTTGCATTCATTTTTAAAAGAAAATAAGGGAGTAAGATTTATTACCTTTGGGCTCATATGATTCTTGTAACAGGTGGAACAGGTTTGTTGGGAAGTCATTTGTTGTTTGATTTAACAAATGAAAACGATGAAATTCGTGCAACATACCGTTACGATAACACAAGATTAGAGGTTTTGGAGTTATTTAAATATTACGATGAACCTTCTGCTGAAAGTAGGTGGCAAAAAATTGAATGGATCAAAGCAGATCTTAGAGAAATTCCAACGCTTTCCGATTGTTTTTCTGAAGTTAAATACGTCTATCACTGTGCTGGATTGGTTTCTTTTGATAGGAAAGATTTTGATAGATGTTTAAAAATAAATAAAGAGGGAACTGCTAATGTGGTTAATTTGTGCCTTAAATATAAAATAAATAAGTTGTGTCACGTTAGTTCCACAGCAGCCGTTGGTCAATCCCAAAAGAACAAAACCACAGAAAAAGATACTTGGAGTATAGAAAACAAACCAAGTGCGTATTCAGTTAGTAAATTTTCGGCAGAAATGGAAGTTTGGAGAGGAATAGAAGAGGGATTAAATGCCGTGATTATAAACCCATGCTTGATTTTTGGTCCAGGAAAATGGGAAGAGACATCGTTAACTATTTTTAAAAATGCCGAAAAGGGGATGCCTTTTTATACTTCAGGATCAAATGCGGTAGTGGATGCTAGAGATGTTTCTATAGGCATGAGGAAATTAATGAATTCAAATATTCATTCGGAAAGGTTTTTATGTGTTGGAGAAAATGTTTCTTTCAAAAACCTCCAGACCAAAATAGCAAACGCTTTATCTAAAAAAGAACCTCGATATTTTGCCCCAAAGTGGATTTCTTTTATGGCTTGTTATCTAGGGTTGTTTTTTTGTAGGATTTTCAGAAAAAAACCTGGCTTGACCCCTGATACAATTAATTCCGCGTACAAACAATTAAGTTATGATAATGCCAAAATAAAAGCACATATTGAAATAGAGTTTCACTCTTTAGAGGAGACAATTCAAAATGCAATTAAAGGCAGAATTCAATCCCAAAGAAAATGACTCGTTTGCTTTCAAAAAACATACATTATTGGTTTACCATTATCTTTTATAGTGTTGGAGTTATTGGAATTTCACTTAAAAGTTTTCGAGAGCTTTTTTTGCCATTTTCTTGGGGGATTTTGCTTTTGTCTTTTTTAGCTTTAATGTTTTCCATAAAAGCAAAAGAAAAAAGGTTTTATTTTTTTTTATCGATTTGTTTTTTTATCTCGATGATTTCAGAAATAATTGGAGTTCAGACCGGCTTTTTATTTGGCGATTATTATTATGGAACCAACCTAGGGTTTAAGGTTTTTGGAGTTCCTATAATTATTGGCTTAAATTGGGTTATTTTACTAATATGTAGCGCTTCATTTTTCACTAAAATTAAATCTAGATTAATACGAGTTTTTGTTTCTGCTGTTTTAATGGTTATTATGGATTATTTAATGGAACCTGTTGCTGTAGGCTTAAAATTTTGGATATGGAAAGGCGATATACCAATATATAATTTTATTTGTTGGTTTATTTTGTCTTTAGTACTTCATTTTATTTATGATGTTTTGAATTTGAATGCTCCAAACAAATACGCTCGTTTTTTGTTTTGTATCTTAGCATTGTTTTTTGTTATTTTAAATTTTACTTAAATGTTATTTTGGGGCATCCCTTTAGTTATCATCACCTTCTTTTTTATGGAGTTTGTGGCTTGGGCAACTCACAAATTCATCATGCACGGATTGTTGTGGTACCTTCATAAAGACCATCATCAACCCGAACCTGGTTTTTTTGAAAAAAATGATGCGTTTTTTTTGATTTTCGCAATTCCTTCCTGGTTAGGAATTATGCTTGGGATGATTTATTCCTATTATGTTTTTGTTTTTATAGGCATTGGAATTGCAATTTATGGCTTCGCATATTTTTTAATACACGATGTCTACATTCATCGAAGAGCGAATTGGTTAAAAAACATAAACAACTCGTATTTTATGGCGCTCAGAAAGGCGCATAAAACGCACCACAAGTATAGAGAGAAAGAAGATGGAGAGTGTTTTGGGATGCTGATTGTTCCTCCAAGGTTTTATGCGGCTGCACGCAAAAGCTTTTCAAAAAAGAACCAAAAAAAATGAGCGCATATTTTTATGTTTTAATAAGTTCAATTGTATTTCCTTTCTTTTTAAGTTTTGATAAAAAAATTTCCTTTTATAAAAAATGGAAGTTTCTTTTTCCATCAATTTTTTTAGTTGCAATAGTTTTTATAGCATGGGATATATATTTTGTCAAAAATGGAGTTTGGGGATTTAATAAAGCATATCTATCAGGGCTTTATGTTTTTAACTTGCCAATAGAAGAAGTTCTTTTTTTTGTCATTATCCCTTATTGCTGTATGTTTATTTACGAAGTAGTAAAGGGGTATTTTCCAGAAATTAACTTTAAAAAATTAACTGATTTTTTTTCTCTTCTATTTGTTGTATTAGGAGTTTTTATGGCATGTTTTTTTATGGAAAAAGTATACACCTTAACTGCTTGCTCATTGGCTGTATTACTAACAATATATTCTTATAAGAATTATAAGAATTTTTCTTTTTTTGTGCCTTCTTATTTAATTTCTCTCTTCCCTTTTATTTTGGTTAACGGGGTATTAACTGGAATAGCAACTTCTTCTCCAATAGTTTGGTATAGCGAGATGGAAATTATTGGATTAAGGGTTTTGACCATTCCAATAGAAGATTTTTTTTACTCCTATTCTATGCTATTAAGCGTAGCCATTTTATCTGAAAAAGTCAGTAATTTGTTCACGAAAACAAGTGTTTAATTTTTTATTAAAAATGTTCTTAAAAAGGATGTTTTTTTATGTATCATTTTTGACTTATCTTCACGTAATAATTTAATGTCATGATATTTAGATCTTTACTTGTTTTTTTTGTTAGTTTTTTTTCTTTCACGTTTTGTTTTTCCCAAGCCATAGGGATTAATAGCACTAACAGTTCTCCGGATGCGAGTGCTATTTTGGATATCACCTCAACAAGCAAGGGTTTTTTACTTCCGAGAATGACTAGTTCTCAGATGTCTAATATTTCTTCACCTGCGACAGGATTAATGGTTTATCAAACAAATGGCACGCCGGGCTTTTATTTTTACTCTGGGAACGCATGGGTTAAGATTGATGCAGATGGAGTGCCCGTTGAAGATGATCCAGAAGTAGGAACAAACACGGCTAATTATATCCCAAAATGGAATGGAACAGAACTTGTGACAGGGACAATTAATGATTATCAAGGTAAACTAGGTATAGGTGTTTCAAGTCCAACAACTTATTCTATTCAGGGTCCTTCAAGCTTTAGTTTGGGAGTAGATTTATCAAGTGGCGGTACAACTAGAACTGCGGAAATGGAATTATATAATGCTTCTGATGGGGCAATAAACTTTAAAACGTATAATTCCTCTACAGGTGGGATTAATTTTTATACACAGGGAACAAAGCAAGTCACTATTAGCCAATCTGGATATCTAGGAATTGGAGATGGAACTCCAGAACAAAGGTTTGAGGTGGCTGATCACCTATCACAAATAATTTCTAATTCGGATGTGTTTATTTCAAACATACATGGATACCATAACAATGGACTACTTGTTCATACAGGGTATGATGATGGAGTAGATATTGCAAGGTTTTCTTCTATTGGGAATTCCTATGTAGAGGTGCCTAGATTGGTGATTAAGGATAATGGTCGTGTAGGAGTAGGAACGGATTCTCCTAGCGCAAACTTCGAATTGGAAAGTAGCGAGTCTGCTACTCTACTTATTGATGGGAATACTGGAGGTGGAGCTCCATCATGGGCATCTAGGATTCTACTTAATTCAAATATTGATTATAGAGGAAGAGGAATGTGGTTAACATGTGGAGATAATGATGATTGGTATGCTGGAGTTCCATATGGAGGAGGAGGGTTTACAATTGGAAGAAATGCAACTGAACCAGAGTATAAAGCAAATTCTCATTTCTTTGTTGCGGAAAGCGGAAATGTTGGTATTGGCACAACAAATCCGAATAGAGGAAAACTTCAAATAACAGGCAATCAGCAATGCTGTGGATCCGTTGTTGGATCGTTTAATTATTTCATACCAGGCTCAGGATACACCCAATGGAATTGGTATTCTGGATCAAGTGATTTTCCAATTAGTGTTTATGCAGATGGCAGGTTTATGGGAGCAGGGATTCATATTTTTTCTGATGAAAGAATCAAAGATGTTGTTGGGAAAAGTAATAACTCCAATGACCTTAAAACATTGATGAATATTGAAATAACAGATTATTATCTAAAGGATAAATCAAATGGAAATCGCCCGTATAAAAAAGTTATTGCACAGCAAGTAAAAGAAGTATATCCACAAGCGGTTAGTTTAACAACGGATATAGTGCCTGATATTTATAAGATAGCAAAGATTGATAACGGTAGAATTACTCTAAAAACAAATTTAAAGGTGGGAGAAAAGGTAAAATTGATTTTTAAAGACAAAAAGCAAGTGTTTGAAGTGTTAAACATTGATAAAGATGGATTTAATGTTTCTTCAGATAAAACCGGAAATGTTTTTGTGTATGGTAGAGAAGTAGATGATTTTCACTCGGTTGACTATGAATCTATTTCTATGTTAAATGTTTCTGCAACTCAGCAATTGTTTCATTTGCTTATGAAACAGCAGGAAAAAATAATGGAACTATCTAAAAGGAAAAAAACATTAATTGAAGACAATAATTCAATGAAAGCCCAACTTGATAAAAACACAAGATTGCTCGAAGAGATTCAAAAAACACTTAATGTGAGTGGATCAAATCAAAAATAAAAATGAGATTTAAACTTTTATTTTTCTTAATTATTTTAATTCCTCAGGTGTCGCTCTCTCAAACGACTTATTTTGTTGTTGATGGACAAGGGCTTACTCTTGTTACAACAGTATCATCCCAAGGAAATGCACCTCATTTGGTAAGCGGAGATCTAAAGTATTCAGGGAGTGGTGATGTCTCATTATCTGGTGGCGGCCTTTATTTAGACTCCGATTTTGATATTGGTGGTGCAAATTTTAATGTAGAATCTAATACGGTTATTGTTGGAGGGAATACTTCTTTTTCAAATGGCAGTCTCCAAATTGGCTCAGGAACTTTTGAAAGTGTTGGCTCATTTGATGCTAGCAATTCTACGCTAACTTTTACTGGTTCTGGAAGGTTAAAACTAGGAGGGGCAGTAACAAGTTTCGGTTCTTTTACAAGGGGCACCGGAACAGTAGAGTATAATGGGGTTAATCAGACAGTACTTAATTTAAACTCTTCTTCAGCAAGTTGTTACAACAATCTTGAAATTAGCGGTACAGGAACAAAAACACTTTCAGGAACTTCAAAGGTTTATGGAAATCTACTTTTAACCTCTTCAGATTTTAATTTGAATGGAAAAACACTTTACCTTAAAGAAAACATGTCTAGGGCTTCTGGAAATCTTGTCGCTTCTTCCTCAAGTAATTTAACGATTGATAACTCAGGAACACATAATATATGCGCTTTTAGTGATGATGATATCACCATAAAAACAACTTCTTCTGGCGGATCAGTTACCACAACGGGAGACATAGATTGCAAGCGAATTTATATGCTTTCGGGAAATAAAACATTTACTATTGATGGAGAAATAGTTAATTTAAGCAGTAACTTTACGCTTAATACAGGGGTTTTAAATGTTACTTCTGGAGCGCTAAACATTAATAGCAATACAACTAATTCTGCGCTTATCAGCGGAGGGAAACTACAAGTAGACGGAGGAATAGTTAATGTTGGAAATTCAACGCTAGCCGATATTGATATAACTTCTGGAGGAGAATTAGAGGTTAATGGCGGCATAATAAATATTGCCGATGCTTTAGATATTACCTCTGGGATATATACTCAAAATGGAGGAATAGTAAATATTAAATCCTATGTTGGATCTTCTCATGGAACTTCAGAAAACAAGTTTGATATCGCAGATGGTACAGTTAATTTAATTGGGGGCACATTAAATCTTCTTGGTCAAAAACAGAGCACTTCATATACAGCAATGACTTTAGCTCCTGGGGTTACTCTGACTTCGGCTTCAAGTCATAATACCGTAATCACAACAAATAACACCTCTTCTTATGATGAAAACATGTATTTGGATTTAAATGGCAAAACTCTTGGGAGTGTTACACTTAACCTTAATGGCCATGATTTATATACAGAGTCAGACATTGGCGTGAAAGGAACATTAACCATGAATGGTGGAAATATCTATACCCAGTCCAATACTCTTACCATTGGATCTTCAGTCATAGATAAAGGTTCCTTAAGTCGAACTTCAGGATATGTAGACGGGAAAGTAAAAAGATGGTTTAGTGGAATTAACAGCGGCATAGCATCTGGATTATTTCCATTGTGTGATGTTAACGAGTCTTATCGATTTGTTAAAGTAGAATATCAGCAATCCACTGGGGGAACCTTACTGGCTGAATGGGTGCCTTTATCCATGGGATATAGTTATACCACTTCTCCAGTTACAACATCATGTAATGGAGGATTTCCAATAACAAATGTTTGCACTGAAGGATATTGGAGCATGACCCCGGGGGATGGAATAAGTGCAAATGAAACAAAGAATTATCACATAACACTTAGTGCGAATAACATATTATCTTTTATTGACGACTGCCATTTGGGTATTGTTAAAAGAAATGGAAGTAATCCTTGGCAAATTTCAGGGATACATGTCGATAATACTGGAGATATGTTTACCCCATCGGTTCAAAGTCAAAATGCTCAAGGTTGGAGTAACTGGGGGTTTGTTGGGGGAAATGGGTCTGCATTACCTGTTGAGTTAATGAGTTTTAATGCAGATTGTAAAGAAGATGCAGTGTTGATAAAATGGGCAACTGCTTCCGAATTTAATAGCCAATATTTTGATATACAGAGATCTTCAGATCTTTTGGATTGGGTAGATGTGATTAACTATCCAGCTGCAGGAAACTCTACCACTGAATTAAACTATTCTTATTTAGATGAAAATAGGAGTTTCAATGAGAAATATTATCGATTAATTCAAAGAGATATTGATGGAAATGAAACAGTCTATGGCCCTATTTTTTTGGATTGTTTTTCTTCTCATAAAATCATATCTACTTATCCGAACCCAGCGTTTGGGGATTTCACTTTATTAATTAATGATAAAGAGATGAAGGGGGTTTGCGAGTTAAAGTTGATAGATTCAAAAGGAAGTAGTGTGTTTTCAAAAGAGCTAAATGTGATGACCGGCATAAATACTTTTTTTATTACTAATTCATTAGCTCCTGGAATGTATCAAATTCAAATACATCAAAACTCGGAATTAAAAGCGACTATAAAACATGTAATTCATTAATGTCTTTCCCATTAGAAAAGGGAGTGTATTTAATTATTTTAGAAGCAGATAACTTAACACTTAGTTGTAAACATGTGGTAAATTAAGCAACGTGCAATATTTTCTTCGTTGCAAAAAAGTCTTCTTTAAACCAATTACTTAAACTATAAACGCGAATATGTTTTTTAACAAGGGCGGTCTCTTCTTTGAGATCGCCTCCTTTTAAACATAGGAATCCATTTTTAATTGGATGAGAAGAATCTTTTTTGATGTTTTTCTTGGTCCACATTAGTAGTTTATCAAGAGGCGCAACTGCTCTTGAAACAATAAAATCATATTCCTCAGTATTGTTTTCCACTCGTTGATTAACTGCAGTTACATTATTAAGGTTTAATTCGCGTGCAATTTGGGACACCACGTTTATTTTTTTTCCAATGGAATCAACAAGGGTGAATTGCGTTTTAGGAAACATTATTGCTAATGGGATACCTGGAAATCCACCACCTGTTCCAATATCTAAAACCTTACTTCCGGGCATAAATTCGACTACCTTAGAAATAGAGAGGGAATGTAGCAAATGCTTTTCCACAAAAAAAGGAATGTCTTTTCTGGAAATCATATTTATTTTGCTGTTCCAATCTTCAAAAAGAACTTTGTGATTTTTGAATAAGTCAATTTGTTTGTCCGAAAGCGAGGGGAAATGCGTTTGTAATAATTCGATGGAATCCATTTTATTTGATCGGATTATTAAATATCGTCTTTGGTTTTTTCAATCATTTTTCCAAGGAAATCTCTAGCTCTAAAAAGTTGGGCTTTAACCGTTCCAAGTGGAAGATTTAATTCTTGAGAAATTTCTTCGTAACTAAGTTCTTCGAAATAGCGTTTCTCTACTAATTGTCTATAACGAGGCTTGAGTTTACTAACCAATAATCGCATATGAATTACCTTTTGCCCTTGTATAAATGTTTCTTCTGGAGTTAAGGTGGAAGATTTTGCATCAATTTTCATTCGCTCCCCATTTTGAGTAATATGGCCATGATCCATAGAGGTTACTTTTATTCGTTTTTTTCGAATAAAATCAATGCAATTGTTTGATGCTATTTTGTATAGCCATGTGGAGAACGCAAATGTTGGAGAATATTGATCTAATCGATTAAATGCTTTCCCAAACGCCTCTAGCGTTAAGTCCTCAGCGTCATCAGGATGCTTTACCATTTTAAGCATCATGTAATAAATGGAATCTCTATAACGATCCATCAAATCCGCATAAGCCAATTGCTTTCCTAGTTTTGCTGCTTTTACAAGTTCAAAATCGATTTTCCCTCTTTCCGTTAATTTATGGCCTTCTACCATTTGTTCTTTTTATTTTTTGAACCAAAACAAAAAACAAGGTTTATTGCAAATGCTTGAAATAATTCAATTAAGGGAAATAAAATGACAAAGGATCGTTCTTTTAGTTTAAGTAAAGCACCACCTTGAATCCCCCATTTAATTGTTAAAGCAAAGCAAAATAAACTCAGGTTTATTGCTTGGTATTTCTCTTCAATCAACAAAGAAACAAATGAAACCCACATTAAAAACAAAGAAATAGAGTATATTCCTAACAATCCTTTATGGATAACCTTATATTTTATAGACGCAGATTGGTGTCTTTTTTTTTGTTTTACCCATGATTTTAGACTTGTCTTTGCATTTGAAAAACAATAAGTATCTGGATCTATATTTATTTCTATCTCTGTTTTATTATTGGCATCTTGAATAAATAAATCGTCATCGCCAGAACTTATTTCTTTATGGGAATCAAAACCATTTAGCAATTTAAATAGGGTTTTGGTATATGACATATTTCTCCCAACCCCCATGTATGCCTGTTTTCCTAATGCATAGGATAAGTATGTGATTCCTGTAATCGCCGTGTCAAATCTGAAAAAATAATTTAATAGGCCACTTTTTTTATGGTTTGGACCATAGCCAATGATGATATTTTTATTTGAACTAAAACTATCGGATATGTTTTTTGCCCAATTAGAAGAATTAGGAACACAATCTGCATCGGTGAAAATCAAATGCTCGTATTTTGCACTTTTTATGGCAAGTGTAATTAGTTCTTTTTTTCCTTTTTTGTTGTTTTTACAATGCAATGTATTAAGATGCGTATAGTTTTTTTGAAAATTTCGTAAAACATTTTCTGTTTTATCTGTCGAATCATGGTTTACAACAATTACTTCAAAATTTTTGTGTAGTTGATTTAGAACAGATGGAAGGTTTTTTAGAAGGTTTTCCGCTTCATTTCTTGCACATATTATAATGCTAACAGGAGTATCTTCTTTTTTAGCTTCTTTTTTTTGAGAATAAAAACAAAGTCTTAAAAAGAAAAAGAAACAATAAAAAACTTGAATAAAACAACCAATGACTAGTCCCAAGATTAGGTATTGTTCAAGATTTATTTCGCTTATTAATGGCATAAATTAAAATATACTTAGTGCAAATGTCGTTCACAATTTGAATTGAGATATCTTTGTTAGAATTATTTTTCAACAAGCTATGGGGTTTAACCTATTATCCACCGATAAAGAATCTTCTGCAAGAGCTGGAGTTTTTTCCACTGACCATGGAGATATTGAGACGCCAATATTTATGCCTGTTGGTACTCAGGGAACAGTAAAGGGCGTTCATCAACGGGAATTAAAAAACGACATAAAAGCCCAGATTATTTTAGGGAACACCTATCATTTGTATTTGCGACCTGGAATGGAAATAATTGAAAATGCAGGTGGTTTACACAAATTTATGGGGTGGGATTTGCCTATTTTAACCGATAGTGGAGGATACCAGGTTTACTCTCTTTCTGGCGTCAGAAAAATAGAGGAAGAGGGAGTAAAGTTTCAATCCCACATTGATGGAAGCTATCATTTTTTAGCGCCTGAGACATCCATTGATATTCAGCGAACTATTGGAGCGGACATCATCATGGCTTTTGACGAATGCACTCCTTATGGGTGTGATTATGCATATGCAAAAAAATCAATGGAGTTAACCCATAGATGGCTAAAACGTTGTACCGATCATTTCAAGAAAACACAAGCTTTATACGGCCATAAACAATTTCTTTTTCCAATTGTACAAGGAAGTGTTCATTCTGATTTAAGAAAAATATCAGCAGAAACTATTGCCCAAGAGGATGCCGTTGGTAATGCTATTGGCGGTTTATCGGTTGGTGAACCAAAAGAAGAAATGTACGAAATGACCAACTTGGTTTGTGATATTTTACCTAAAAACAAACCTCGATATTTGATGGGGGTTGGAACTCCAGCAAATATTTTGGAGTGTATTTCTTTGGGAATAGATATGTTTGACTGTGTAATGCCAAGTAGGAATGCAAGGCATGGAATGTTATTTACGTCAAAAGGAATTATCAATATAAAAAACAAGAAATGGGCAAAAGATTATAGCCCAATAGATGCAGATGGAGATGTATGGGTGGATCGTGCATATTCAAAAGCGTATTTAAGGCATTTGTTTAAAACCGGTGAATATTTAGGATTGCAAATTGCAACTATTCATAATTTAAATTTTTATATTTCTCTTGTTAAACAAGCAAGAGAAAAGATTATTGAGGGAACATTTAATAACTGGAAAAAAAAGATGGTTCCAATTTTAGAAAGCAAGCTGTAGAATGTTTAAAATTTTAGATCGCTATATCTTAAAAAAGTTTTTATCTACTTTTTTTTTCATGATGGGCCTAATTATGGCCCTAGCAGTGGTCTTTGATGTTTCTGAAAAATTAAGTGAATTTATAGAGAATAAAGCCCCCTTTAAGGAAATTGTTTTGGATTACTATTGCAATTTTGTGTTGTTTCATGGGAACATGTTTTCATCCATGATTATTTTTATTTCGGTTATTTGGTTTACAGCTAAAATGGCTCAAGAAACAGAAATTGTTCCCATGTGGTTTAGTGGGCGTTCTATTTATAGATTTATGCGTCCATATCTTTTTGGAGCTACAATTTTAATGCTTATTTCACTAGCATTAAATCATTTTGTTATTCCTAGGGCAAATAAAGTACGTCTTGATTTTGAAGAAAAATACTATCGAGACAACATGTATGTTGAAAATTATCATGCAGAATTTCCAAATCATGAGGTAGTGTATTTTAGTAGTTATGGAAGTGAAAAAGGCTTGGTAAACGAGATGGTAGTGGAGAAATGGAGCAAAAACCAAAAAATCAAAAGCTTTGTTAAAGCAAGAACTGCTCAAAATATAAAAGGAACCAATCGATGGAAATTAAGCAATTGCTTTGTTAGAAAAGTTGGCTATCCAAAAGATTCGTTATTTCATTATCCGTCATTAGACACGACGTTTCAATTTACAATTAATGAGATGGCTCAAAGAGAAAATATAGCCGAAGCAATGACTTATACGGAGCTTAAAGAATTAATAGCAAAAGAAGAGAAAAAAGGTTCGGAGAATATCCCAAATTATTACATTGAATTATACCAGCGTACTTCCTATCCATTTGCGGCATATGTACTAACGCTTATCGGTTTTGTGGTTTCTTCTAAAAAAAGAAGGGGGGGCATTGGGATTAATGTTGCTTTTGGTCTTTTAATTGTGTTTATCTATATTTTTTTAATGAAAGTTGCAGCATCCATGACTATTAAAATTGGTTTTCCAGCCTATTTAGCGGTTTGGTTACCCAATATATTGTTTGCTTTACTAGCACTTTTTCTATTTAAAAAAGCACAAAAGTAATTTGATCTATTGTAGTTTTTTGTTTTCCTTGTGTCTGTTTTTATCCCGAACACTTTTCTTTGTCAGGTTTTTATTAAAGGCCTTCTCAAGGTCAACTCCTGTTTGATTTGCAAGACAAATTAAAACAAATAATACATCGGCCATTTCATCCCCAAGGTCTTTGTTCTTGTCGCTTTCTTTTTCACTTTGCTCGCCATATCTCCTTGAGATAATCCTTGCCATTTCTCCAACTTCCTCCGTTAGAACCGCCATATTGGTTAATTCGTTAAAGTATCGAACTCCGACGTCTTTAATCCATTCGTCTACTTTTTTTTGGGCCTCTTTTATTTCCATAAATGATATTTTATAAGCACCCAAAGATAAGGATATAAAAAGATTGTTTTTATTCACAAAACGGCATATTTTTTGATGATATTGCTGCTAAATGAAAACAAAATTTCTTTTTTATTTATCTCCAGTTGCTTTGGTTCTAGTTCTTTTAATGGCTTCTAATAATAATTTATTGGGCTTAGAAATAGAAACACCTGAAACGTCTTTACTTGAAGAGATAGTGGAGAATGACGATTTGTTAGAAGATTACATTTTTGTATTAGTTCCTTTTTCTACAAAAGACAACTCTCCACTAAATTTTTTTTATACAGAAAACAATTATGGCGATAAGTATTTGAAGGTAGAGTCTCCTCCTCCAAGAAGTGTTGTCTTTTTATCTTAAAAACAACAAATTAATTTCTAATTAAAAAATAAAACAAAATGAAAACAAAAATATTTTTACTTTGCTGTCTAACAGCAATTATTAGCTCTTGTGCGGTTATAAGGCCAGGAGATGTAGGCATCAAGCGTAGACTTGGGAAATTACAAAACAAAACAAAAACACAGGGAGTTTTTCTTTATAATCCGTTTGTAACGATGATTGTTCGAGTGCCTATTCGAACAATAAACAAAGAGATTCGGCTTAATTTACCCTCAAAAGAGGGCTTAAATGTGAAAGCCGAAATTTCAATTCTGTATCACATTGAACAAGATAAAGTGAGAGAGATAATCGAAAGTGTCGGTAAAAACTATGAAAAAACACTTATTCTTAGCACGTTTCGATCAGCTTCGGCAGATGTTTGCGCTCGTTTTTTTGCAAAAGACATGCATTCGGGTAAACGTGGTGAAATCGAAAAAGAAATCAAAAAACAGATGGCAACTATTTTAAAAGGAAGAGGTTTTCAAATCGAAGCGGTTCTTTTAAAGAGCATTACCCTTCCTACTGGTTTGTATTCTGCTATTGAATCAAAATTAAGAGCCGAACAACAGGCTCAACAAATGACCTTTGTGCTCCAAAGAGAAGAAAAAGAAGCAGAAAGAAAGCGTATCGAAGCAGAAGGAATTAGAGATGCGCAATTGATCATAAAAGAAGGGATAAGCGAAGGGAATATTAAATGGCAAAGCCTCCAAGTTTTGAAAGAAATTGCAACTTCTCCCAATGCAAAATTGATATTAACGGATGGAAAAACACCGGTATTAATTAATGGCGACAAATAGCTAAAAATAAAAAGGGCAAAGGGCTGTGAAAACAGCTCTTTTGTTTTTTAAGCACATCCGAGCTCAAAACATTGTACCTTTGCATTTATATAGAAGATAAATATTTTGAAAAGTTTTGTTGAGTTAGGTGTCAGTCCAGAACTGGTAAAAGGATTAAATGAATTAAATATCATTAATCCAACGGAGATTCAGAGCAAGGTTATTCCTGTTCTTTTAGAAGAGGGTGGAGACATTGTTGCCCAGGCCCAAACAGGAACGGGTAAAACAGCGGCCTATGGTTTGCCATTACTTAATACAACCGATCCATCTAATAAAAAAATTCAGGCATTGATTCTTTGTCCGACAAGAGAGTTAGGCAAACAAGTGGCAAAACAACTTTTTAAGTTTACAAAATATGCCTCTAAAATATTTACAGAAGCCGTTTATGGTGGAGAAAAAATTGACATTCAAATTGCCGCATTAAAACGACCGACTCAAATAGTTGTTGCAACTCCAGGTCGTTTAATCGATCTTGTTAATCGAAAAGCAATTGATCTGAGTGAGGTTAAAACCATTGTGCTGGATGAAGCAGATGAGATGTTGAGCATGGGCTTTAAATCTGAGCTGGATCAAATTTTAAGATTTTTAACCAAGGTGGAAAATAAATGGTTGTTTTCAGCAACTATTCCTCATGGGATCAAAGAAATTGTTTCACAGCATATGTCAGCAGATGCGCATCGAATTGAAGTCAACATACGAAATGTTGTCAATAAAAACATTACGCATCAATATGTTATATGTGATGAAAAGCAAAAACTATTTGTCTTGTTGCAATTTTTAAAATCGGAGCATAAAAATAGAGGGGTTATTTTTTGTAAAACAAAAGCTGCAGCTCAAAAATTATCAAAACAGATGATTGCAAAAAACATGGAGGTAGATGCACTTCATGGCGATTTGTTGCAAAAGGAAAGAGACAAGGTAATGCGCGCGTTTAAAAATCATAGCTTGCGTGTTTTAGTTGCCACAGATGTAGCGGCAAGAGGGATAGATGTTAAAGGCTTAACATTTGTTGTTCATTATCAACTGCCTGAAAGCGACGAATACTATACACATCGAAGTGGTCGAACAGCAAGGGCTGGGGCTCATGGAACATCGCTGTGCTTGGTTGATACTTCTCAGGTCAAAACCTTGCGTAAATACGAGCGTATTTTAGGAATTGGCTTTAAGGAAATAAAACCCACTTGATTATTTTGTATTCATCAAAAATTTAAAGAAGTAATTTCTATTTTAACTAATTAATTGTAATTTAATAAGTCTTTGTTTTCCTCATACCAAGAGGACGTGACTCCGACCACCACATAAACGTAATCTTTGTATTCTCCAATTTCTACATGTATTTTATCTGCATTTACATAGTTAAATCTTGGGTCATTTAAGTTGTCTTCCACAAACTCTAATCTAAAGTCTGCAAATAAAACATCTTCCTTTGAGATGCCTTTATTGCTTTGAAATGCTTCTTTTTCAAACCTTCTAGTTACAAAGAAGTTACACTTCTTATAAGTAGTGCCTTCCTTTCCATCGATTTTTCTTTCGATGTAATCGATGCAGGCGCTTTTCATTTCTGGAGAATTTTTGAATTCCTTTCCATAATGATCTTCATATAGTTCTTTAATTTCTTGTTTGTATTTTTCACAATGATTTGATAAAGAGTCAACGTGGTTGTCCCCAAAGCAATTAAATGTGCAAAAACAAAATAGGAATAGGCTTAAAAATATTTTTTTCATGATTTTTTAATTTAGCTGAGTTCTCAGTTTTATACTGATAACTATAAAAAACAAAAAAGTTAAAACTAAGCCAATGAAATTATTCGTTTCTGAGTTTTGTGTTTTGGCTTTTAATGGGATTTCTTAATTTGCCAATTTCTATACTAAACATTGGCATAAATAGGGTCTTTTCAAAATTTATATTTACTTGAAGATCTATCCCTATACTTAAATTTTTTAATGGAATAATTTTTAACCCAACTTTGCTAACCGCACCTGCTGTGAAAAAGGAGGAAGTTGAACCACTTCCACCTATCCATGGTTGTGTTTCACCAGGGGTGTAATACTCACCCCAAAACAGATTAATGCCACCTTGATATTGTATCCTAAAATATTTATCTCCTTTATATTTACCCATCATTATACCTAATTGGTTTTGATCAAGAAAATCATGTGCTATATACTCTAATGAGTAAATAAATTTATTTTTTAAAAGATTAATCTCGAGACCGAATGAAGGAATATCATTTCCGCCATCCACACTAAATGCAGGGCCAAATTTGGGATTAATTGCAAAACCATCAAATTCTTTTGCCTCTTGACTTAATAATTTATTGTTGAATTGGAATAAGATTAAGATCAAGAATATATTTTCAACAATTTTCATAAATAAAATTTTATTTCTAACGTTGCGGCTAAACTAAGTTATTCAATTTAGTTTAGACTGTGTTGTGGTGTCGTTTTAATTTCTTTAATCAATTTTATAATATCTAATATATGAGTATGAATTACTATTGGGACTATTGTGGCTGGTAATAAAATAAAAGGAAAGAATAAAATTGCTCTATTTGGTTGATTAAAACCAAATTGTTGAAAGGG